>JAGOAI010000055.1 GCA_017983965.1 Rhodoluna sp. | reverse complement strand
ACACCGGTTAGTCCGTGCCCGCGGTGGTCGTCGGCATAGACCGAGTATCCGTGGCGATTCAATTCGGCCGCAACGTGGTCATAGCGACGGGCGTGCTCGCCGAGGCCGTGAACCAACTGGATGATTGCCTTCGGTTTGGCCACTGGCCATTCGAAGAGAGTGATGTCGATGCCCGAGGCATCTGTGTATGTTCTTACTAGTGGCAAGGCGGTCATGGGCTAAGAATAGACCTTGCATGAATTACAGCCAGCACACTGGCAGTTCCCAGACAACTCCCAAGCACGAGCAACAGACTGACCCTATGACCGAAATGCAAGGCACCCGCCCTGGCCTTCTGCTTACCCAGCCGAAGACCCGCGTTCGCCTAGGCATCAAAAAATGGCTTGAAATCAAGCGCGGTCAAGACTTCATCGAATTTCTCGGTTGGGCCAGCATTGTTGCCGTGGTGGCCATGTTTCTCATCAATGGCGGCCTCAAAGAGATCAACACCCTCGCCTCAGCTCTCACGGCAATCGACCGACTAACAGCACTGGTCGCCACAAACCTGCTGTTGATCGACATTCTGCTTGTCTCTCGAATTCCTTGGCTAGACCACTATTACGGTCACGACAAAGTCACGGCTGCCCACAAGAAACTCGGAAAGCCAATTCTCTATTTGGTGCTAGCCCACTTCATCGCATCGGTTTGGCAGTATTCGATTGCCGAGGGCACGAACATTGTCGACGAGTTCTTTGCCTTGGTAACTAGCATTAGCGATTTGCTGACGGCAACATTCGCTCTCGTTTTCATGATTCTGGTAGTTGTCACATCGCTGAACTTCGCGAGAAAAGCTGTTACCTACGAAGCCTGGTATCTGATTCACATCTTTGCTTATGGTTCAGTGCTGCTTGCGATTCCTCACCAGTTTTCTGTTGGCACTGACATCGCCGGCAAACCGATTGCTCTCACCTACTGGATCAGCCTCTACCTTTTTGTTTTGGCAAACGTGCTCTGGTATCGCATTGCGAAACCAGTTATGCGCGCATTGCGCAGCAACTTGCGCGTTGCTCAGGTTGTTCGTGAATCGAGTGACACCGCTTCGGTTTACTTGACCGGCAAGAATGTTGCAAAGTTCGGCGGCAGCGCGGGTCAGTTCTATTTGCTACGACCACTCACTGCATCGCAGTGGTATCGCCCACACCCATTCTCGATCTCTACCGCACCAAACGACAGGTTCGTGCGTTTCACAATCGGTGCACGTGGTGACGACACCGCTCTGTTGCAAAACATCAAACCTGGCACAAAGGTTTTGCTCGAAGGGCCATATGGAGTTTTCACAGAAGATCGCCGCACCAGAGAGAACGTGGTTCTAATTGCATCTGGGATCGGCATTCCTCCGATTCGCGCACTTGCTGAGTCAATAGCCGCACGCCCTGGTGATGTCACCATCATCTATAGAGTTCGCAATGAACAAGATGCATCTCTTCTTGAAGAGGTGTCTGAAATCGCTCGCCGTCGAGGCTTCGCGCTGCACGTTTTGGGCGGCAAACGAGCCGTTGGCAGCAGCTGGATGAACGCCGACGAGAGTGGCCAAACCGACCTGCAACGATTGATGCAGATGGCCCCAATGGTCAAAGACTCTGACGTTTATGTGTGCGGGCCAGTTGCCTGGACCCGCTCGGTTGAGCGCAGCTTGGCTATTGCCGGAACCCCAGCACACCAAATTCACACAGAGGAGTATGCCTGGTGAGAGCTTCTACTAAAACTGCAGTTGGCGCGATCACCCTTGGCATTCTTGGGCTCAGCTACCAGCTCGGCCAGTCTGCCGAGATAAGCACTGGGCAATTTGCCGCACCGACTCCTGCCGAGAGTGCAGCGCCAGACACTTCATCTAACCCCGCCGCCTCGCCTTCTGCGAGTGCGCCAGCGGCACCATCTGCAAACGCATCTGGTGACACCAACAGCGCGCCAAAGCCAAGTGCTTCGTCAAGTTCTGCTGCGAGCGTTGCACCGGCACCAAAGCCGAGCGCAAGTCAGAGTCAAAACACTAGCGGCGCGAGCGCAACCAAGAGTGGCTCGGTAGTCGAATCAGGTTTCGGAACGGTTCAGGTTCAGGTGACCATGGTCAGCGGAAAGATTTCTGACATCACGATGTTGCAGGCGAATGCAACTAAGGGTCGCGCTGCGGCTTTTCCATATCTAATTCAATATGCAATCGACGCAAACGGTGCGAGCTTTGCAAACATGAGTGGTGCAACCTACACAGCCAACGCATTCAAACAATCATTGAGAGACGCTCTTGCCAAATTCTAGTTTTCAGTTAAATGCCGCAACCGTGAAAAAGTCGAAAGGCGTTTTTCAATCGCTCGCATTCGTCGCTGTCAGTGTGGGTGGCGCATTACTTTTGCAATTGCCTCTAGCCGCCGCATCGTCAAACTCCGTTGCCCAAAACTCTGGGCCACAAACTGCAACCGGTGACGCCGTCAACTATGAATTCGGCACGATTCAACTTTCAGTAACTACAGACGGCTCGAAACTAACTGACGTTGGCCTAGTGCAAGCTGGCGCAAACGGTGGTCGAGAAACAGCTTTCTCATATTTGGTAACCGATGCAATCACGGCAAATGGTTCAAACTTTGGCAACCTCAGCGGTGCAACTTATACGACCGACGCGTTCAAGCAGGCGCTCGAAAGCGCGATTTCAAAACTGAACTAGCGCTGCGCTAACCACAGCTTTGCCTAAGCGGCTTTGATGGCAGCGTGGCCAAAGGTGCGTCGAACCGGATACTCAAGGTACTCACACCATTCCTCGAGGCGTTCGTCTCGCCAGGTGTAGTCGCGAGCCACCTGGGCTAGCGCAGCCCAATAGAAAACGTCGATCAGGTCGATGTCGAAGGCGTTCATTTCACCTTGGTTGAAGGCCTGGCCGAGCAGGCGGCGCAAGGTCGTTGGCACGACCGAGAGGCCGAATCGGTGAAGGGTTTCGATTACGCGAAACTCGATTTCACGGGCTCGGCGAGGTTGCCAGAGCACGTTGCCGCCGCGAAGCGACTCAGCTGGCCCACTCGGCAGGTGCAAAAGGCGATTGATGCGAATTGCCTGACTGGTGCGCGCCTCGTCGAGCAGGTCGAAGAGGTCAGCAAATTTGTCGAGTTCATAACCTACTCGGCGGAGGTCTAACCGATCTGCGTAATAGGTGAACTTATAAAACGGAATGTGGGTCGAGCGTGCCTGGCTGAGTTCAGCGGCACCACCGCCCCACAATTCGGCGGCTTCATCGACATCGAGGTCGTCGCGCGAGTCATCCATGAAATTCACACCATTATTCTCTCTTGCGCGGGCAGCTTGCACAATTGAAAAGGTAACCTTGAAAGCATGACCGAATCAAAGCCAAAGAAGAAGTTCAAGTGGGGTTGGGCCGACACCGTTATTGCGGTGTCAGTGATTTGCCTCGCTGTTGTTGGCGGCACGGTCTATCTGGGCACAGTTAGCAAGCCAGCCGAAGAATTGCAGAACGATAAAGCTGCCTGCACAAACTTCAACTCCGCTCTTGCGGCAGCTTACGAAACTCAGAACTACGAGGACTTTTATTACACGCTGTTTCGCGGCGCATACAAAGGAATCGACGAGTCGACTGAGGGCACAGATTTGAACAAAGCGTTCGCTGAACTTGCCCAACTAGAGACATACGTCGACCCTGCCTACTACGAAGGCATCTTGGTTACCGTTGGCGATGCAACCTCGAAGATTCAGGCCGGGTGCTCTGAGGTTCTTGGTGTGAAATTTGAAACTACGGC
>JAGOAI010000022.1:6401-13781 GCA_017983965.1 Rhodoluna sp. | reverse complement strand
GCTGCGGCTAAGAATCACCTGAGAATTCCGATTGCATCGTTGGCATTAACTTTTCGCGAGGAGCATACTTCTATTGAGTTAGTTGATGCGCTTGCAAAGCTGGTCAAAGACTCAGCAGATGAACTGTCGAAGAGATTGGGAGCACCGTGACCGAAGATGCACTTTGGCCAAGAGCCTCGAGTTGGTTAGTCGCCGATGATTCAAAAGCCGATCTCGGAGTATTCGGCGTGCCGGCGCACAAGACATCTATTTCTAAGACCTCTGCTCACAAGACGCCTGCAGCAATTCGCAAAGCGCTGCAGCGCTACTCGACCTATAACTGGACTCGCCGCGTAGACATTCGATCGATCACCGCGACCGATTTTGGCGACGTGCGTTCGCCCGATTCACCTGAGGGTGAGGCGCGCACCTCTGCAATGGCTGCCGAAGTAGCCGCCAAGACCAAGTTGGCCATTGCCCTTGGCGGAGACAATTCGGTCACCTTTGCGGCCGCCCGCGGAACATTTGGCGGTGACCTCTCGAACGCCGGGCTGATTACCCTCGACGCCCACCACGACCTGCGCGACGGCATCAGCAACGGTTCGCCCGTTCGCCGCCTGATTGAGGCAGGGCTAAACCCGCGCCGCATTGTGCAAATCGGCATCGCAGACTTTTCTAACTCACCCGAATATGCTCAGCGAGCTCAAGACTTAGGCATTCACGTTGTGCCACGCAGTGAGCTGCGCAAGCGATCAATCGAAGACATCTGGGCCGAAGCTCTCTCGATTGCAGGGGCTGGCGGTGCTGGCATCCATGTTGATTTCGACGTTGACGTTTGCGATCGCTCAGAGGTTCCGGCTTGCCCAGCTGCCGTACCCGGCGGCATCAGTGCAGACGAGCTTCGACAGTTTGCCTACCTCGCCGGTTGGAGTTCGCTCGTGAAGTCAATCGACATCACCGAGATTGATGCGACAAAAGATGCACCAGACGACCGAACGGTTCGACTTGCCGCTCTTTTGATTCTCGAGGCAGCAGCCGGACTAGCTACTCGTTAACTACCAACCGCGAATTTGCAATTCGAGTTTTGTCGGCTCGGCACTGCGCACTACCTGAATGTCATGCTTCAGATTCAGCGCGTTGCAATAGTTGCGCGCTTGAGCAATCAAAAGTTTTGACGTTTTTACATTTGCTTTTGTATTCAAGGTGAGCACGCATGAAATGACCGACTTAGTTGGCATTTGCGCAACCGCCGCTTTCGCAATTTTGCTTGAGACTGCCGCTTGCTTCGCATCGGCAAATTTTGAAATTGAGATTAGCTCGACGTTCTGCACCCGATAGGCGCTTTGCAACGTGTAGTTAAAACCCGGCCCGGTTAGCAAAATATCATGTGCTCCAACAGTGAGCGATGGCAATTCGATTTCGAGATCACCATTTGGCAACAACTTATATTTCAAGGCTGTCTTTGATTGTGAAACATAATCGACTTTGTCTAGATTTCTGCCGCTTAGTGTGATCTTTGAATTCGAAGCAGTCTTTGAAACAACCCGCGGCGAAATCTTGGTGACTGAGATCATGCTCTGGTCTTGAGCGACGACATTGTTCACAACAACTGAACCGCCCACTGCGGCGGTAGAGACTTTGATAAAGAATCCAGCTAGATAGCTGTTGCAGCAGCTCCAAGCGTTGCCAGCTATGGTCACTCCGTCGGTTGTTGTCTGGTTGGTGCCCATCGAGCCCGAGGCATAGACCGAGCTACCCGAAACCGAAACTCCGCCGCCGAAGTTGCTGAACCCCTGAGCGGCGCTAAAGCTCTGCTTGCCCCAAGCAAACGTGCCGGTGCTCTCTAGACCAACGACAAGCGCATTTTCACCAGAACTAACGCCAGGGGTGAAGGTGCCCACCGAACCAAGTGTTACTGCAGCCGCAAACGAGCCTGCCGTATAGATGCGATCGTCGGCATCAACCTTCACCGATTTGAAGTATTCGTTGCCGGTTCCGCCGATTCGTGTGGCCCAATCGGTCGTCCAGGTGCTTCCAGAAAACTTGGCGACTAGGGCGTCTTGGCCGCCCAGGCTGGCATAGCTCACGCTGTTTAGAACTGCTGTCGATTCAATGCGGGCCACAGCGATAACTGCACCTGTTGAATCTCGAGTGACGCCCGTTACTCGCTGCGCGCCTGCTCCACCGAACTGCTTGATTATGGTGAAGGCCCTGGTTGAGCCAGAAATGCGTGCGACTACACCATCGTCGCCGTTTGGTGTGAAAGAACCAAGAGAATCGAAAGTAGCAGTGCGGCCCAACGAACCGCCCAACAACACATCGCCATTTGGTTCGATCACGATTGTTTGGTTTGCCACAAAAAATCCATTTGGCAACGGCTTTATCCATTGAAGTTGTTGTGCCGGGTTGTATTTCACAATCAACTGACCGTCGTAGTCAACGCCACCGGCAATCGAGAAGGTGGTGCCATCGATTCCATACGTTGAGAAATCGAGCATTCCTTGGTTCTGAACGGCCGCATAAAGGTTGCCGGTGCTATCGAATTCGAGATCGCTGACCCATTGATTCGGATTGAACTGGTTAGGCTCAGCGAAAACTTTCGCCCACATTCCATTGCCATCGGTGTCGAGCACCGCAAAGAATCCGTCGCAAAACTGGCTGATTGGGCTAATCGAGATGCTTGGAGCAATAACAAGTGGCATGCACAAACGCCCACCAATTGCGATGGTTCCGTCGGCTGCGACAGCAAGAGTAGATGCAGACTCATTGCTGGTATTACCGATTTCTTGAACCCATTGCTTTACGCCAGCGGCGTTATATTTGGCGACATAGATGTTGTCTGTTGAGCTGTATTGAAAATTGAAAACGGTGGTCGTGCCGCCATCGCTATCTATAAAGTCCTTGTTCGACTGACCCATTACATACAGGTTGCCAGCGCTGTCGGTTGCAGTTTCATAGACAGAGTTGCTTGAGTTGCCGCCGGTTGCGCGAAAGCTCTTGCCGGCAACCACAGTGGCAGAAGATGTCGCCGCAGCTGGCAACGGGTTTAGCGCCACTAGCAAAACAAAGGCACTTATAAGCGCTGCGATTTTCGACTTCACTGGTGCCTCCGAGGTTTAGCTGAGTTTGGCGAAAGCCAAATAGAGCGCAATAGAAAACATCACGACGGCAATCAGGCTATCAAGCACGCGCCAGAAAATTGGTTTCGACATAAAGCGAGACGCAGCCTTCGCGCCAAATCCGATCGATGAAAACCAAACCACGCTCGCAGCCATGGCACCGAAACCAAACACCCATCGATTGTCGGCAAACTGGTTGCTGATGCTGCCGAGCAAAATTACTGTGTCGAGATAAACGTGCGGGTTTAAAAGAGTGAAGCCCAAAACCGAAGTGACCACTTTCTTAAGCGAAGTGGTTTGCGCACCGGATGTATCCATGACTTCGCTTTTAAATGCCGAGCGAACACTCTTGATTCCAAACCAGGTTAGGTAAGCAACGCCGAACCAGCGAATGACTTCGAGCAACCACGGCAAGCCCTGGATGATCGCACCGAGTCCAGCGATGCCGAGTGCAATTAGTGCGGCGTCTGCGAGCGCACAGATTGCCACGACAACGAATACGTGTTGACGGGTGAGGCCCTGGCGAATGACGAATGCGTTCTGAGCGCCAATGGCGACAATCAGGCTGAGGCCGGCAAAGAAGCCGGGCAAGAACGCAATCATCGCCGCTCCTTTCGGTAAAAAGAAACCCTCCCATTTCTGGGAGGGTTTGCTTCGTGGAGACTAGGGGGGTCGAACCCCTGACCCCCTGCTTGCAAAGCAGGTGCTCTACCAACTGAGCTAAGTCCCCTTGCGGGTTTTTACTTGTTGCTTCACAGTCATTTCTGACTAATGAAGCGGCTGCTTGGTGGGCCTAGGAGGACTTGAACCTCCGACCTCTTCATTATCAGTGAAGCGCTCTAACCACCTGAGCTATAGGCCCAAGAGCCTTGTTAACAATAGTCGCTAACGCAGCCCTAGGTCAAATGTCTATTCGTTAGTGAATCCAACACGGATGCCGCCCGAGAGGCGGGCAATCACGTTGAAGATCAGTGCTGAGACACCAGACAAGATGGTTCCGCCGACGATGTTGACGATTGCCAGGGTTCCGGCGAACGAGAGCACGCGAGGCAAGCTCAAGGTTTGAGCAACGTCAACCTGCTGGGCGTCGCCACCGGCAGCCGAGTTGAGCAAGCTGTTTAGCGAACCGAACAATCCGGTTGTGCTGATTACCAACCAGACAACAAAGAAACCGGCCATGGTCGCGAGACCCATTGCCAAGGTAACCATGAAGCCGTTGCGCACTGCCGACCAGAAGTCAATGTGCACGAGCTTTAGCTTGACCTGCTTAACCGGCGCAACATTGCGCTTGGCTACCTTTGAAATGAAGTTGCTCATTCTGCGTCTTCCTTTGCTGGTTCTTCTGGTGCTTCTGATTCGACATCAACATCTGCTGATGCGTCGAGATTGCGTTCGGTGTTGCGAGCTAATCCGAGAATGCTGTCGCCTTCATCGAATCGAGCAAACACAACGCCCATGGTGTCGCGTCCCTTTGCAGGAACCTCGGCCACCGCAGACCGAACCACTCTACCGCTCTCGAGAACGACGAGGACTTCGTCGTCATCGGCAACGATTAGTGCGCCAACCAAGTCACCGCGCTTCTCTTCGAGCTTCGCAACCTTGATGCCGAGACCGCCACGGTTTTGCGCGCGGTACTGATCAACAGATGTGCGCTTTGCATAGCCACCTTCGGTAACCACAAACACGAATGCGCCTTCGACGTCATTGATCACCGATGCACTGAGCAGCGAGTCATCTTTGCGGAAGCTCATTCCCATTACACCTGAGGTGTCGCGACCCATTGGGCGCAGGCTGTCGTTCGAAGCCGAGAAGCGAACCGACATTCCCTTGCGTGAGACAAGAAGAATTCCATCGGTTTCGTTGACCAACATTGCGTCAACAAGCTCGTCGTCTTCGCGCAACTTAATCGCGATGATGCCTCCGCTGCGAGCGGTGTCATATTGCGTAAGTTCGGTCTTCTTAACGAGGCCCTTGCGAGTTGCGAGCACCAGATAAGGAGCCTGGTTGTAATCCTTGATGTCTAGAACCGAAGCGACCTGCTCGTCTGGTTGCAAAGCCAAGAGGTTTGCTACGTGCTGGCCCTTGGTGTCGCGGCCGGCCTCGAGCACCTCGTGTGCCTTGGCGCGATATACGCGACCCTTGTTGGTGAAGAACAGCAACCAGTGGTGAGTGGTGGTCACGAAGAAGTGCTCGACCACGTCGTCTGCACGAAGTGATGCGCCCTTCACGCCCTTGCCACCACGGTGCTGCGAGCGATAGTTGTCGCTCTTGGTGCGCTTGATGTAGCCACCGCGAGTTAGCGAGATAACCATCTCTTCTTCAGGAATCAGATCTTCTTTAGTGACGTCGCCATCGAGGCCAGCAACGATTTGCGAGCGACGCTCGTCGCCGTGCTTGTCGGTGATCTCTTGAAGCTCTTCGCTGATGATTGCACGCTGACGAACTGGGTCAGCGAGAATCGCCTTGTAGTCGATGATCAGCGCTTCGAGCTCTGCAGCTTCGTCGATGATTTTCTGACGCTCAAGTGCAGCAAGCTGACGCAACTGCATATTCAAAATTGCGCGCGCCTGCAGTTCGTCGATCTTCAAGAGGTCGATCAAACCATCGCGTGCGTCATCAACAGTTGCGCTCTTGCGAATCAATGCGATTACTGCGTCGAGTGCATCGAGAGCCTTTAGGTAACCGCGCAAAATGTGTGCGCGTTCTTCGGCCTTTTGCAATCTGAACTGCGTTCGGCGAACAATAACTTCAACCTGGTGGTTAACCCACTCGCGAATGAATCCGTCGAGGCTGAGTGTGCGAGGCACACCGTCGACAATCGCAAGCATGTTCGCTGAGAAGTTTTCTTGAAGCGGGGTCATCTTGTAAAGGTTGTTCAAAACCACCTTGGCGACTGCGTCTTTCTTCAAGACGATCACCAAACGCTGACCTGTTCGACCAGAGGTCTCATCACGGATGTCTGCGATGCCCGTCAACTTCTGAAGCTTGACCAGATCAGCAATTTTCTCTGCAAGGTTGTCTGGGTTCACCTGATATGGAAGCTCGGTGACAACTAGGCAAGTGCGGTTGTGAATCTCTTCGACATTGACGATTGCACGCATAGTGATCGAGCCACGACCGGTGCGATATGCCGCTTCGATTCCGCTGCGGCCGAGAATCTCGGCACCGGTTGGAAAGTCAGGGCCCTTGACTACCTTGATTAGCTCTTCGAGCAACTCTTCGTTAGAAGCCTCTGGGTTCTTTAGGTACCACTGGGCACCGGCAGCAACCTCGCGAAGGTTGTGGGGTGGAATGTTGGTGGCCATGCCCACCGCGATGCCGATAGAGCCGTTGACCAAAAGGTTCGGAAAACGGCTTGGCAAGATGGTCGGCTCTTGGGTGCGGCCGTCGTAGTTGTCTTGAAAGTCAACGGTGTTCTCGTCGATGTCGCGAACCATCTCGAGCGCCAAGGTAGCCATGCGGCACTCTGTGTAACGCGGGGCAGCCGCTGGGTCGTTGCCCGGTGAGCCGAAGTTGCCCTGGCCGTTGACCAACGGATAGCGAAGGTTCCAGTCTTGAACCAGACGAACGAGAGTGTCATAAATGGCACCGTCACCGTGCGGGTGAAACTGACCCATGACGTCACCGACAACACGTGAGCACTTGCTGAACTGCTTGTCTGGTCGATAGCCGCCGTCATACATCGCATAGATCACGCGACGGTGAACTGGCTTTAGTCCATCGCGAACATCTGGCAGCGCGCGACCGACGATAACGCTCATCGCGTAGTCGAGGTAGCTTCGCTGCATTTCGACCTGAAGGTCGACCTGCTCGATGTTGTCGTGTGGAGTGGTGGTTACTTCTTCGTCTGCCATGATCTTCTGCCTTTATCGCTTCTGAATTAAATGTCGAGGAAGCGAACGTCTTTTGCGTTTTGCTGAATGAAAGTTCGACGTGCTTCAACGTCGTCGCCCATCAGTGTGCTGAAAATTGCGTCAGCACGCGCTGCATCATCGAGAGTGATCTGTAGCAAAGTTCGCTTCGCCGGATCCATGGTGGTGTCCCATAGTTCGTCGTAGTCCATTTCACCGAGGCCCTTGTAACGCTGAATCGAATTCTCTTTTGGAATTCTCTTGCCGGAAGCTTGACCGGCAGCAAGTTCGCGATCGCGCTCTTCGTCGCTGTAAACATATTGGTGCGGAGCGTTCGACCACTTGATGCGGAACAACGGTGGCTGCGCGAGATAAACGAATCCGTGATCAATCAGTGGTCGCATGTGGCGATACAAGAAGGTCAACAACAA
>JAGOAI010000022.1:0-6301 GCA_017983965.1 Rhodoluna sp. | reverse complement strand
CGTCGCTGTAAACATATTGGTGCGGAGCGTTCGACCACTTGATGCGGAACAACGGTGGCTGCGCGAGATAAACGAATCCGTGATCAATCAGTGGTCGCATGTGGCGATACAAGAAGGTCAACAACAATGTGCGAATGTGCTGACCGTCGACATCGGCATCTGCCATCAAAACACACTTGTGATAGCGCGCCTTGTTGATGTCAAACTCTTCGCCGATGCCGGTTCCGAAGGCGGTGATGATTGCTTGCACTTCGGTGTTGGCAAGCATGCGGTCGAGACGCGCACGCTCAACGTTCAAGATTTTTCCGCGAAGCGGCAAGATCGCCTGAGTCTCTGGGTCGCGACCACGCATGGCCGAACCACCTGCCGAGTCACCCTCAACGATGTAGATCTCTGAGCGCACTGGGTCGCGGCTCGAGCAGTCGCGAAGCTTGCCAGGCATGCCGCCTGACTCGAGCAATCCCTTGCGGCGCGTGGCCTCGCGGGCCTTGCGGGCGGCCTGGCGAGCAGACGCCGCCTGAATCGCCTTGCGCACGATGTCTTTAGCGATGTTCGGGTTGCGCTCTAGCCAGTCGCCGAGCTGCTCGTTGACGACCTTCTGAACGAACGCCTTTACCTCGGTGTTGCCGAGCTTGGTCTTGGTCTGACCTTCGAACTGCGGTTCAGAAATCTTCACAGAGATAACTGCGGTTAAACCTTCGCGGCAGTCGTCACCGGTTAGGTTCTCGTCTTTTTCTTTAAGCAAGTTTGTTTGACGTGCGTATTTGTTCAACAGCGAAGTTAGTGCTGCACGAAAACCTTCTTCGTGAGTTCCACCTTCGTGAGTGTTGATGGTGTTCGCATAAGTGTGAACTGATTCGTTGTAACCGTTTGTCCACTGCATTGCAATTTCGACAGACATGTTCTTTTCTTTCGTTTCAGTTTCGAAAGAAATGATTTCTTGGTTTACAACTTCGACCTTCTTGGTCGCGTTCAAATATTCGACGTAGTCTTGCAAACCGCGCTCATACAAGTAGGTGTCTTCGCGACCGTTGCGTTCGTCGAACAAACTAATCTGCAAACCCTTGTTCAAGAAACACATCTGCTGAAAACGCGCACGCAAAGTTTCGTAGTCGTATTCAACGGTTTCAAAAATGTCTGGGTTGGCCAAGAACTCGATTACGGTTCCTGTTGTGTCAGAAGCCGGGCCTTGCTTTACGTTTCCGGTTGGAACGCCCATCTTGAACTGCTGAGTCCAGAAGTGTCCGTCACGTGCAACAACTGCACGAAGTTCAGTTGAGAGTGCGTTAACTACCGAAGCACCAACACCGTGCAAACCACCAGATACTGCATAGCCGCCGCCACCGAATTTTCCTCCGGCGTGAAGCACGGTGAGCACAACTTCTAGAGTTGACTTCTTTTCGGTTGGGTGTTCTGCAACAGGAATTCCGCGACCGTTGTCTTCACAGCGAATCCAGCCATCCTTGGTGATCGTGACGTTGATCGTGTCACAGTGACCGGCGAGCGATTCGTCTACGGCGTTGTCGACGATTTCATAAACGAGGTGGTGAAGACCACGAGGACCAGTGGAGCCGATGTACATGCCCGGGCGTTTGCGCACAGCTTCGAGGCCCTCAAGAACCTGGATATTGCCTGCGTCGTAAGTATTTTCTTGCTTAGACATATTTAGTTGGTGCTCCTTTTTGCTGGATTAGGCCCACTGAAATGCGGTTCGAAAACCGACTGAAATTCGGGGTGGCTAACACTCAAATTCTACCCTCGGATGCGACATTTTTCGGGGTCACGACACAGGGCGACTTCCCTTTATTTATGCGGTATTCAGGCCCGTTCAACCCTCAAGTCAGGGTCGAAAGTTAAGGCCGATTTTGAGGCGCATTTAAAGCAAAAAACGGGCCCCAATCGGAGCCCGTTTCTCGTCGAGTTTTGGTCGAAGAATTACTTCTTGCCGACAACCTGAAGGGTGATCTTTGCAACCACGTCGCTGGTCAAACGAACGGTAGCGGTGTGCTCTCCGGTCGAACGAATTGGCGAGGTGATTTCAACCTTCTTCTTGTCAAGCTCACCGGCACCGGCAGCTGCAACAGCAGCAACGATGTCAGCGGTCTTTACGGCACCGAATAGACGACCGCCAACGCCAGCCTTGACGACAAGGCGAACAGCCTTCTCTTCTAGACGTGCCTTTAGGGTCTGTGCTTCTTCAACGGTTGCTAGAGCGCGAGCGCTGCGAGCAGCCTTGATCGAATCGACCTGCTTCTCGCCACCCTTGGTCCATACGATTGCGAAACCGCGAGGAAGAAGGTAGTTACGTGCGTAACCGTTCTTAACCTCAACAACGTCGCCAGCTGAGCCGAGGCCTGTTACCTCGTTGGTCAGAATTAGCTTTGACATTCAATTACTCCTTAGCGGCCCGCACCGGCGTATGGCATTAGGGCCATCTCGCGTGCGTTCTTAACGGCCTTGGCGATGAGGCGCTGCTCTTGAACAGAGACGCCAGTGATGCGACGTGAACGAATCTTGCCGCGGTCTGAAACGAACTTGCGAAGGGTTGCGATGTCTTTGTAGTCGATCAAGCCAACCTTGATGAACTTGACTGGTGCAAGTTTCGCATTTTTAGCATTGCGATTTGGCTTGCGCTTCTCGCCTTTTAGAACTGCCATTTAATACTCCTAATAAAAAGTTTTGGTTAGAACGGGGTGTCGTCAGCGCCTGCTGAGCCAGCGCCTGGGTTTGCCCAGCCACCGTCAGATGCTGCTGGCTTTGACTTTGGAGCGTCGCCCCATGGGTCGCCTGCAGCAACAGCTGGAGCACCAGCGCCTGCTTCACGAGCACGGCGAGTAACGGCTGCGGTTGCTGTGCGCAACGACGGGCCGATCTCTTCGATCTCGAGCTCAAGTGAAGCGCGAGCCTCGCCTGATGCGGTCTGATATGCGCTTGGAGCCTTTAGGCGGCCAGTAACAACAACGCGAGTGCCCTTGGTGAGCGACTGTGCGATGTTCTCTGCTACTTCACGCCATGCGGTGCAGCGAACCCATACGGTTTCGCCGTCATCCCAGGCATTGGTGGTCTTGTTATAAGTGCGAGGAGTCGAACCGACGTTCACGCTTACAACTGCAATTCCACCCTGGGTGTAGCGCAGCTCAGGGTCGGCACCTAGGTTGCCGACGATGGTTACGTTGACTTCACCAGCCATGATTACTTAGCAGCCTTTGCAGGTGCCTTGCGTGCTGGCTTCTCTGCTGCAGCTTCTTCGGCCGAAACCTCAGGAACTTCAACTGGCTTAATGCTGAACACTGCTTCGTCAGCGCGTAGCACCTTGGTGCGCATTACGGCTTCAGAGATCTTCAACTGACGGTCGAGCTCGATTACGTCTGCTGAGTTTGCGTTCATGTTGACGATGGCATAGATGCCTTCGGTCTTCTTGTTGATTTCATATGCCAAGCGACGACGGCCCCAGATGTCAACGTTGTCAATGGTGCCTCCACCATTGCGGATTACGTTGAGGAACTTGTCGAGACTTGGAGCTACAGTGCGCTCGTCGATTGCTGGATCGAGAATTACCATTAGCTCGTATTTGTGCATGACTAACCCACCTCCTTCGGACTAGAACGGTCATGGGATTTCCATGACAGGAGGGTTTTGCACGCTGCCACAGAGGGCAACCTGTCTACTCTACCTTGCTGACCACCAGGCGAGCAAGCGTTTTTCTGCCTCATCGGGGCCAAGCGGGCCCTCTTCGATGCGCAATTCGAGCAGGTAGTTATAGGCCTCGCCGACCTCGCGCGATGGTTTCAAATCAAGGATGCGCATAATGTCTTCGCCGCTCAGGTCTGGGCGCATTGCATCGAGTTGCTCTTGCTCGGCGATCACGGCGATGCGCTGCTCGAGATCGTCGTATGCGTGGGCAAGTCGGTCGGCCTTGCGCTTGTTTCGGGTGGTGACGTCGGCGCGGGTGAGCGCGTGCAGCCGAACCAGCTGGTCACCGGCGTCGCGAACATAACGGCGAATGGCCGAGTCGGTCCAGGCCTGGTCGCTGTAACCAAAGAAGCGCAGGTGCAACTCGATCAAGAGGCTGACGGCCTTGATGCTGTCGTTGTCGAAGCGCAGTTCTTTCATGCGCTTCTTGGCGAGCTTCGCGCCAACCAAATCGTGGTGATAGAACGAGACGCCGCCACCAGGTTCGAGCCTGCGGGTTGCCGGCTTGCCCACGTCGTGCATCAGGGCCGCAAAACGCAAAACGAAGTCGGGTTCGAGTGAGTAGTCCTTCTCGTAGCCGATCGCCTGCTCGACCACGGTCAGGGTGTGCTCGAAGACATCTTTGTGGTGGTGGTGTTCGTCGACCTCAAGTTTCAGGGCCGGCAGTTCAGGCAGCACAAGGGCCGCGAGCCCGCTATCGACAAGGGTTTCAAGGCCGAGGCGCGGGTTTTTGCCGAGCATCAACTTCACAAATTCCGCTTGGATGCGCTCTGCCGAGATGATCTCGATGCGTGAAGCCATCGACTGCATGGCGTCGAAAGTTGCCTGTTCAATCTCGAAACCGAGCTGCGAGGTGAAGCGAGCCGCGCGCATCATGCGAAGCGGGTCGTCGCTGAACGAGTCTCCTGGCTTGCCGGGGGTGCGAATCACGCCATCCATGAGGTCTCGAAGACCGCTAAACGGGTCAACAAATGTGCGTTCAGGCAGGCGAAGGGCCATCGCGTTCACCGTGAAATCGCGGCGAAGCAGGTCTTCGGTCAGGTCTTTGCCAAAGGCAACCTCTGGTTTGCGGCTGTCGCGGTCGTATTTATCTGCCCGATAGGTAGTGATTTCGATCTGGTCGTCGCCAATTCGCGCGCCAATCGTGCCGAATTCGCGACCGATATCCCAGTGGGCATCGACAATCGGCTTGATTATGGCGAGGGTCTCGTCAGGTGTGGCGGTGGTCGTGAAATCTAGGTCTGGAGCCTTGCGGCCAAGAATCGCGTCGCGTACCGGCCCTCCAACCAAGGCAAGTTCGTGGCCAGCAGCTGCGAATCGTTCTCCGAGTTTGGCAAATAGTGGCGAATCGAGGTTTGCCTCAAGATTCGCCAGTGCCTCGGCCACGCTCTGCATGCTCTCAATCGTGCCACAGGGTGCGGCTAGGTCGAAGGCTTAAACTTTGCTTTATGAGCGAACGGCAGCGAGGCACGACCCGACCACGGGTGCCCGAGACTTCTGCCGGTGGTTTCGTTCTCTGCTCAGATGGCAGTTTGCGAGTGGCTCTAATCGGTCGCCTAAATCGCGGCGGTCGCATCGACTGGTGCGTGCCAAAGGGTCACCCCGAGGGCAACGAAACAATCGAGCAGGCAGCGGTTCGCGAAATCGCAGAAGAGACCGGACTCGAGGCAGACATTCTCGAACATCTCGGCGACATTACCTATGAATTTCAGACGCCCGAAAAAACGGTTGTAAAAACCGTTCATCACTTTTTGTTGCAGCAAACCGGTGGCGAGCTCACCGTTGAGAATGATCCCGATCAAGAAGCTGTCGACGTTCGCTGGTTCTCTCTAGACGAACTCGAGAATCAACTCGCGCACGAAAACGAAAAGCGTCTCGCGCGAAAAGTTATCGAGTGGGCGAGGGCCGAAGAGTGATTCGCAAATTTGCTGCCGCCGCACTTGCGCTTTCTTTCGCGATGATGTCGACGTCATCGGCGAGTGCAAATGTGCACACCGAAAAACCAACTGACTTTGCACGCGTGCACTTCGTTCCAGGTTCTGATATCAATCTGCTTTCATCTTCGTCGAACATTCCGGTGCGAATTCAGAACGACTATTCAAACGACGTGATTGTGCACATGCACGCGATTGCCACGAATGGCCGTCTAGTTATTCCGGCAGCCATCGAAGTTAAGATTCCTGCGCGAACAACGGTGACGGCAAAGTTGCCCGTGTCTGCAACCGGTGTTGGCAAAGTCGATCTTGTTGTTTGGCTTAAGAGTTTTTCTGGTCACTCGCTAAATGAGAAAACCATCATCCATGTAAATGTGAACGCAGATGCCGAGACCACAATCATCATTGGCTTCACCGCTGCCGTCTCAATTCTCGGAACATTCGGACTGATGCGAACCCTTCGCAAGCGTCGCGAAAATAGGAACGCCGCTTGAGCGTCGTAAAGTCTTCGCTGGTTATGGCAAGCGGAACGGTGCTTTCACGAGCACTCGGCTTCGCACGTTCGGTGCTGCTGGCCATGGCTATCGGTGTGACCACCAACGCCGCCGATGCCTTTGGTGTAGCCAATCAGCTGCCGAACAACGTTTATGCGATCATCGTGGGCGGCGTGCTGC
>JAGOAI010000005.1:17612-53639 GCA_017983965.1 Rhodoluna sp. | reverse complement strand
CGAGGAATTCCATTGTTAGAGGCCGTTCAGAGCTATGTGAGCAATGTGTTGGCATACAGGCGTGATGAAGAGGCCTATCTAGCGCCGACCACCGGCAGCATAACCCTGCCAGACGCCGTGCCAACCGGCATGATCATCGCAGTTGACGACGAAGAAACCGACTGGCGCGACCTCGTTTAATCGGGTCGTCTAAACCGGCTTTACCCGACTACTTCTTCTCTAGTCGACGCTTGCTGACTTCGTAAAGCGCAACCGAAGCTGCGATTCCGGCGTTTAGCGATTCGGTGTCTGAGTTAATCGAGATCGATGCGATTGCGTCGCAGTTCTCTTGAACCAAACGCGAAAGACCCTTGCCCTCGCTGCCGATCACAAGAACGATCGGCTCGGTGCCTAACTTGAAGTCGTGCATTTGCATGTCGCCGCCGCCGTCGAGACCAACGATGAAGCATCCGCGCTTCTTTAGATCTTTGAGCGTTGCGTTTAGGTTCGCCGCTAGTGCAACCGGCACACGGGCAGCTGCTCCTGCAGAGGTCTTCCATGCTGATGCAGTAACACCGGTCGAACGGCGCTGCGGAACGATAACACCCTGGCCACCGAATGCAGCGACCGAACGAATGATTGCTCCGAGGTTACGTGGGTCGGTGATGCCGTCTAGTGCAACAATCAGTGGGTTCTGACCGCGAGACAAAATCGTGTCGAGCATCTCCATTGGGTGCTGGTATTTGTATGGCGGAACCTGAAGTGCAATGCCCTGGTGCACAGAGTCATAACCGGTCATGCGGTCGATCTCTGGGCGAGTGACTTCGTTGATTGCGATTCCGCGCGCGGCGGCAATCTTCAGAGCCTCTTTTACGCGGTCATCCATTTCGATGCGAGTTGCGATGAACAAAGCGTTTGACGGCACCTTGGCGCGAAGTGCTTCGAGCACCGAGTTGCGACCCGAAAGAACCTCTGCTGCATCGGCAGCCTTTGCCACGCGGTCGCCCGAGCGACGAGCTGCGCCGGCAGAACCAGCGGTGCGAGCGGTTGGGGCCAAGAACTCGCCACGACGTGAACCGTCGCGAACCGACTTGCCAGCAGCAACGCGAGTTCCGCGGCCAGTGGTGCGTGCGGTTGCCTTGCCGCCAGCGGCTGCAGCCTTTGCGCCAGGCGACTTGATTGACTCTGCGAATTCACGAGCAACCTTTGAGTTGCCAGCGCCCTTGCCAACGGTCTTGATGCCAAGTGCCTTGGCCTTGCGCTCGGCGGCCTGCTTCATCTTGAAGGCCTTGTGGTTCTTGCGGTCTTCGGCCTTAGGGGTCGGACCCTTGCCGGCTAGCTTCTTCTTGCCATAGCCGCCGCTGCCGACGGTTGCGGCCTTTTTGCCTTTAGCGGCTCCGGGACGTGCTGGTTTAGCCATTAGTTAACGCTCCAATTGGTTTTGTCTGCGGAGTCTTCAAGTGTGACTCCTAAGTTTGTCAGTTCTTCGCGAATGGCATCTGCCCGTGCGAAATCTTTGGCGGCCTTGGCCGCGAGTCGATCGGCAACTAGCTGTTCGATTTTGTTTCTTAGCTCAGCTGAAACTTCGGCAACCGGCCAAACAGGCTCGCCGGCTTCGTTGACGTCGAACGAATAAACGTTTAGCGCCTTGCACATCATGATGGTTGCGTTTAGCTGTTCGGTGGCAGCTGCAACATCTGCCGAGTCAACCGCTGTGTTTCCTGCGCGAACGGTTTCGTGCAACACGGCAAGCGCAGCTGGAATATTTAGATCGTCGTTCATCGCTGCCACAAATTCTGCAGGCAGCAAATCGAAAGCAAATTCGCCTTGCAAGTAACCCGAGGCTGAATCGAGCGATGGTGCAATTAGCGATAGCGCGCGCTTCACAAAACTCTCAAAGCCACGAATGTTAGTCATGGCTTCTGCCAAAACCCCATCGTGATATTCGAGGTTCGCGCGGTAGTGCGCCGTCAGCAAGTAATAGCGAATTGCGAGACCACGTGGGTCTTGCGAGAAAAGATCATCTGCTGAAACAAAGTTGCCGAGTGACTTCGACATCTTGGTTCCGTTTGCATTGACGAGGCCGTTGTGCACCCAGTAGTTCGCGTAGTCGAAACCGGCTGCTCGCGATTGCGCCAACTCGTTTTCGTGGTGCGGAAACCGCAAGTCGAGCCCGCCGCCGTGAATATCAAAGTTTGAGCCAAGTGCCTCAGTCGACATCGCGCTGCACTCGATGTGCCAACCAGGGCGACCCGCTCCCCATGGTGACTGCCAAGCAGCGGTCTCTGGTTCGCCAGCCTTGGCGGCCTTCCAGAGGGCGAAGTCGTGCGGTGCGCGCTTGCCGGCAGCGGTTTCTTCGCTGCCATCCATGTCTTCAAGCTTTTGGTTGGTGAGCTCACCGTATGCTGGCCAGCTGCCGGTCGCGAAGTAAACATTGGCCGAACCGTCGGTTGCCTGATATGCGTGACCGCGCTCGATCAGCAGCTCAATCAATCGCAACATGGCGGCGATGTGTGCGGTTGCGTGCGGTTCGATGGTTGCTGGCGCGATGGCGACCTTCGAGTAGGCAGCAGCAAATTGTGCCTCGACGTTCTTAGCCAAAACCTGCCAGTCGATTGACTGCTGCTTTGCGTTGTCGAGAATCTTGTCGTCGATGTCGGTGACGTTTCGCACGAGCGTGGTCTTGTAACCCAGCGCGGTGAACCAGTTGGTCATCACGTCATAAACCAAAGCGCTTCTCAGGTGACCAGCGTGTGGCGCACTCTGCACGGTCGGGCCACAAACATAAAGTCTTGCTTCGCCGTCAACGATTGGCTTGAACGGCAACTTTTCTTGGCGCTTCGAGTCATAAAGACTCAGGCCTGCATGCGCGTTCACGAGGCCAGCCTATCTTCGGGCTTAATAATCAACACGGATGCCACTGCCGCGACACCCTCGTCGTTGCCCAAGAATCCGAGGCCGTCAGTAGTTGTTGCTCCGAGGGTTACCGATGCGCCGACAAGTTTGGTGAGTGCCGCCTCTGCTTCGGTTCGCTTTGTCGAAATCTTCGGGCGGTTGCCGATGACCTGAACCGAAGCGTTCACGATTTCGAAGCCGGCCGCACGAACCATGCGAACGGTTTCGGTCAAGAACACGCTGCCGTTTGCACCGGCAAACTCTGGGCGATCAACGCCGAAGTTGCTGCCGATGTCGCCGAGGCCGGCAGCCGATAGCAAGGCATCAACGATTGCGTGCGAAACGGCGTCGCCGTCGCTGTGGCCATCTAGGCCGGGCACGCCAGGCCATTCGATTGTGCCCAAATAGAGCTTCTTCGTGGCGTCTGCCGAGAAGCGGTGCACGTCGACGCCGATTCCGGTGCGGCCGGCCGCGTTCAGGCGTGACAGCACGCCGACTAGGTCTTCTGGGGTGGTGATCTTTGCGGCCTCGGCTTCGCCGGCAACGAAAGAAACCTTCTTGCCCTGCGACTGCAGCAGAGCTGCGTCGTCTGTGAAGTCATCGCTCGCGTTCGCGTAACCGCGCTTTAGGTCGGCGGCAACGAAACCCTGAGGTGTCTGTGCGCTGCGCAGCGAAGAACGATCAACCGTCTCGAGAACGTTGTTGCCCGATACTCGCTTGATGGTGTCTGCGATTTCGAGCGCTGGAATAACAGAAGAATTCGTTGAGCGAACTGCGTCGGCAACGCGTTCAAAAAGTGCGGTCGAAGCAAAAGCGCGCGCGGCATCGTGAACCAAAACTATTTCGACATCGTCTCCAACCACCGCGAGCGCGTTTGCGATTGACTGCTGACGAGTGTCGCCACCAACCACGACGTCGAGGGTCGCATCCGTGATTAAAACCGCATTGGCAATTTCGGTTGCCTCAGCCAAGTGAGATGAAGGTGCGGCGATAACAACCTGCACTAAATCGGCAAGCGCCGAAAGTGGCGAAAGTGAATGTTCGAGAATGGTGCGGCCGTTGATTTCAACAAAGGCTTTAGGCGCTGACGCCTTCAATCGCTCACCGCGACCAGCAGCGACAACGATCACCGCTAGATCGCGTCTGGTCATTTGGCTACTTCTTGCCTGCCAGCTGGGTGTCTAGAAAGGCTCCGGCCTTCTCTTCGTCAAACTTCTTGGCGAGAGCTAGCTCAGAGATAAGAATCTGGCGGGCCTTAGCCAGCATGCGCTTCTCACCGGCAGAAAGACCGCGGTCTTGGTCGCGGCGCCATAGGTCGCGAACAACCTCGGCGTTCTTGTTTACGTCGCCAGACTGAAGCTTCTCTAGGTTTGCCTTGTAGCGGCGTGACCAGTTGGTTGGTTCTTCGACGAACTCGGCCTGAAGAATCTCAATGACCTTCTTGACGCCCTTGTTGTCGATAACAGCACGGATGCCTACGGCATCAATCTTTGAGAATGGCACCCAGATGAGCAAATCGCCCTGGGTCACCTTGAGTTGAAGGTGCTTCTGCTTCTCGCCTGCAAATTCGCGGTTTTCGATTTTTACGATTTTTGCTGCACCGTGGTGCGGGTAAACGAGAGTTTCGCCGACTTCAATGTTCATGTGGAGGATTTCCCTTCAGAAACCACGATTTTACCACGGATAGGCCCGTATTCCAAGGGTAAACTGGGTTCAACACCTCACCTCGGGAGAGAAAAATTGCTAAATCGTAAGTTTGCAGCGGTCGTTGTCGCGACCGGAGTCTTGTTAGGCACCACAGGCTGCACTTTCACCAGCCCAGTCGCAACCATGATGGTTTACACCCCTGGCGATGGCACTAATTCGAACTTCGGACCAGTCGCAGCTCGCAACATTTTTGTCTTGGTTGCGCCTTCGGGTCAGACCGCCCTCTTCGGCAGCTTCATCAACACTTCTGAAGAAGATGCGTCATTCGAAATTCAGATCGCTGGCCAGTCATATGTAATGAATTTGGCTAAGGGCGAGAAGCTCGACATCGGCTTCAACGGCAAGAACGCATTGCCGCTTGCTGGGCTGAAGGCTCAGGCTGGCTCACTTGTTGACGTCACTTTCAAGCACGGATCAGAGCACAGCGTAGAAGCAACTCTGCCGGTACTCGATGGAACTTTTGAGCAGTACGCACCGCTAGTCAACAGTCTCGGCGTTATTGCGCCAAGCGAAGAGCCGAAACCTTAAGCCTCAAGCTTCACGGCGCCTATTTGATTTGAGGCTTAAGCCTCAAATTTGTATCCCAGACCGCGCACGGTGACCAGGTGTTTTGGTCGAGCCGGGTCTGCCTCGATCTTTGAACGAATGCGCTTGACGTGCACATCGAGGGTCTTGGTGTCGCCGAAGTAGTCGCTGCCCCAAACACGATCGATAATCTGCCCACGAGTTAGCACTCGGTTCACGTTTTCTAGCAAGAGCTCAAGCAACTCGAATTCCTTCAGCGGCATCTGCACGCGCTCGCCTTCGACTTCTACCTCGTGACGTTCGACATCCATGCGCACGCCGCCGGCTTCAAGAATGTTGCCGATTTCAACCTGCGGCTCAACACCGCGACGAAGCACAGCCTTGATGCGAGCGAATAGCTCAGGGGTCTCGTATGGCTTGGTCACATAGTCATCAGCACCGATCTCGAGCCCGACAACCTTGTCGATTGGGCTGTCTTTAGCGGTGAGCATGATGATGCGAACGTTTGAAGTTTGGCGAATGATCTGGCAAACGTCGTTTCCGCTGCGCTTTGGCAACATAAGGTCGAGCAAGATCAGGTCTGGGCTCTGTGCCTTGAATTCACGGATAGCCTCTTCGCCATCTGCTGCCTCACAAACCTCATAGCCCTCTTTCTTCAAGAGATAAACCAGTGGTTCGCGAAGGCCCTGCTCGTCTTCTACAACAAGAATTTTGGTCATTTGCTATTCGTTGTTCTCTCTCTTGAGGGGCAGCGAAAGGGTGAAGGTTGAGCCCAGCCCAGGCTTAGAGAACACCGAGATGTCTCCGCCGTGGTTGAGAGAAATGTGCTTGACGATTGCGAGACCGAGGCCGGTGCCGCCAGTTTCACGAGAGCGTGATGGGTCAACGCGATAAAAGCGTTCGAAGATTCTGGCTTGGTCTTCTAGCGCAATGCCGACGCCCGAATCGGTAACAACGATCTCTGCAGTTTCTTCGTTTGCGCGAAGCGCGATTCCGATTTGACCACCGGCGTCGCTGTAGTTGACTGCATTTTCGAGAAGGTTAGTTATCGCAGTTGCAATTTGCTCGTAGCTGCCAGTCGCAATAACTTCTTGCGAAGAGTCGCTCACAATTTTCATAGCCTTCGCATCAGCTGCGATGCGCACGCGATCAAGTGAATCAGCAATAACTTCGGCGAGATTGAACTCTAGCGAGTTGTTCACTTCGGTTGCAGCCTGCAAACGAGAGAGTTCGATGATTTCTTGAACGATGTGTCCAAGTCGATTTGCTTCGCGCTGCAGGCTAGCTGCAAATCGGGTGACCGCGTCGGCGTCGTCGGTCGCGCCTTGAAGTGTTTCGGCGAGCAGAGCGATTGCGCCAATCGGCGTCTTAAGTTCGTGTGAAATGTTTGCAACGAAATCGCGACGAGTCTCGTCGAGTCTGCGCGCTTCAGTGCGATCTTCTAGAGTCAGAATTACTGAGCCGCTGCCGATCGGTGCCGCGGTCGCTTGAACCCAGACCTTGGCGGCACGACCGCCGACATTGATTGCACCTTCAACGGTCTTGCTCGACTTTGATTTGCGAGCCCAGTCGACGAGATTCAAGAGTTCGAGCTCTACGAGCGCACGCTCTTTTTGCAAACCGAAAATCTCGGCGACCGAAGTGGCCTGAACCATCACGTTTACTTCGTTAACGACGACGGCCGCTGTTCCGAGCGCTTCGAGCACCTCAACCGCAACTTCGGCCGTTTGCTTCGTGTTTCCGTTGTTCACGCTTCAAGACTAGGCGGAATTAACCAGGTAAACTCGGCTGAGATGCAGTAAATAAGCGGAATTCCGTGAAAGTTCTGTATCTGTTTGGCAATTGTTTACTTAGTGATGCGAGTGTTCATGACAGATGGATTAGCGAAGGGCGATCGCATGCGCGAAGTATTCCAAACACAGCTTCAAGAGGTTCAGGTTCGTCTGGTCGAAATGGCAGAAGACACCGTTCGAATCATCGAAAAGGCAAGCAAGGCATTCACCGAGTCAAACGTGGCTCTTGCCGACGAGGCAATTGCCATTGCTGACCAGACCGGCAACAAGGCCCTCGCCCTAGACGAACTTGTAATTCGAATTTTGGCGAAACAGTCACCTGTTGCTCGTGACCTTCGCATCTTGGTTTCAGCACTTCGCATTTCAGCATCGCTCGAGCGCATGGGTGCTCTCTCTGGCCACATCGCAGCTATTGCCCGCTACCGTTTTCCTGGTTCAGCTGTTCCGGCACCGCTGCTAGCGACTTTCAAAGAGATGGGCGACCTTGACGTCAAGTTGGCCAAGAAGTGCGTTCAGCTTTTGCAGAACACCGACGTTGACTTCGCTCGTGAGATTCAAGCCGAAGACGCCCGAGTCGATGAACTACACCGCCACATCTTCGATGTCGTGCTTTCAGACGACTGGAAAGAGAACGCAATGTTCACGGTTGACGTGACTTTGGCATCTCGCTACCACGAGCGCTTTGCAGACCACGTGGTTGACATCAGCGCAAAGGTTTCGTACCTAACCACCGGTGAGTGGAACGAAACCGAATAACTCTTAACTAAAAAGACCTCCCAATTATTGGGAGGTCTTTTTGTTTAAACTCTTTACTTCTTAGCACCCTGCGCAGCAACGGCTGCTGCACCTGCGGCAGCGGCTTCTGGGTCGAGATATTCGCCACCCTTTACGAGTGGTTTGAAGTTTTCGTCGAGTTTGTAAACCAACGGAATTCCGGTTGGAATGTTTAGCTCGGCGATCTCTTCGTCTGAGATGCCATCGAGGTGCTTAACCAAAGCGCGAAGTGAGTTGCCGTGAGCGGTAACCAAAACGGTCTTGCCCGACTTTAGATCTGGCTGAATGTCGCTGAGCCAAAACGGCAGCATGCGCTCGAGGACATCCTTGAGGCATTCGGTCTTAGGAATCTCTTTGAGATCTGCGTAGCGCTCGTCGTGAGCCTGCGAATACTTGTCGTTGTCGTCGATTGGCGGTGGCGGAACATCGAAGCTGCGACGCCAGGTCTGAAACTGCTCAGCGCCATACTCGGCGAGGGTCTGAGCCTTGTCTTTGCCCTGCAGAGCGCCGTAGTGACGCTCGTTTAGACGCCAGTCGCGCTTCACGTCGATCCATGAGCGGTCGGCCGCGCTTAGCGCGATGTGAGCGGTGTTGATGGCTCGCTTTAGACGTGACGTGTAAAGCAGGTCTGGCTTGAGACCTGATTCGGCAAGAAGTTCTCCGGCACGGTGAGCCTCGGCGCGACCCTGGTCACTCAGGTCAACGTCTACCCAACCGGTGAAAAGGTTCTCTTGGTTCCAGACAGAGTTGCCGTGGCGAAGCAAAATCAAAGTGTATTTAGCGGTCATGGCCTCAAGTTTAGCGAGCGATAAGTTAGATGCCGTGGCAGTCAAGAAACCTCAGGGTTCAATTACGCGTGGCACGACGAATCCGAACCGGCTTCGTCGCGTTGACCGTTTTATCGCCAGCTTGCCGGTGCTTCGTGGTGGCAGCCCAATTGTTGTCGACCTTGGTTTTGGTGCGAGCCCGATCACAGCTGTCGAACTGTTAGATCGATTGAAGAAAATCAACTCGGATGTTCACGTGGTCGGCATCGAGATTGAACGCGAACGTGTCGAGCGTGGCCTAGCGATTGCAAACGAACATCTTCACTTTGTGCACGGCGGGTTCGAGACTCCTCTGCCGAAAGACTTTGCCGAACAAAAAGCCACGGTAATTCGCGCGTTCAACGTGCTTCGTCAATATGACGAGAGCGAGGTAGATGCCGCCTGGAAGTTAATGCAGTCGAGGTTGACCGATGACGGTGTTCTTGTAGAAGGCACCTGCGATGAAATCGGCAGACTCAGCTGCTGGGTAACGCTCGATCGTGAGGCACCGATTTCGCTCACTATTTCGCTTCGACTGCTCGGCCTCGATTTGCCGAGCAAAGTTGCCGAGCGTTTGCCGAAAGTATTGATTCACCGAAACATCGAAGGCGAAAAAATTCACGACTTTTTGAACGCGCTCGATGCCGCCTGGAAGAACCATTCAGCTATCGCTGTTTTCGGAGCATCGCAGCGCTGGATTGCCGTTTGCAAAGACTTGCGCTCGGCAGGCTGGCCATTGGTTGGCGACCAGAAACGGTGGCGATTGGGCGAGATCTCGGTTGCCTGGAGCGCGGTAGCTCCGAAGAACTAGATCTTCGGCAGCTCGGCTCGAGCGTCGTCTTCTGGCATGCCGCTTGCACAAAGCAGGTCGACCAACATCGGGCGAAGCAGCAAGAGCACGCTTGCCTCGGTTAGCTGGTCTGCGATGCCGAACTTCTTTGGGTCTAGCTGGTGAATGATTTCAACGAACTTGAGCTGAGCAGCTGCTCGCTTTTCGGCCGATTCGAGCCCCTCGGCGAGCACGCCGACGCCATCGGCAATCTGCTCAATTAGATCTGCCAAATATGGGCGCTTTTGACCATCGCGAAGCAAGAAGTCGATGCGGCGAACCACAACACGAAGGTTGCGCATGGCGAGATCCATGCCTCTAAGCAAGCGAACCTGGTCACTCAGGTCTTCGCGGTGTTTGCGCATAAATGGTGAAATACGGCTGATCGAAATAGCAGTGTCGAGAGACATTCGCCAGTTGTCGATAAGCGGCTGGCTTCGGCGAACCCGGTTCAGCGCTTCGTCTGCAACTTTGACATCAACGTTCAAAAGCGCTGTGCGCAGCGAAGCCAACGACCCCAAGAACATATCGAAGAGCTTGTCGCCATCTTTGATTGCCATTGCTCGAGGGTTTCGCGGAATCAAAGCGGTCACCGCAAGCGCAACTAGACCACCGATGATTCCATCGATGCTTCGCATGTATACGCCACCGTCTGGTGCCGGCAACAGGTAAACCAACATCGACTGTATTCCGACGGTGAGCGCGAATGCGGCACTCGGGTTAACGAATCGTGCGAGCGTGAAGCTGATGAGCAAGATTGTTGCCATCTGCCATAGACCTTGGCCAAAGAAAGTTAGAAGCGTTTCGCTCAGTGCGATTCCGAAGATCATGCCGGCCGCGGTTTCAACAACGCGGCGAGGTCTTGCATCGCGAGTGAAACCAAGCGACGTGATGCTGACGGTGACGGCCAACAATGGAATCGCGTGACCTAGGCCGAAGTGCGCAATTGAGTAGCCAATCATCGCCGCTAGCGTGATTTGCAAAATTGGTGCAATCGATTCAATTACTCGCTGAATTGAATCGCGCAGACTCCAGTGAATTTTTGGCGAACGCATTATTTGCCAAGAAGCGAAGCGCGCTTCTCTTTCATGTTTGCAGCCTGACCGGCAGTTGGCGGAACGATGGTTTCTTGGTTTGCAGCGATCTCGCCAACCTGTGTTCGCACAAACAAGACTGCCTTTTCGTCAACGTTTCTGCTCAAGACGGCGAGAGCGATTGGCCCGAGTTCATAGTGCTGGCCGATTGTTGTAATTCGACCGACTTCGTTTTCGGTTCCGCTGACAAAAACCTTGTCGCCGGCATCGGCAAGTGCGTGGCCCGAGCCATCGAGGTGAAGCAGGGTAAGTCGGCGGGGTGGGTGGCCGAGGTTGTGCACCTTGGCAACAGACTCTTGCCCGCGATAGCAGCCCTTCGAGAGGTGAACCGCGCTGCTGAGCCAGTCGAGCTCGTGAGGCAGGGTCTTTTCGTCTAGCTCGCTCGGCTGGGCCGGGCGGTGGGCCGCGACGCGCAGCGCTTCTAGGGCAAGGGTTCCTGCTTGTTGGCGAGCCGCCAAAACATCGTCAATCGACGCCTTAGACACAAGTGACAAGAAGTAGTTCCACTGGCCACGCTTGGTCGCGTCGGCATAGCGAGCGCTGCCGATCGGCTCTGACGTCCATGGGTCTTGCCAAACCAACTGCTTCTCGTTCGAGATGGCAGCGCCGGCTAGGGGTTCAACGAAAGTTGCGACAACTTGCAACTCATCGGCTGCGGCCACAGAAACCTTGCTGCGAAAAATCATTTGGTCGAACCAGGCCAGCAGTTTTGCCGCGTGGTCGGCAAAGACAATCAGCCAGGCGTTCTCACCGTCGTCGATGATTTGAATGTTCTCTTCGATGCGGCCGTTCGCGTCTAGCAAGAGTGCGTCTGCGCTTTGACCTGGCTTCAGGTTTGCGATGTTTTGCGAAAGCATTGCGTGTAACCAGGTGAGGCGGTCTGCGCCAGAGATTTTGATAACCGAACGATCATCGATGACAACGACGCGGTCGCCCGAAAGCAGTTCGCGCTGTTCGACGAGCGGGTTATCAAAATGTGAATTCAACGCACAACCTATTCAACGCGTTCGAGACGAGCAGAAGCATGTGGCTTCAACTCGCTGCCTGGCATTGCGATCTCCCAGACCCAGAGCAGTGCGTTTTCAACTAGACCGAACATGCGAGTCGAGTGTCGATAAACCTTTGCGCCTTCGAACGCAGTGCCCGCATAAGAAGCGAGGTCGATTCGCGCTCCTTTGATTTTGCCGTTATACAACTCGGCAAACCCGCCAGGCTGAAGGGTTGAAACCTGAATGTCAAAACCGCCCTCGGCATTGCGCAACTTCTCGAGATCTTCGTGTGACTTGAGCGACAACTCGCCTTGGCCAATCAAGAGGCCAGGGCCGTGATCTGCAGGTTCTGCAGCGCGCGCGATTCGCCAGTAGCCAATTTCGCTCGGCAGGTTGGTGCCAGAGGCATCCATGATTTGTGCGGTTGAGATATAAGTAAGAACGTTTTGACCATCGTGAGCAAATTCGATGCGTTGCTTGAATTCGTGCTCGGTGGCATCAGACTCGTCGCCATCAGCTTTGTAACTAATGACTCCGGTGCCCTCCCACTTTCCGACTAGAAAGGCGAATGGGGTGAGCTCCAGAGGAAGGTCTTCTGGAAGAACGAACAACTACTTCTGACCCTTAAAGAGTTTGTAGAGAACGAGAGCAGAAATGCCAGCGATGGCAATAGATGCAAGCACTAGCAGGCCGGTAAAGAAGATTTCGAGCGATAGCTTCATGTCTAAAGTCTAAACCAGACATAGGCCGTGGCTATGGTGAGAATCAAATAGCTGCCGCCGCCAACGTAAACCAGGCGTCGAACGAAGCCCTTTGGCTCGGCCCTAAACAACTGAACCATCGAGACCAGTGCGAGCGAACCGGCAAGCACGGCGGCGAATGGGCCAAGGATGACCGACCGCGGCAAATTGATGACGAGGGCAACCGTCATCACGGCAACCATCAACCAGATCAAGATGATTTCGAGCCAATTCTGCTTCACGCTCTAATCATGCCTTAAGCCCGCTATTTGCTTGGCTATGCTTAAGCCAACTGTTTGGAGAGAAATGGCCCAACTTCTGATTTTGACGGCCTCGGCCGAGTCAGAAGTTCTGCCCGCCCTTCATTTGCTAAGCCACCGTTTTCGCGTGATTGCCGCTGAGCCGGCCAGCCTCGTAAACGCCCCGAGTGCAGACCTCATTTTTCTTGATGCCCGTCGCGATTTGGCAGCAGCAAAGTCGCTCGCCAAAATCTTGCACACCACTGGGCTAAGCACTCCACTGATTGTCGTTGTTACCGAGGGTGGACTAGCCGGCATATCGGGCGAATGGGGTGCTTCAGACATAATTCTTGAATCAGCCGGGCCAGCCGAAATCGACGCTCGCATTCGACTGGCCATTGCCCGCGCGCAAGACACCGGCAACCCCGACGAGATTCACGCGTCGGGCATCACGATTGACGAATCGAGCTACACGGCTCGCGTTCACGGCAAACCGCTTGACCTCACCTTCAAAGAGTTTGCGCTACTCAAGTTTTTGGCGCAGCATCCGGGCAGAGTCTTTAGTCGCGACCAGTTGCTAAGCGAAGTTTGGGGCTACGACTACTTCGGCGGCACTCGAACCGTTGACGTGCACATTCGACGCTTGCGCGCCAAACTCGGCGATCTCGAGTCGCTGATTGGTACCGTGCACAACGTCGGCTACCGCTTCACCTTGGCGACTGAAGATAACTTCTCGGCTACCAACCGTTAAGCCATTCGTGGCAGACTTGAGCCATGTCTGACGAAACCATGGCAATCGACCTCATTGATGAGTCGAACGGCCTGCCTTCAGACCGCTATCTAGACCGCGAAACCAGCTGGCTGGCCTTTAATCAGCGAGTTTTAGAGCTTGCAGAAGACCCAAACCTCTACCTTCTCGAGCGCGTCAACTTCTTGAGCATTTTTGCTTCTAACTTGGATGAGTTTTTCATGGTTCGCGTTGCCGGCCTGAAGCGCCGCATCGCCACCGGCCTAGCCGAGAACTCATCTTCTGGCCTTGCCCCTGCCGAGGTTCTCACTCGCATCAGCCAAGAGGCGCACCGCCTTCAGCAGCGTCACGCCCACCTATTTCGCGATCAGATTGAGCCGGCGCTTCGCGCAAACGGAATTCGTCTGGTTCGCTGGCACGAACTTGACGACCAAGAGAAGTCTGGGCTGCACACCTATTTTCAGAACCAGATTTTTCCGGTGCTTACACCGCTTGCCGTCGACCCGGCCCACCCGTTTCCTTATATCTCAGGTTTGTCACTCAACCTCGCCGTTGTGGTGCGAAATGTTGAAAACGAAACCGATCACTTTGCTCGTGTAAAAGTTCCGCCACTGCTTCCGCGCTTCGTTCGCATTCCGACAAGCCCTTCTGCAAATGAAGCAAGATATGTTCCGCTCGAAGAAATCATCGGCGAATTCTTGGGTCAGTTGTTTCCGGGCATGCAGGTTATGCAACACCACGCGTTTAGGGTTACTCGAAACGAAGATCTAGACGTCGACGAAGACGAAGGCGAAAACCTTTTGGTTGCGCTCGAAAAAGAATTGCTTCGCCGTCGCTTCGGCCCACCGGTTCGACTCGAAGTTGCGAACGACATCAACCCAGAGGTTCTCGACCTGCTGATGCGCGAGCTCGACATCACCGACGAAGATGTATATCACCTGCCATCACCTCTCGACCTAACCGGTTTGAGCGAGATTGCGTTCTTGAAGCGACCTGAACTTCACTACCCAATTCATCCGAGAATTACTAACCGTTATTTGCACGCCGGTGAAGACGAAAAGATCGACATCTTTGCTGCCATTCGCCAGCGTGAGATTTTGGTGCACCACCCATACGAGTCATTCACCACCTCGGTGGTGTCGTTCTTGCAGGCGGCGGCGGCCGACCCGAACGTGCTCGCAATCAAGCAGACCCTTTATCGCACCAGCGGTGACAGCCCGATTGTCGATGCCCTGATTGACGCAGCAGAGGCTGGCAAGCAGGTGCTCGCCCTCGTCGAGATCAAGGCTCGCTTCGACGAGCAGGCCAACATCACCTGGGCTCGCAAGCTCGAGCAGGCCGGTGTGCACGTGGTTTATGGCATCGTCGGGCTCAAGACCCACTGCAAGCTGGCTCTAGTAATTCGCCAAGAGGGCAACGCGCTTCGCCGCTATTGCCACATCGGCACTGGAAACTACAACCCGAAGACCGCTCGTTTCTATGAAGACTACGGATTGCTCACCTCGCGCGAAGCAGTCGGCGAAGACCTAACCCGTCTGTTCAACCAGCTCTCTGGCTATGCGCCAGATGCATCTTTCAGAACCCTGTTGGTTTCACCGAACGGCGTTCGCGACGGCTTGATTGATTACATCAATCGCGAAATCGAATTTAAGCAGCAGGGCAAAGATGCTCGCATTCGCATCAAGGTCAACTCACTCGTCGACGAAAAAATTATCGACGCGCTTTACATGGCATCGCAGCAAGGTGTTGAGGTTGAGATTTTGGTTCGCGGAATGTGTGCGCTAAAACCTGGCGTGCCCGGTCTGAGCGAAACCATCAAGGTTCGTTCGGTTCTCGGAAGATATCTTGAGCACTCTCGCGCCTTCGCATTCAACGGCGGTGGCGACCCGGCCGTGTTCATCGGTTCTGCAGACATGATGCACCGAAACCTCGACCGCAGAGTTGAGGCTCTCGTGCGACTCGTGCAGCCAGATCACATCCGTGAAATTAATGAATTATTTGATCTTGCAATGTCAGACCAATCAGCTTCTTGGTCTCTTCAATCAAGTGGCGAATGGACTCGCCGTCAGTTCGGTGAGAACGGGGTTCGCTTGACCGACGTTCAAGATCACCTCATGAAAGTTGTGCACTCGAAGCGAAATGCTCGATGAGCGTAGTTGCAGCCGGCGCCATTCTTTGGCGCATAGAAAAGGGCGCCCTCAAGGTCGCAATCATTCACCGCTCTCGCTATGACGACTGGAGTTGGCCAAAGGGCAAACTCGATAAAGGCGAAACCATCGCAGAGGCAGCCGTTCGCGAAATTCGCGAAGAGACCGGGCTCAAGGTTGCACTAGGCGTGCACCTGGCCGAGATTCATTACGAGCTCGCCAACGGCAGCGACAAAGAGGTGCACTATTGGGCGGCTCACGTCACCGACAAGGCACTCGCCCACAGCAAATTCGAACCGAGCGAAGAGGTTGCCAAGGTTGACTGGAAGACCCCGCAGCAGGCGCGAAAGTTGCTCAGCTATGAGTTCGACCAGCAGCCGCTAAACGCCCTGCTCGACCTGCACGACCGCGGTCTATTGGCTACTAAGCCGCTAATCGTGCTTCGCCACGCCAAGGCAATGGCTCGCTCTGACTGGAAGGGCGGCAAGGTCGTCGACGACGGCAAGCGCCCACTTCACGACTTTGGCAAGCAGCAGGCAAAGGCCCTAATCAAACCGCTGTCGGCCTTTGGCGTCAAACACGTGGTGACCAGCCCGTGGAAGCGCTGCCGCGAGACCGTTTTGCCATTTGCCCAGAAGCGCAAGTTGACCGTGGTCGAACGCTCGCAGCTGAGCGAACTTGGCAACGCCAAGCGCCCGACTCGAACCAGCAATGTCGTCGAAGACGTAATCGACCACGGCAAAGCGTCTGTGATTTGCTCGCACCGACCTTCGCTGCCAACGATTCTCAAGACCATCTCGGGGTTTGCACCAATGGACCTGCGCAAAGAAATCAACGCGGCGTCGACGCTTCGCCCCGGCCAGATGCTCGTGGTTCACATGAACCGAAGCGGCAAGAAACCTCGCGTGGTTGCTGTCGAACTTCAAGAATCGATTTTGGTAGCAGACTAGGCAAATGAACGAGATCACAGAGGGCCTAAAACCGCTTATAACGAGCGCGGGCAAGCCCGCTCTGGTCTTGGTTACCGGAGCAACCGGATACATCGGTGGCCGCCTAGTAACCCACCTTCTCGATGTTGGCTACCGCGTGCGAGTTTTCTCTCGACAAGCAGATCGACTTCGCGATTATCCGTGGATTTCAAAAGTCGAAGTGGTTGAAGGTGACGCCAACGATGTCGTTGCGCTAAATGCAGCTTTGAAATCTGTCGACATCGCCTATTACATGTTGCACGCGCTTAATCTCACCGAAGACTTTGAAAAAGAAGAACAGGTGCTCGCCGAGAAATTTGCGAAGGCGGCACTCGCAAACAAACTAAAGCGAATCGTTTATCTGGGTGGAATCATCACTAAGGGTCAAGAGCTTTCGCCGCACCTTGCTTCGCGCGCCCTGACCGGTGAAATTCTTCGCAACTCTGGTGTGCCAACAATCGAACTTCGCGCCGGCGTCGTAATCGGTTCAGGTTCTGCGTCTTTCGAAATGCTTCGCTACCTAACTGAGCGCCTGCCAATTATGACGACACCGAAGTGGGTGCTCAACCAGATTCAACCAATCGCAATTCGCGATGTGCTTCGCTACCTTGTTGGTGCCGCGGCAATCGACAAAAAGATAAACGGTGCGTTTGATGTCGCCGGCCCAGACCTATTCACCTATGCCGAGATGATGCAGCAGTATGCCGAGGCCGCGGGCCTTCGCCGACGCATCATCATTCCGATTCCGGTGCTTACGCCGAAACTATCGAGTGGCTGGGTTGGCTTGGTCACCCCGGTTCCATTTCAGCTGGCTCGTCGCCTGGTCGACAGCTTGAAGAACGACGTGATTGCAGACAACGGGCCTATCCGTGAATTGATTGCCGACCCAAAGAGCGGGCTGACCCCTTTTAAAACAGCAGTGAAGCTTGCCCTGACCCGCCTGAAGACCTCGAGCGTTGAGACTCGCTGGACAGACGCTTCGGTACCCTATGCGCCATCAGACCCACTGCCGACCGACCCCGACTGGGCCGGAGGAAGCCTCTATACCGACGTTCGCACAGTTGAGAGCACTCAGACCGCCGAGCAGGTTTTCGCACGAATTGAGGCCATCGGTGGCGATCACGGATACTCGACGGCAACCTGGGCGTGGCAGCTTCGCGGGCTGATGGACAGACTGGTCGGCGGCGTTGGCCTGCGCCGAGGTCGCCGAGACCCAGATCATCTTGTGGTTGGCGAAGCTCTCGACTTTTGGCGAGTTGAAGAAATCAAGCGACCTAATCTCTTGCGTCTTCGCGCCGAAATGAAGATGCCTGGTCGCGCCTGGCTCGAGTGGTCGGTTATTCCAAACGAGAGCGGCACCGGTTGCACAGTAGTTCAACGTGCAATTTATGTTCCTCTCGGTTTGTGGGGTCACCTCTATTGGTGGGCCGTTTGGCCAATGCACGGATTGGTGTTTCCGTCGATGGCAAAGAACGCCGCGTTCGGCAAGCGATAATTCTCTAGTGAAAAAGACTCCAATATTTGCAGCACCAGCGCTAATTTCGGTTGCAGTCGTTTGGGGTGCCGCTTTTGTTTTGATGAAGCCGGCAATCGAGAAGCAACCGATCTTTGACTTTCTTGCAACTCGTTTCACCATCGCGACTCTTGTAATGATTTTGATTCGGCCATCGGTGTTAAAGAAGATCAACCGAGACATGCTCAAAGTTGGTGTGCCGGTTGGTGCGCTTCTGGGTCTTGGCTACATCACTCAGACCATCGCACTTCAAGAAACCACCGCTGCGATCACCGGATTCTTGACCGGACTCTATGTTGTGCTCACTCCGATTTTTGCGTGGCTCGCGGTGAAGCAGAAAATCGCTCGCAAAGTCTGGCTTGGCGTTGCACTGGCCACGGCTGGGCTGGCTCTGATTTCGATCAACGGCGTCTCGGTCGAACTCGGGCAGATCTGGGGCGTTATTTGCGCGATTCTTTTCGCGGCTCACATCGTTGGCCTGGGAGCTTGGAGCCCCGGTCGAGATGCCTATGCCCTGACCGTAACTCAGCTCGGAACTTCTGCCGTTGTCTGTTGGTTCGGTGCACTGTTTGATGGCTATCAGGCCCCGCCATCTGGCGATGTTTGGTTCGCAGTTCTGTTCACGGCCGTTCTCGCTACATCAGTTGCTTTCTTCGTGCAGACCTGGGCTCAGGGCATCATGGATGCCTCGCGGGTGGCAATCATCCTGACTTCAGAGGTGGTCTTTGCTGCCGCCATCGCAGTGCTGGTCGGCCAAGAAGTGTTGACACTAAAGACCTTGCTCGGCGGTTCGCTAATGGTTGTGGCAATGCTCTTGGTCGAATGGCCGAGCCGCCGCAGAGCCATAATCTAAGGCTTTTCACAGGCGATCTGGTATTGCCAACATACCCCTAGGGGTATTCTCAAATTGACGAGATTAATTCTCGCGATTGGAGAACAAAATGAAAAAAGTTGCAGCAGCTTCAGTCTTAGCGCTGACCCTATTCACGGCGGCATGCACGCCAGTTGCAAAAGAGGCCACCGAAAACACGTCGCCAAGCGTTTCGACCCCGACCGTCACACCGCTCAGCACCGCCTCGCCAAGCGCTCCGGTTCTAGAGACTGGTCAAGCAACCGACTCGCAAATCGCCGAGCAACTCACCTACCTAATCGAAGAAGAGAAGCTCGCCTTTGACATCTATTCGGCCATGTATGAGCTTTGGGGCGCACGCACTTTTGGCAACATCTTGAATAGCGAGCAGAACCACCAATCTCAGGTGCTCACTGTGATGAGTGCTTATGACATCGCTGACCCACGCTCGAGCGAGCCAGGTGTTTTCACGATTCCTGAACTTCAGGCTCTCTATGACGATCTGCTGGCTCAGGGCTCAAAATCAGAGCTTGATGCCTTCAAAGCTGGTGTTGCCATCGAAGAACTCGACATCGCTGATTTGACTGACATGCTCGCAACGGCAACCGGCGCAGACGTTATCGCAATGATGGAGAACCTACGCAGAGGGTCTGAAAACCACTTGCGAGCCTTCAATAGCAAGCTATAGCGAACTGCTGCAGAGGCTCTCACCCTGTTAGAATGGGCAAGTTCAAGGGCCTCTAGCTCAGTTGGTTAGAGCAACGGACTTTTAATCCGTGGGTCGTCGGTTCGATCCCGACGGGGCCTACCAATAAATAAAACCTCACCATTGGTGGGGTTTTGTTTTTGCCGAGAAAGTTAGGCGTCGAGAACCTTCTTTATTCTCTGCACCGAAACCGTCTCGGCGGTGCCCAGGGTCTGGGCAAAGAGACTGACCCTGAGTTCTTCTAAGAGCCAACGAGCGTGCACCAAGTTGGCCGAGGCGTTTTCTGGCTGGGGTAATTTGCCACCGGCCATTTTGAACAGGCTGATGGCCTGATTGAGCTCTGCGGCGGCAAAGGAATCGCGGTCAGAATTCTCGAGCAACTTTTGCATTCGCAAGGCCACCGCCTTTAGATAGACCGGTAATCGGGTCAAACGCTCGAGACCAACAGCGCTCACAAGATTTCTTGGCAAAAGTTCGGCTAGGTGCGCCTTTTCGTCAGTGAGAACATAGAGAAAGCTAAAGTCTTTGACCTCGGCTAGAGCCTTTTGAGCCTCACGTGCTGAGGTGGCCACCTTGGCAGCCACCTCTGCTGCTTCAAACGCCGACTGAACAATTGAAGCCGACACCTTGTCTCGAATCTTCTCAAATTGCTCGGCACTGAAAACCAATGATTCAGGAAAGGTTGCGCGCAATTTCTGCTCGGCCGCAGCCACAATCACATCATCGATGAATTGACTGAAACTCGCGTAGGGCAAAGTTGCGATGGCGAGTTTCTCGGAGTCGGTCAAGTGTTCTTCGACATACTTGGCAGGGCTTGCTATGGCCTTGCAAACCATATCGACAAAATCTGCTCTCGAAAATTTGGGACGTTTCTCAGTTTCAACTATGGACGAGCCTCGAGTTATCGCTGCCTGCTCGGCAAACTTATCCTGCAGCGCTTTTAGGTCGTTGCCCAACCCCAAAGTGCGACCAACGCCATCGACTACGCGGTAACTCATGCGCAGCGAACTTGGTAGGCGGGTTGGGTCAAAGTCGTTGGCTCTAACCGGTGATCCGCTTAGCTGCTGCAAAGTTTTGGCAAGCACCGTTAGCAGGCTGCCCTGAACATCGTCGGGCAATGCGGCCAACACTTTGGCGGCCCACTCGTTCACGGGCACAACATGTCGACGCACGCTCTTTGGCAAACTGCGAATCAATTCTGCGACGAGCTCTCGACGCATGCCTGGCACCAGCCAGTCAAAAGCGTCTTGATTCAGTTCGGGTAGCAACTGAATCGGCACCACGACCGTTGCCCCGTCATTTGATGCCGATGGATCAAAACGATACTGAAGCTTTAGTTGGTGGCCCTGATGTGGCCATTCATCAGGATGCTCGTGCTCGGCGGGCCTTGCAGCCTCGACTCCGAGCAGGTCTTCGCGGGTCATGGTGAGCAGGTTTGGAGTCTCGGTTTTTGCCTTGCGCCACCAGCCCTCAAAACTTCGCGTCGAGAGCACCTCGGCCGGAATGCGTTCATTGAAAAAGTGATAGAGGTCGTCTTCGTCTGGCGCCAGTACCGGTTTGCGCGCACGTTCGGCTGCTGCTTCGAGCTGCTTAATTAGTGAGCGATTGCTTCGTTCAAAGCCTGGCTGCGACGTCCATTCACCTAAAACCAGGGCGTGCCGAATAAACAGTTCGCGGCAGAAAGCCGCATCGATTCGTGAAAACTGCATGCGTCTCGAGGCAATGATTGGCACACCAAACAACAGCACTCTTTCGTAGGCGACCACAGCGCCCTGCGACTTCTCCCAATGCGGCTCGCTGAAACTCCGCTTGCAGTTTTCGCCACCGAGCTTTTCGGCCCAAGCCGGGTCAATGGCGGCGTTCATTCGCGCAAAAAGTCTGCTGGTTTCGACAAGTTCGGCACTCATCAGGGCGGCAGGCGGTTTTTTAGCCATGGATGAACCGGGGAAAATTACAAACTTTTTGCCGTTTGATCCGATGTATTCGCTCGAAACTCGAGTGGACTTCGGCGCCGCAGAAGGCTTAGCTAAGTCAGCCACTTTCTTGTCGCTCAACTGCTTAAGTCCAATTTGGCTCAACAGCCCAGCCAAAATTGAACGGTGAATGCCATCGGGGTCAATCTTGGGTCTACCCACTACAAGCTGAAGGGGTTTGCCAATCGACTTGAGCTGCTTGACCAAATCTTGCCACTCTCGAACTCGCAAATAGTTCAAAAACTCGGCCTTGCAAAGACGTCGAAAGGCCGACCCAGAAAGCTTTGACTGTTGATCTTCGATGTGGTTCCAGAGATTGAGCAGGGTTAGAAAGTCGCTTGTTGGGTCGGCGAACCTGGCGTGTAACTTGTCTGACTGCTCGCGCTTGGCTAGCGGGCGCTCGCGCGGGTCTTGAATGGTTAGCCCGGCCACGATTACCATCACCTCGCGCACTAGATCGTGAGTTTTTGATTCAATCAACATTCGTGCAAAGCGAGGTTCCATGGGTAACCTCGACAGGGCCTGACCAATTGCGGTTAATTTAATGGCCTTTGCCGAACCCTCGTGAACGGCTCCGAGTTCGGCCAACAGGCCGAGGCCATCCTTGACCCCTCGTGAGTCAGGGGGTTGCAAAAATGGAAATTCGGTGATGTCACCGAGGCCAAGATTTGCGGCCTGCAAAATTACCGATGCAAGGTTCGTTCTCAATATTTCGGGGTCGGTAAAAGCTGGGCGAGAATTAAAATCTTCTTCGGCATACAGGCGAATCACAACTCCCGGGCTGGTTCGCCCTGCGCGACCGGCACGCTGATTTGCGCTAGCTTGCGAAATAGCCTCGATTGGCAGGCGCTGAACTTTGGCCTTTGGGCTATAACGTGAGATTCGGGCGGTGCCGGCATCGATGACATATCTTATGTTTGGAATCGTGAGGCTGGTCTCTGCAACATTGGTAGCCAAAATGACTCTTCGGCGAAGGCCCGCCATTTTGCTTCTCTCAAAAATTCGATGCTGCTCAGCTGCACTGAGTCGCCCATAGAGGGGCAAAACTTCAAGACCCTTGGCCAGCACACCATCGGTTATGCTGCCCTCAATGGCATCCTGGGCATCTCTAATTTCAGACTCACCAGAGAGAAACACAAGAATGTCGCCGTCGGGCTCGGATTGCAACTCTCTAATCGCTCTAACCGTGCCGTCGATGTAGTCGGAGGCGGTAGTTTCAGGGTCGGGATCACTCGCGGAATCACCCTGTTCGCTAGCCTCACGAACGGTGGGACGATAGCGCACCTCAATTGGGTAGGCGCGGCCAGAAACCTCAATTATTGGTGCGTTGTCAAAATGTCGACTAAACGACTCCGGGTCAATGGTCGCCGAGGTAATAATCACCTTAAGATCTGGGCGTTTGGGTAACAACTGTTTCAGGTAACCAAGCAAAAAGTCGATGTTGAGGCTGCGCTCGTGCGCCTCATCGATGATGACGGTGTCGTAATGCTGAAGGTTTCGGTGGCGCTGCATTGAATTGAGCAGAATGCCGTCGGTCATGACCTTTACTTGGGTTTCTGCACTGACTTTGTCGGTGAACCGCACCTGATAGCCGACTAAGCCACCCAACTCAACCCCCAGCTCTTCAGCGATTCGTTCAGCGACGGCTCTAGCGGCAATTCGTCGTGGCTGGGTGTGGGCAATGCTGGTGCGGCCTAGCTCGAGACACATTTTTGGAATCTGGGTGGTCTTTCCCGACCCAGTGGCACCAGCAATAACGACAACCTGATGTTTGGCAATTGCCTCTAAAATCTCGTCGCGACGTTGGCTGACTGGCAAATCCTCAGGGTAGGTAATGTTTCTACCCTCTAGATTCACGCCGTCCATTCAAATAATCGTATTTGAAAGAATCGCCAGGCTGAAAACCCAATCATCGGTAACCATTGACGAGGTAAACGCAGATCCCTACCCGAGCTACGACGAATTACGAAAAAAGCTGCAATTGTTTACCTGCCAAAAATCAATGATTGGCTGGGCGCTTGCTCGCCTCGTGAATAAAATCGCCAAACGTGCGGTTGAGCAATAGTGAAACACCCAAAGGAGAGCACATTTGAAGAAAAACAGCAGAACCGCTCCCGCGGCAAAAGCCACCCTTATCGGTGTTTACAACGCCGACGGCGGCATTATCGGCGAACTCTCGTATGTGCTTGGCCACCTGATTGGGCTTCGCAGTTGCAGTCTGTGCGACATTTCGCACTCACCGGTCAAAATGAAATCGAGCTTCAAGGCTCTCCAGATCGAACTGCTCGAGGAACACGGCATAGACGTGAAGATGATCCACCGAAATGAGCGCAATGAACGTGAGACCGTGGCTTCTGAAGGTCGCGAACCCTGCATGCTTCTTCAGTATCCCGACCAGTCAATCAGCATGTTCTTCGACTCAGCCGAGTTAAAAACTCTTGCTGGAAATGTCGAGTCGTTCGAAAAGTTGATTTTTTCGAGACTTGACATGTTTCAACTGCTCGAGAAATAAGAAAACCCACCGAGTGGTGGGTTTTCTTTAGTTTCAAGCGAGCGTTAGTTGACGCCAAGCAGGTCAATTACGAAGACCAGGGTTCGACCAGATAGTCGGTGTCCGCCGCCAACTGGTCCATAGGCATACTCCGGTGGGCAAATTAGGGTTCTGCGACCGCCAACCTTCATGCCCGGAATGCCTTCTTGCCACCCTTTGATCAGGCGGTTCAAGGGAAATTCAATGGCCTCGCCGCGGCTCCAAGAAGAGTCGAACTCCTCGCCGGTTTCATAGTCAACACCTAGGTAGTGCACCTTGACGGTCGAGTTAGCTGGCGCTTCTGCGCCATCGCCCTCGAACACTTCTTGAATAGTCAACACAAGAGGTGCTGGTTCTAGCATTGGCTCAATTACTGGTGGCTCTAAATTTGTCATGCAGATACCCTACAACGAAAAAATGCACCCCCGAGTGGAGGTGCATTCTTCGACTGCAGAAATTACTTCGCGGCTCCAGCGGCGGTAGCACTCGGCACTTCAATCAAGCGACCCGTCTTTACGTCATAGATGTAGCCGTAAACCGGAATCGATTTAGGCACTAGCGGGCTCGCCTTGATTCGAGCCACATCTTCGGTGACGCTCTGTGCCTGATCTGAAATTGTCAGCCAGTCGATGTACTTCGCCTCGGCTGAACCCGGGCCGGTGCCGACATCATAGAAACCCTGCTCGCCCAGAGCTGCGGTTTCGAGACTGTTTGCCAGAAGACCACGGATTACCTCGTCGGTGAAAAACTCCATGCCGCAGTCTGAGTGGTGAATGACAAACCACTCCTTTGTGCCAAGAAGCTTGTACGAAATCACGAGAGAACGAATAGCGTCGTCAGAAGCACGGCCGCCAGCGTTACGAATGACGTGTGCGTCACCTTCGCTCAAGCCGGCGTACTTGGCAGGGTCGAGGCGGGCATCCATGCAGGTAAGAATTGCAAAGCCGCGGGCTGGCGGAAGCGCGAGTTCACCCTTTGCACCGAAGTCTGCGACGTAGTCGGCGTTGGCTGCTAGAACCTCATTTAGAACTGACATTTGGTTTCCTTTCAAAGCATTTTCACTAAGGTAAATCAGAAATTTTTGCGCTGGCGTTTTATGACAGAAAGTTACTGTTGGGAATAGCCCGCTGCCTGCTCAGGTTCGATTGATTACGCGGTGAAAGGCAAACATGGCAACCCTCGAAAACAAGACAATTCTGGTCATCGGAGCAACCGGTGGCCTCGGTCGCCACTTTGTTCAGCAGCTCGCCGAGAGCGGTGCTTCGGTGATTTCGGCATCAAGCACCGATTTGAACCTCGAGAGCGCAGACTCGATCGAGCGATTCGCCGCGCACGTGAGCGCCAATTACGAGAGCATCGACGGCATCGTTCTTGCCGCCGGCCAGGTGGCATTCGGCTCGATTGCCGAAACTCCACCCCCAGTGCGCGAACGACTAACGCGCGTGAACTTCTTGGGTCAGGTTGATTTGGTTTCGGCGCTACTGCCGGCGTTAACCACCTCGGCAGAGGCTGGCAGCTCGCCGTTTGTGCTTTCTATTTCTGGAGTCATCGCAGAGTCACCGATGGCTGGTCTGGCTGCATACTCGGCAAGCAAGACTGCCCTTCTCGGATACGCCCAAGCCGCAGCCCGCGAACTGCGACGCGCTTCGATTCGATGGATTGACGCTAGACCGGGTCACACCGAAACCGGTTTGGCTGGTCGCGCAATTTTCGGTCAGGCTCCTGCATTTGGTGCCGGTCTCGAACCGGCAGCAGTTGTCGCTCGCATGATTGAGGCAATCAAGAACGACGAAAAAGATCTACCGAGCGGCAGCTTTCTTCTCGCTTAGCCAGCACACCCAGATCACCAAGGCCATGTACCAGGTCTGACCGACAGCGATGATGCGCTCCCACACGCCGGTGAGTGTTGAGTTCGGGTCTGTCCAGCTCGCCAAGAAGATGAGCGAAACAATTGTCATCAGTGCGGTTCCGAGAATCGCGCCGGTTGGTCGCAGAATCCAGGCGTAACGCTTATCGAAGCGCATCGCGAACAGCGGCCAAGCAGACGACAACACAAAAGATGCAATAGCAAAGATGCGGTGCTCGTCAGAGTGACTGTCTTGGCTGGGAGTCGAATAAAACGCGAGGCCATAAGTGGCGATTCCGGCGAGCGCAATGGCGATTCGCCCGGGCAACGCAAAGCTGCGCGCATAAATCGCCACGATGATCGAAAGGGTTCCGCCCAGATAGAAGAACGAAGTCATCAATACCTGAACCGGTGAATCGTTTGCAGCCAAATCGCTAATCGTTTTGCGAATCGGGTCAAACTCAGGCCAGAGCAATTGCGCAAGATTGAAACCAAGAACAACTTGGATAGGCCCGATGACTGCAGCGACGAGAGCCGGAAGACCAATGCGCTTAGGTGATTTATCCATTTGAGGCTAACCTTACTCGCCTCGCACTGAGCCAGCGAGTTAGGCTCAAAGCGGAGGCATCACATGAAAAAGATCAACGAATCACAGTTGGCGAGCATCCTTGCTGACCTGCCAGAGAACCCAAGAGTTGTTGCCTCCGGAAACTTTGCATCACCGATGACTCTGCTGCGAGTTCTTGACGCGAGCGTCGCCGAGTTCAAGTTGCACATGCTCAACGCGCATCCGGGAATTCCTGACCGCGAGGGCGTCACGTTTGAATCTGCGTTCGTGGGCCCCGGCATGCGCCGCAGCCCGCGCCTGCACTACATTCCGAGTCGACTGAGCCTGGTGCCGATTCTCTTTCGCGATCACTACGTGCCAGACGTGGTGTTGATTCACACCTCGAGCCTGCGCCACGACACCGTTAGCCTCGGCACCGAAGTGAACATTCTGCCGGCGGCAATTGAGGCTGTTCGCAGTCGCGGCGGCTTGGTGATCGCACAAACCAACTCGCAGATGCCGTATACCTATGGCGATGCGCAGCTTTATGAACACGAGATCGACTACTACCTAGAAGTCGACGAGCCGCTCGCCACCAAGCCAGAGGTCAAGTTCACCGATGAAACGCGCAATATTGGCGAGCGAATTGGCTCGATGATCGCCGACGGCTCGACCCTGCAACTCGGCATCGGGGCGATTCCAGACTCGGTGCTCGGCACCATAACCAACCGCAAGGGCATGCGCATCTGGACAGAAATGTTTTCAGACGGCGTGCTCGCGATGCACAAGACTGGCGCGCTCGACACCGAAATGCCAATCACGGCTTCGTTCGTCTTTGGCTCGCAAGAACTTTATTCGTGGCTGCATCTGAATCGACAGGTTCGAATGCTTCGCACCGAGAAGACCAACGACCCTGGTCAAATTGCACGCCAAGCGCGCATGACTTCGATCAACTCTGCACTGCAGATTGACCTCTATGACCAAGCAAATGCCAGTCACGTAAACGGGCAGATTTATAGCGGCTTTGGTGGCTCGACAGACTTTATTGTCGGTGCACTTCATGCCAGAGGCGGAGCATCTTTCATGGCGCTGCAATCGTGGCACCCGAAGGCAAACGTCAGCACAATTGTTGGCCGGCTAACCGAGAACATCACAAGCTTTCAGCACAGCCACGTTGTTACCGAAAACGGTGTCGCAGATATTTTTGGGCACTCGCAAGAAGATCAGGCTAGAAACCTAATTAGCCAGGCGGCTCATGCAAGTGTTCGTGATGAGCTAACCGAAACCGCTCATCAGCTAAAACTCATTTAAAGCAAAGACCCCCGCCAAATTGACGGGGTCTTCACTTTTTTGAAGCTATTTCTTGGTGTACATCGTTTCAAACATGATGAAAACTCCGTAGGCCAAGACCGCTGCCGAAAGAGCAAACAGTGCATAGGCTGCAATGCGGTTGACAAGCTCACTGCGAGCGGCCTTGGCATTACCCTTTTTTGCCGATGATTCGAAGTGCTGCGCGTTTGTCAGAAAGCGAACGCCAAGCGAATAAACAACAACCATGAAGGCTGTGAAACCGATGGTGCCGATGGCAACCATTTCAAATTTGTTCCAGTCGATGTTCATTATTTCTTGCCACCCTTCTTGGTTGACTTCTTGGCCGCCTTCTTGGCGGCTGCTGCTGCAGCTGCGGCTTCGATGCGAACCTGGCGAGGTGAAGCAACGGTCTTAGCCGCGCCTTCAACTTCGCTGCGAACGTTGTGGTGGTTTACCTTGTTGCGTCGAGAAATCTGGAAGATCGCAATCGAAACCGCGATCATCAGGATGCCGTCAACAACCAAACCGACCGTGCCCAGGTGGGTTAGCCAAGCCGATGCCGCTCCAACGAGAGCCGAAGCTGGCAGCGTGAAGAACCAAGCCAAAACAATTTGTCCGGCCTTGCTCCAGCGCACTGCGCCACCGCGACGACCTAGACCGGCACCGATTACTGAACCCGACGCAACCTGAGTGGTTGACAGGGCGAAACCGAAGATGCTCGAAGACAGAATTGCCGCACCGGTCGAGGTTTCAGCAGCAAAACCCTGAGCAGGCTTAATCTCTGCGAGGCCCGAGCCCATGGTGCGAATGATTCTCCAGCCGCCGGCATAGGTTCCGGCAGCAATTGCGACAGCTGCAGACACCATTACCCAAAGTGGAACTCCTGCTTCGGCAGAAATAACTCCACCGGCAATCAAACCGAGGGTGATAACACCCATGGTCTTTTGACCGTCGTTGGTTCCGTGCGCGAGAGCAACTAGTGATGATGAGAACCACTGACCGTAGCGGTACTTTCCGCGACCGGTTGCGATTCCAGTTGAAGCACGCTCGGCATCGCTGCGCATGGTGATCACATAGGCCAAGCGAGTTGCAACGAATGCTGCCACCGCTGCGATGAACGGCGCGAACAATGCTGGGATAACAACCTTCTCAATCATGTTTGCAAAGTTGATTGATTCAAAACCTGAAAAAGCGATTCCGGCACCAACTAGTCCACCGAAAAGTGCGTGTGACGATGATGAAGGGAGGCCCAAGAACCAGGTGAGCAAGTTCCAAACAACTGCACCGGTGAGACCTGCGAACACCATCTGCGGCAGAACGTTCACACCTTCGTTGAACATTCCTGTCGAAATTGTCTTCGCTACCGCGGTTCCGAGGAACGCGCCTACCAAATTCATGATGGCGGCGATTGCAACAGCGGTCTTCGGGCGAAGTGCACCGGTTGCAATTGGCGTTGCCATGGCATTTGCTGTGTCATGAAAACCATTTGTGAAGTCGAAGAACAGCGCAATCGCTACTACCGCTGCTACGACCAAAAACACTGAATCCATTTGGACCTTTCGGTGAGTTGGTGCCTATCGTTTAGAACCTGTTCACCTTATAAACGCAAAGTAAACGCTAGGTGAACTCAGGCTAATGCAACTAGCGGCGAGTCGCTTTCGCAAACCAGCCGAGCACCGTAGCAGGCACCCAAATGGTCTCTGGGTGATAGCCCAAGCGCCAAACACCACCATGGATGGCAGTTGCTGAAACCATGGCCAGCGGCGACTTTGCGCTGTTTTGCGGGGCTGCGGGCGACTCTGGGTCGTGCAGGTTTCTGAGCAAAATCAACGCCATGGCCCGGCTTGTGGCCTTGGCGTCAAACGGCTCAACCGCAAAGCGTGGCAGCCCACGATAGGTCTTGGCGAGAATTTTCACGCGGAGCACAGATCTGGTTCTTGCCGGCGGAGCAACAGTGAACGAAGTCAGGTGGCCCTGGCGGGCGGCAACCAGAGCACGCCACTTTTCGCTGTGCTTGGCCAATAGGTAGCTGGAGCCCTGCCGAACCGAAGATGCATCAAAGATTGCAAAAGGTTCGGTGCCAACTTCAATGATCCCGGGCCTGGCCGGTTTCAACTGACCAAACAATGACCAGACAGCATCGCGCAGCTTTTCGAGTGCAGATCTGATCTCATAAGCGGCGAATTGTTTATCTGCGATGGCCGGCTCGGCGTTCACGATGTCTAGCGGAGTCGCGAGCCAAGACAGCGCGACCCTTGCCTTTGCCAAGTTCTCGCAAGTGACAGCAACCAAAGCATCTTGGGCGGCTTGAGCAATGATCTGTTTTGATCCGCCGATATAGGCATAACTTGCCAACACCAGTCGCGCGTCAAATCGAGAAAGATCGTGAATCCAGCTCGCAGTTTTTTCGATGTCTGCGACAAAGTTCAATCCGGCAACATCAGCGATTTGATCATCATTCGCATCGTTTGCAAGTTGATGCAGGTTAGAAACAGGAATCAGCAACTCGCCAGCGCTTCGCTTGGCGAATTCGATAAGTTCACGCCAAACTTTTGAGTTTTGTCGCGCGACAACTGCAACTCGACCACCAAGCGAAAGCCAATCTTTGGTTGCAGACAATTCTGCATTGCCCGCTAGAGCGACTAACAAGTCACCTTCAATTTTCAAATCAGGGTGTTGTTCAAGAAATTCGAAAGCACTAACCACATCAGACTCGGCAAGACCTCGTGCGCGCCAACTGCCCGCAACATCGCTCAAGGGTTGTTTCGACTCGACCCAGTAGTTTTGCGGCACACCTTCGCCCTTGATGCGAATGGTGCGAACCTGCGCTTTGGTGGCAAAGCCTGCTTTCGCCAAGGCCGCCAATGACTGGCCGTTCGAATTCACGATGAGGCCGCCAAGCTGACTTAACCCGCTGAGCGAGATCTCGAAACCTGCGTTGCGGTCAGAAAACTCGAGGCCGCCAACAGCATAGAAATAGCGCTGGTAGTTTTTGCGCCAGTTGCCCTCGGCACGAATGCTCTTTGCTAAAGCCTCGTCGAATGGCTCGACTGCCTCAGCCAGCAGCGATTTGGCAAAGTCGGTCGAATTGACTCTCGAGCCAGCGCTATTTGTAAAGAAAAAGTCGTTCGCAGCGGCGTTAACATCCTGGTTTGCAATCAACTTTGCCTCACTAAGGGCCAGCGAATTCGCTAACTATAAACTTGGACACAGCGTCTAAGCCAAAATCAGCCTAGCCGTTTGGGCACGAGCAAGGCAGGAGGGTTTCATGAGCACGAAGCATTCAACCAAGCTTTCAGACGGCCGCGATCTCTTCTATTTCGGCGACAGTTCGTCGACTCTGCCGGCCGAGCGCAAGCCAGATCTTCGCGAGCCGGCAGATCGCCCAGAAGTCGCCCAGATGAGACTCGACTCGCTAACTGGCGATTGGGTTTCTGTAGCCGCCCACCGCCACTCTCGCGCACACTTGCCACCTGCGAATCAGTGCCCGCTTTGCCCTAGCACCGACGAGAACCTGAGCGAGTTGCCAGACAACTTTGACGTTGCAGTTTTTGAAAACAAGAGTCCGTCTTTCGGACCAGATCTTCTCGACCGAACCGACCCAAGTTATGCAGAGGTTGAAAATCTCGAGCTTGGCGCCACCCGCGATTCTGTCGGTCGCTGCGAGGTTGTGGTTTTCAGCCCTGAACATCTTGGCTCACTCGGCGGGCAAACCACTGAGCGAGTTGCAACCGTGCTTGACGCGCTTGCTGATCGCACAGATCATTTGCAATCCCTGCCTGGAGTGCTTCAGGTTTTTCCTTTCGAAAACCGCGGGCAAGATATCGGTGTCACTCTTCACCACCCACACGGTCAGATTTATGCTTACCCGTTCGTAACCCCTCGCACTCAAAAGTTGCTTAGTTCAATCGAAAAGTTCGGCGATGACTTGTTTCAGCAGACACTCGAATTCGAGGCGAAGTCTGAACGCGCGCTGATTTCTAGCGAAAACTTCACGGCCTACGTTCCATTTGCCGGCCGCTGGCCAATCGAGATTCACTTGCTTCCTCACCGTCACGTTCAGCACCTTGGTCAAGTCAGCGACAGCGAGCGTCTTGAGCTCGCCGATGTTTATCGCCGCTTGCTCAAGTCGCTTGACGACATTTATGAGACTCCGACCCCATACATCGCCGCCTGGCATCAGGCACCGCTGGTCGACGCTGGCAAGAACGTTCGCCTGCAACTGCAGATCACCTCACCTAGACGCGCTGCCGACAAGTTGAAATACCTCGCTGGCTCTGAGTCGGCAATGGGCGCGTTCATCGCAGACTTTGCACCCGAGAAGACCGCCGGTCAAATTCGCGAAGCTCTCGGCAACTAGCCCGTGACCACCTCTGCCAACATCGCGGCCGCAGCAGCTGGCTTCGAAACCGCCTGTGGCTATAGCCCGAGCGGCGTCTGGTCGGCCCCTGGCCGAGTGAACCTGATTGGCGAACACACCGACTACAACCAGGGATACGTACTGCCGCTAGCCATCAATCGCCGAACCTATGCGGCCGTGAGCCTGCGAACAGACTCAACGGTTCGAGTGGCTTCGAGTTTCTCTAGCGAGGTTCACGAGGTCGAGCTGAGCGAGATTGCCAAAGATGAGTCCAACGACTGGGCGGCCTACCCCCTCGGTGTCGCCTGGGCTTTGCAGCAACTGGGGGCTGAGACTGCCACGGGCTTTGACGCATTTTTTGACTCGGATGTTCCTGTCGGCGCTGGGCTTTCTTCGTCGGCAGCAATCGAATGTTCGATTGCGCTTGCCCTCAACGAACTCTGGGGTGCAAGTCTTGACCGCAAGACTCTCGCCAGCGCAGGGCAACTCGCCGAGAACTCGATTGTTGGCGCACCGACCGGAATCATGGATCAATCGGCTTCGATGTTCGGCAAGACCGATCACGCAATATTTCTTGATTGCAAAACGCTTGAGGTTGAGCAAGTTGAACTCGGCTTCGATAAAGAAAATCTCGAGCTGCTTATTATCGACACCAGGGTCGCTCACCGACTTGTTGATGGTGGTTATGCCGAGAGACGAGCAGCTTGCGAGCTCGGCGCTTCACTTATGGGCGCAACTTCGCTTCGCGAACTTTCGAGCGAAGATTTGGCGAGAGCTGAGATTGTTTTAGATCAAGTTACTTTGCGCCGAGTTCGTCACGTGGTCAGCGAGAACGAACGCGTGCTTGCCACCGTAGCAAAACTGAAAAGTGCTGGCCCTCGTGCAATCGGTGAGCTGATGAAAGAGTCGCACGCGTCAATGCGCGATGACTTTGAGATTTCAATTGATGAACTTGACACCGCAGTCGACGTTGCAGTTCGACACGGAGCACTTGGTGCGCGCATGACCGGCGGCGGATTCGGCGGGGCAGCCATCGCGCTTGCGCCAATCAATAAAGTTGGCGAAATCACACTCGCGGTGCTCGCAGAGTTTGAACTGCTGGGCTATGCCAAGCCAAACATCTTTGCGGTTAGCGCAGCCGAAGGTGCGCGTCGCGACCAGTAACAAGTCGCTCGATGAAACTAACCCAGTGGGTCAGGAGTCATCACATACTTGGTCTCAAGATATTCGTGAATGCCCTCTGGGCCACCCTCGCGACCTAGACCAGAAGCCTTGACCCCACCAAACGGAGCAGAGGCGTTCGAAACCAGGCCGGTGTTCAATCCGGTCATACCGGTGTCTAGGGTCTCAACGAGTCGAAGACCGCGCTTGAGGTCTTGGGTGAAGGCATAGCTGACGAGGCCAAACTCGGTGTCATTGGCTAGGCGCACGGCCTCTTCTTCAGTCTTGAAGCGGGTAATTGGCGCGATTGGGCCGAAGATCTCTTCTTGCAAGATGGTCGAACCTGGCTTCACGTGGTCGATTACGGTCGGCTCGAAGAAATAGCCTTCGCCGTCGGCAACCGCTCCACCAGTGAGCACATTTGCCCCCTCAGCCTTGCTTGCCTCAACCAAACGCTTCATGTTCTGGCGGGCCTTTTCGTTGATGACCGGGCCGCAGGTGGTGTCTGCTTCGACACCGCGACCGAGTTTCAGTGCGGTCATGCGCTCGGCAAACTTCTGACCGAATTCATCAGCAACCGAGTCGTGAATGATGAAACGGTTGGCAGCGGTGCAGGCCTGGCCAATGTTGCGCATCTTGGCGAGCATCGCGCCGTTGACCGCCGCGTCAATGTCTGCATCTTCGAACACGAGGAACGGTGCGTTACCGCCGAGCTCCATCGATGAGCGAAGAACGCGCTGAGCACTCTGCTCTAGCAACTTCACGCCAACCTGGGTTGAACCAGTGAATGTGATCTTGCGTAGACGCGGGTCGGCAATGATCGGCGAGCTGGTTGCTGCCGAAGTTGAAGTTGTAATCACGTTTACAACGCCGGCAGGCAAGCCTGCTTCTTCGAGAGTTGCAACAAGCAACAGCGTGGTGAGCGGTGTTAGTTCGGCTGGCTTGACCACCATGGTGCAACCGGCGGCAATCGCTGGGCCAATCTTTCTGGTTGCCATTGCCAGCGGAAAGTTCCACGGAGTAATGGCAAACGCTGGGCCAACTGGTCGCTGAGTGACGAGCATGCGGCCGGTGCCTTCTGGTGAGATTCCGTAGCGGCCAGAAATTCTCACGGCCTCTTCGCTGAACCAACGCAAGAACTCGTTGCCATAGGCAACTTCGCCGCGAGCTTCGGCAAGAGGCTTGCCCATCTCAAGACTGATGAGCATTGCAAATTCTTCGCTGCGGGCGCGAACCAGTTCAAAAGTTCTGCGCAAGATTTCCGCGCGTTCACGAGGTGCAACTCGAGCCCAGCTGGCCTGAGTTTCGTCGGCAGCGGTTAGCGCACGAAGGCCGTCTTCAGCGGTGGCATTGGCAATCTCGAGAAGGGTCTTTCCGGTAGCCGGGTCTTCGACCGCGATCTTGGTCGAAGCACTGCCATCAACCCACTTGCCGCCGATATAAAGTCCGGTTGGAACCTTGGCCAAAAGCTCTTGTTCTGTAAGCGCCATCGCTCTATCCTTGCTCGAAATTGTTCGGATGCTAATAGTTTAGGCAACCGCAGGCTTGCGCAAACCGACTTGCCTAGGCAACCACATGGCAGCCGGCCGCTGTCATTTGGTCAATCGCTGACTCGGTTGACTCGGGTGTGATTCCGGCACACATCTCGGTCAAGACCTGCACCGAGAGCCCGGCCTTGCGAGCATCTAGCGACGAGGCAAGCACGCAGTAGTCAGTGGCAATTCCGACGACGTCAAGCTGATCGACACCAGCGTGTGAGAGAACCTCGGCAATCGCCTTGCCATCGCGAGTGACACCCTCGAATGCCGAATAGCTCGGCTTGCCCATGCCCTTTTCAACGTGAACTTGAATCAACGACGCGTCGAGGTTCAGGTGATAGTCGGCACCATGCGTGCCAGATACGCAGTGCGCGGGCCAGGTATTAACCATGTCTGGATCTTCACCGTCATTAGCAAAGTGCCCTCCGTTGTTGTTATCGGCGTCGTGCCAATCGCGCGAGGCAATAACCAAGTCATATTTGCCCGGATTCGCCTTCAAGTAGTTTGTGATTTCTTCAGCGACCGCGGCACCGCCTGCAACTGCGAGCGAACCACCCTCACAAAAATCGTTTTGAACATCAACAATCAAAAGTGCCTTTGTCATTCGCGAACCGTTCGACTAATTGTTTGAAAGCTGGTTGCCGCAACGGTAGATTGCGGTTGCCAAATTGTCGATGGCGTCTTTGGCATCATCCTTGACGTTTCCGAGCGCATAGATCGCAAAGGTGAGTTGAGTCGAGTCTTTTGCATTGATGATTCCGGCAAGAGTGTAGCCTCGCTTGATCCAACCGGTCTTCGCAATGATGTGGCCGGCAGCATCAAGATTGTCGCCACCGAAACGGCTCGCGAGCGAACCGCTCTCATGCGCAATTGGCAACCCTTGATAAATGATTGAGTAGTTGCCCTGTGAACCGAGAATCAACTTCGATAGCTGAGCCAAATATGTTGGCGACACCGAGTTGAAGTCAGACAAGCCACTGCCGTCTTTGACGGTCACGTTTGCCGAAGAAATCATGGTTGAGTTCAAGCCCATTTTTATCGCCGCGTTTAGTGATGTGAACGAACCATCAAAACCCTGCTTCAGTGAAACCAGTCGGGCAAGATATTCGGCTTGGGTGTTGTCTGAAACGAGCAACATGTGCTTGACCCATTGGCTAATCGGCTGCGAGAAGACACTCGCGATCTGAGTCATGCCGGCAGGCATCTTGGCTTCGCTGATGGCAGCTGCGCTCGCGCTCGCGCCAAGCGCGGTCTTGAAGTAGCGGCCTGCGTTAGCAACCGGAGTCGTGCTTCGTGCCGAAGTCTCTGCGCTCGGGTTTTTGCGGTCGCCGTCGACCTGAAGGGCGGTTACCTCTGACATGTATCCCTGAGTTTGTTCACTGCGCTGCCAGGTTGGCTCCCAGCTCGGTCCACTGAACAGAGTCGAGTCGAGAACAATCTTGCTGACGGCCTGACCCTT
>JAGOAI010000005.1:0-17512 GCA_017983965.1 Rhodoluna sp. | reverse complement strand
ATGAAAAAGACCATCTCTCGCGTTGCCGCAATCGCCGCACTTTCTTTTAGCCTTTTCTCGACTTCAGCAGCCAGCGCGCACGATGAAGTGGTTTCAACCGACCCAGCAGCTGGCGAGCAATTTGAAGCCGGTTTGATTCCGGTAATTGTGAACTTCAACGAAGACGTTCTTGTGACCGAAGGCAACGAGGGCATCGAAATTCGAGTTAGCGACTCTCAGGGTGTTGCGCAACCAACCGCATGTTTGTCGGCTGGCGGAACCTCAATTTCAGTTTTGACTTCACTTGCCGCGACCGACGACTACACGGTCGACTGGCGCTCGGTTTCTAGCGATGGTCACGCAACCGAGGGAACTTTTAAGTTTTCGGTAACTGGAACGAATGGCTATGAGCAAGAAGCCGCAGACGCAATTGTTTGCCCGATGCTGCTAGATGCGCCGGTCGCAATCTCGGCCGAAGTTGGCACTGAAGAAAAGACTGCAGCCCCAGCAACCAACAACGACCAAGACAACCTAACCGGTCTTGCAATTGGTGCGGGATTCATAGTGCTTGGCGCCGTTGCTACTGCGGTCACCGCAAAGATTCGCGAGCGTCGCGACAATAAGCCAAAGAAGTCAAACAACGGTGACGATGACGACGCCACGTTTCTGACGACTATCGCCTAATTAGCTTTGTGGTGGGCCGGCTAACCGGTCAACATCACCAAGGATGGACTCGAATTCATCGACAGACATCAAACTCAGTTCGGTGACAACTTCACGCACTGTTTTGTTCTCGAGCTGAGCACGTTTAGCCACCAGAGTCGCGTTCTCGTATCCGAGCATTGGTGACAGCGCGGTAACCAGCCCGATTGAATTCTCGACACTCAGGCGCAGCTTCTCTTCGTTGGCGGTTATGCCCGAAATGCACTTGTCTGCAAGGGTGTAGCAAGCCTGGCGAAGCTGGGTTATGCCCATCATCAGTGCGCGACACATGATTGGCTCGAAGGCGTTTAGCTGCAGCTGCCCAGCCTCGGCGGCCATGGTCACGGTTAGGTCGTAGCCGATCACGGCAAAGGCCACCTGGTTGACCACCTCTGGAATTACCGGGTTCACCTTGCCAGGCATGATCGAAGATCCGGCTTGCATCGGTGGCAGGTTGATCTCGCCGAAGCCAGCGCGCGGGCCGCTCGAGAGCAACCGCAAGTCGTTCGAGGTCTTCGAGAGCTTGACCGCTACTCTCTTGAGCACGCCAGAGACCATGACAAAGACACCAGCGTCTTGAGTCGCCTCGACCATGTCGGCCGCGCTGATGAAGTCGATCTTGGTGAGTTCGCTGAGGCGTTCGGTAACCGCTGTCACATAACCGGCCGGTGCATTCAACTGGGTGCCGATTGCGGTGCCACCGAGATTGATTTCGCAGAGCAACGGAATCAACTCGCGCAAACGCTGCTCGTCTTCCATTGTCATGCGTGCGAACGCGGCAAACTCTTGCCCGAGAGTCATTGGCACAGCATCTTGCAACTGGGTGCGACCCATTTTGATTACTTCACGAAACTCGGTGGCCTTTTTTGCAAACTCATTGCGAAGGTAATCCATGGCTTTGATTAGTTCGCGAATTTCAAGAATTAGCGCAACCTTTAAAGCGGTTGGGTAAACATCGTTTGTCGACTGAGACATGTTCACGTGATTCAACGGGTGAATGTGCGAATAGTCGCCCTTTGCGAAACCCGCGATTTCGAGCGCACGGTTGGCAATGACTTCGTTCGCATTCATGTTGGTGCTTGTGCCAGCACCACCTTGAATTGCATCAACCACGAATGAGCTGTCGAGCGTGCCTTGTGCAACATCGTGACAGGCGGCGATGATTGCGTCGTGAATCGGCTGTTCGAGTTCACCCACTTTAAAGTTGGCATCTGCTGCCGCCTCTTTGACGAGTGCAAGTGCCTTGATCAAACTGCGATAGTGCGCAATCGGAACACCCGAAATTGGAAAGTTAGAAACCGCTCTAGCGGTGTGAATGCCCCAGTATGCCTCGGTCGGAATTTCTAATTCGCCGAGCAGGTCATGTTCAAGCCTCGTTGCTGACATAACTTCAGTCTGACACAGAGATTGTTAGCGGCCTAACAATTAGTAGTAACTGCCAGCGCCGCAGGCATACAGGCGGCTGGCAAGGCTATCTAGCGCTGGGCGGGCGGCATAGCCAACCTTCTTGCCGGCATAACTTCTTGCGAATCCAGCGAAACTCAGCGCCGTGCCGTCTTTGGCATAGACGATGCCGGCGAGGCTATAGAGCCCAGGAATGTAGCCAGACTTAGCGTGCACCGAACCCCTCGCTACCGCGTTAGCTCCGTTGAATCGAGTCGAAAGGGTTCCTGAAATGCCTGCTACCGGAAGGTAGCTAATCATCGGGTTGAGCTTCGAATCTGGTTTGGTTGCTTTTGCCAAAAGCGTTGCCACCATTCGCGCCGTGAGTCGGTTTCCCTGAGCGAGGCCTGAGCCATCGAGCATTGTCAGTTTCTTCGAGTCGACGCCAAGAGTCTTTAGCGCACGAACGGCCATTGGTTGCACGTTTGAAAAGGTGGTTGCCATGCCTGCTGTTTTGAGTGCGTGACGAGCGATTATCTCGGTCTCGGTGTTGTCTGAATATTTCAACGCGTGATCAAGCCACACTGTGATCGGTTGCGACTTTGCCTGCGCTACCTCAACTGCTGTGGCCGGCGTTGCTGCGACTTCAAGAGTTGCCGTCATTGCCAATTGACCGAGTGACTGCTTGAAGTAGTTTCCGGCGCTAAGCGTTGGGTTCGAACTGCGGTAGCCGCTGTAGTTAGTTTTGGTGAGGTCAGGATTTTTTCTGTCGCTGTCAACTTGCAAAGCCGAAATTATCGACATGTAGCCGTTGGTTCGATCAGAGGTCTTCCACGCGCTGTTCCAAGTTGGATTGTCGAAAAACGTATCGTCAAGAATGATCTTGGTAATCGGCTGATTTGCTGGCCAAGTTTTCATGAGCTGCGCAGCAAGAGCACTCAGCTTCGGCGGTTTCTTGTATGTCGAAAAAGATGGGTAGCTGAGACGAGAGAGCGTATGGTCGCCACCACCACGCAGCACAACCGTCGTCGGCTGGTCTGGCAAAACATAAACCTTGGTCGATGCCGAGTAGCTCGGGTCGAGGTTTGTCATCGCCGCGGCAGCGGTAACCACCTTCATGACAGATGCCGACGGAGTCTGCTCATCGCCGCGAATGTTGGCATAAACCTGGCCGGTGGTCGCGTTCATTACGTAGCCATAGAAATAGCCAAGATCTTTGCTATTGATAACCGCACGGATGCTGCATGAGCGCGGCTTATTGGCAACCGGAGTCGGGGTTGGCGTGGCAGTAGCCGTGACCGAAGGGCTAGCCGTCGGCGTTGCGCTTGCCGTCGGCGTTGAAGTTGGGGTTGGCGTCGGTGTTGCAGCGAAAACCGGCTGAAAAGCGGTTAATGCAAGGGCAGTTGCAGCCAGCGCACTGGCAATGCGAACTATGCGACCGGTCATCTAATCAAAGTTAGCGGCTAAAGAACGATTCGCTCCCCAAGCGAGGGTGCTTTGCTCGGCACGTTGATTTCGTCATGAACGCGTTCAGCAAATGATTCGGCGACCCCGGCCTCACCGTGAACGACGAAGACCTGCTTCGGTGAGACCGAAGCGGTCTTCATCCAAGCAATTAGCTCGTTGGCATCTGCGTGAACCGAGAAAGACTGAACCTGCTCGATGGTGGCTTTCACCGCAACCATCTCGCCGTGCATCTTGACCTCTGTTGCGCCATCGACCAGCCTGCGGCCTCGGGTTCCCATCGCCTGATAGCCAACCAAAATCACCGTGTGTTTTGGGTTTGGCAACATGTCACGAAGATGATGAACCACTCGCCCACCTGTTCCCATGCCACTGGCAGAAATGATGATGCACGGTGCGGTTGGGTTATTCACAGTCTTTGATTCGTCAACTGTGTGCAGTTCATGCAGCAATCCAGAATCGAATGGGTCGCGCCCTTTCCACTCGGCAACTATTTCAGGTCTGATCTCGGGGCTGCCCTCATCAATTGCCGAACGATAAAAATCGAGAGCCTTGAGTGCCATTGGTGAATCGGCATAAACCGGAATCTTCGGAATCAATCCCTGTTCGACCAATTCGCGCAATCGAATCAAAATGACCTCGGTGCGATCAACTGCAAACGCAGGAATAAGCACAGAGCCACCTCGTTCAACGGTGTGATTTATGGCGTCTTCAAAATTGGTTGTCGTGGCAACGTGCTCTCTGTCGCCATATGTTGACTCAGTCACAATCGCGTCGAAAGCGCCAACAGGAATATCAGTAGGCGGAGCAAGCAAAGGGTGCTCATTTCGACCCATGTCGCCAGTGAAGAGAATTCGCTTGCCGAAGAATTCCACCTCAACAAAGGCGGCACCGAGAATATGCCCAGTCGGTCTAAGTGTCACGAAGGTTTCTTTGGCTACTTGCGTGCGAACACCGAATTCGGTGGTCACGAAATTCTGAACTACCCGCTCGACGTCTTTCTCTTCATAGAGGGCCTGAGGTGGGTTGTGCTTCGAGAAGCCCTTCTTCGCGGCATATTTGGCGTCTTCGGTTTGAATGCGGGCCGAGTCTCGCAAAATGACGTCAACTAACTTGGCGCTGTATTCGGTGAGAAAGACCTTGCCGGCGAAGCCATCCTTGCCCAGCTTTGGCAGGTAGCCACAGTGATCGAGGTGGGCGTGGGTTAGCACCACCGCGTCGATTTCTGCAGGGTCGATGCCAAGTGGGTTCCAGTTTTTGAGCCGCAGCTCTTTTAACCCCTGAAACATGCCACAGTCGATCATTACTTTGGTGTCATCGCAAGTTAGAAGAAAACGACTGCCGGTGACTGTTCCAGCCGCCCCCAAGAACTCAATTGCTACTTCGCTCATGGCGTCAGTCTAGAGGCCAAGTGCCAGAATTAGCCCATGGTCAGATTCTCGATAGCGCGTAGTTGGTTCTTAATCACAACCGTGCTTTCGTTGACACTTGGATTAGGCCTAATCAACTTCGAGCTTCTGAGCAATTCGAGTTTCACAGTGGGAGCCCTCGTCGGCCTGGCTCTCTCGGCAAAGTGGACCTACCGAACTTTGCGCAACCGCGAGTTGGCAAGTGACTCTTTGGCACTCATTGCGATTGTCGCTGGTTTGTTGGTCGGTGAATATCTAGCAACGGCAATTGTTGCTCTGATGCTGGCAACCGGTCGAGCTCTCGAAGACTGGGCCAAAGGAAAATCGCAGGCCGAACTAAAAGCTCTGCTAGATCGCGCACCGAGCAAAGCACATTTGATTGACGAGGCTGGTCGAACCAGCGATGTCACGCTCGCGCAAATTTCGATTGGGCAGAGCATCCGTGTTTTGAGTGGCGAAGTGGTTCCACTAGACGGAGTCTTGCTGACCGATGCCGAGCTCGACGAGTCGGCGCTGACCGGCGAACCGATGCCAGTGCAACGCCTTGCCGGTGACATCGTTTCTTCTGGAGTGGTGAATGGGGCGAGCGCAATTGAACTTCGAGTCAATTGCACGGTTGGCGATTCGACTTATGCAAATCTGATTCGCCTAGTTCAAAGGGCCTCTGCCAATTCGGCAAAGTCGGTTCGACTCGCAAACCGATGGGCGCTTTGGTTCGTGCCATTCACGCTTTTGCTGTCGGCCGCCGCATGGCTGATGATCAAAGACGTGCACGTTGCCGTTGCCGTTTTAATTGCCGCAACTCCATGCCCACTGATTCTCGCGATTCCGGTTGCTGTGATTTCAGGCATGTCGAAGTCTGCGGCAAAGGGTGCTTTGATCAAGGGTGGCGACGCACTCGAACTGCTCGCAAAGGCCAAAACCGTCATGCTCGACAAGACCGGAACGTTGACCAAGGGTGGCCCTGAGGTGACCGAAGTCGCATTGGCACCTGGTGCCAACCGAGCAGAAGTTCTGGGTTTGGCTGCCAGCCTAGAGCGATTCAGCCCGCACGTCGTCGCTCGCGCAATTGTTGCCTTCGCAGAGCGCGAGGGTCTGAGCACCCTGCCGGCAAACGAAATTCATGAGGAGCACGGCAAACAGATTTCTGGCGTAGTCGGTGGCTTTCGTGTGATCGTCGGCCAACCGACCGGCGACCTTCCAGAGTGGGCGGTCTTGAACTCGACCCTGCGCGTGGCAATTTCAGTCAATGGCAAGCTCGTGGGCGTGCTGGGGCTGAACGACCCGATTCGCGAAGAAACCAGCCAAACCATCGCACACCTTCGCAGGCTAGGCATCACTCGAATTGTGTTGGTTTCTGGCGACCAAGAAGGTGCCGCAAATGAGGTCGGCCGGCTAATCGATGCCGATGAGGTTTTCGCAAACTGCACGCCATCTAAGAAACTTGAGCTCGTTCAAAACGAAATGGCCGCCACCCCCGGCTCTGTCATCTTGGTTGGCGATGGCATCAACGATGCTCCGGCACTTGCGGCAGCATCGGTAGGCGTTGCGATGGGTGCTCGCGGAGCAACGGCAGCGAGCGAAGCAGCAGACGTGGTGATTATCGAAGATTCGATCATTCACTTGGCGACTGCTCTTGATGTTTCTCAAGGTGCGTTTAGAAAAGCAACCCAGGCTGGTCTCGTCGGCATGAGCCTTGCGATTGTTTCGATGTTCGCGGCAGCGGCTTCGATTATCAACGCAACTCAGAGCGCAATCATTCAAGAGGCCATTGACGCCGCTGCGATTCTCTGGGCACTGACACCGCTTCTATCGCGAATCAAGAAATAAAAAAGATGGCCCGGCATGAGCCGAGCCATCTCTATTGAACTACTTGCTACGAGAGAATGTCTTTCACGAGTGATGCGTTCTCTTTCTTGTTCACCATTGCCACCACGTAGCCGATTGCGGCAGCGATGAACGGTGATAGAACGAGAATCCATCCGAGTGAATTCAACTGCCATGCGCTCTCAGGAAGCGATGGGTCAACACCGTCAGGAACAGTGCCGGCAAGCAAGTTGAAGCGTGACATCAGCAAGTACTCGCCGAGCACTAGGCCAATTGCAGCTGCGATCGGAGCAACCTTTGAACGCCAAATGTTCTCTCCGCCTTCTTTCATGAAGTGAACCACAATCGCAATCGACACCAAGATCTCAACGAAGATGATGGCGATAGCGGTCACAGCACTCATCCAGAAGAAGAGATTTAGCACTGGGTCAAGGGCAGCGGCAGCGAAGAAGACAATGACAGCAGCCGCGAGAGCCGAGGTCAAAACAACACCCATCATTGGTGCGCCAGCCTTGTTGGTGGTGCCGAAACGCTTTGGCAAAACGCCACCGCGGCCCATTGCGAAGAAGTAGCGGCTGGTTGCGTTCTGGAATGCAAGCAAGCCTGCGAACAAGCTCGAGATGACCAACAGGCTCATGACCTGTGACATCCAGGTGCCAACATACTGGTCTGCAAGCGAGAAGAGCACGCCAGCTGGGTTAGCAAGTGGAACACCTTCGATTGCTGAGCGAGCGATGACCTCATCGAAAATCTTGCCAGCGCCCATGCCCGAAACCATTGCGAATGAAGTGATTGCGAATAGCACGGTGATGATTCCGATAGCCCAGTAGGTTGCTCGAGGAACTGCACGCTTAGGGTCTTTCGACTCTTCGCCATAAATTGCCGTTGCTTCGAAACCGATGAACGATGCAAATGCGAATGCGATCGCTATGCCAGCACCGCCACCGAAACCGCCGACGAAGATTTGATCAGGTGAGAATGACGCTCCGAAGTTCAAACCCTCAGGGCCACCGTTAGCAAGAATTACAACGGCGGTGACTAGAAGCGAAAGCAACTCGAGAATCATGAGAACACCGAGAACCTTTGCGCCGATGTCTACCGAGAGAAGTGATAGCCCGGTGACTAGTGCCCAGGCAAGAAGAGTCCAGACATACCAAGGCATGTCAATGCCGAAGCGCGCATTCATTTCGCCGGCGACGATGCCACCAAAGAATCCATAAATCGCCAACTGAATCGTGACGTAACCAACGATTGATGCAAAAGCCGATGCGACACCGGCATTGGTGCCAAGGCCGCGACCGACGAATGCAAAGAAAGCACCGGTGTTAGTTACGCGGTTGCTCATAGCTGCGTAGCCAACGCTGAACAAAAGAAGCACGAGGCCAACTGCAAGATAAGCGCCTGGTGCTGCTGCGCCGTTTCCGGCGAGCATTGCTACTGGAACCGCACCGGTCATTCCGACCAACGGTGCTGAAGCAGCTACAACAAAGAAGACGATCCCGAGAACACCGAGACGACCCTTCTTGAGCTGAGTGTCTTGTTCTGACATCTGTTTTGTCTCCTCATTGAGTACATAATCGTTCGGATATGAACGATTTCTCTAATAGTGGCGAAATCGCGTGCCGTTTGCAAGTTGGCAGACCGCTGTGGAGGGTGGTTTGCAGAATCGTTATAAAGGGCCTATCCGTGCGATTATTCGGACACTAATGATTCGCTAGTGTTTTCATCATGAGCGAATTGCACGGATTCATTGCCCCACTCACCCCTTCTGGCAAGAGTGCCCTTGTGCCGAACATGCCTTGGTACTACTCGGGAACCCTGCTGACGGTTGAGTATTTGACCGACCCGAAGAACGTTCGCGCGATCTTGCCTGCCGACATTGAGTTGGCCGACGAGCAGCCGGGTGCAGTTGCCATCATCTGGGCAGACTGGCAGAGCTGCAGCGAGGGTGGCGGCGAATTGCTCGACCCAATTCGTTCGCAATATCTTGAAGCTTTTGTTGTCGTGCGCTGCAAGCACAAGGGCGTCACCTATTCGCGCTGTGTTGCGATTTGGGTAACCAAAGACTTCGCGATCGCGCGCGGCATGTATCAGGGCTACCCGAAGAAGCTTGGCTCGGTGCACGTCACACGAATTTTCAATCACGGAAAAGCGACTCCGAAGCTAGAAGCCGGCGCAAAAATCGGAGCGACTCTTTCGGCCTATGACCACAGACTCGCAAGCGCTGTTGTCACGCTTCGCAAGCCAAGTGACAACAACGGTTTTGTAAACGGTCACAAGATGTTGCACTCGCGCTGGATGCCATCGATTGTTCCTGGAGCGGGCAACTCAATGGATCAGCTGATCACGATGGGTGGCGTTGACGCAGACTTGGGTGAGCCTTGGGTTGGCGACGCAGAATTAACCCTTGGCGACTCGCAGTGGGATGAATTGAATTCGATTCTTCCGGTGCAAGAAATTCTCGGTGGCTACTATCGCGAAGTCGGAGTGACTTTTAATGGCGGCACCCTCGTTGAAGATCGCTCACTGAACAATTAGCTTTCAAAAAGAAAATGCCCCGAGATTTTTCTCGGGGCATTTCTGTTTGCTCTTAGTAGTCTGCGAAATATTCGTCGATCTCCCACTGAGTTACATCGCGGGTGCTCGGGTCAGCAACCTCAGCGTTGTAACGCTCGATCTCGTCGCGTTTCATTACCAGGTGCACAGCAACTAGCTCTTTTGCCATGTACTTCATGAAGGTTTCGTTTGCCTCGAGCGCATCGAGCGCCTCGGTGAAGGTGAGCGGCAAAATCGGCGCATTCTCGTTGTCATAGGCCATGCCCTCTGCTGCAGCTGGCGCTTCGAGATTGTTCTTGATGCCGTCGAGAGCTGCCGCCAAAACGCTGGCAATCACCAGGTATGGGTTGGCCGCGCCGTCGCCTACGCGAACCTCGAGACGAGTGCCCGAACCGCGCTCTGGCGGAACACGAAGCATGCAGCTGCGGTTGTCGTAACCCCAGTTGGCCCTAAACGGCGCGAGGGTGTCAGGGCCGAGACGCTTGAAAGCGTTGATGGTTGGGTTGGTGAATGCGGTCAGCCCTGCTGCGTTCTTGGTGATGCCGGCGATCATCTTCATTGCGGTGTCTGAAAGGTTGCCAACACCGTCATGCATCTGGTTGACGCCGTTCATGTCTGTCACCGAGAAGTGCAGGTGGAACCCGCTGCCGCCTTCGTCTGCCCATGGCTTGCCAACAAAGGTTGCATGCTGGCCGGCGCGCGCAACAACTTCTTTGATTGCAGTCTTGAAAATAAAGGTGCGGTCTGCTGCGTCTAGCGCTTCGCTGTGCCAAAGGTTTATCTCATATTGCGATGGGCTGAATTCGTGGTTGCCCGCAAAGACTCCAATCTCAAGTCGGTCTAGCATGCGCAGCAAGTGCAGGAAGGTTCCATTTGGGTCAACCAGGGTGCCCGAGGTGTAAACGCGACCGGTTCGCTCGAGCGAACGCTTGTAGCCGCCATCTTCTGTGCGGTCTGCGATATAGAACTCGAGTTCTGGGCCACACACCGGTTGCAAACCGAGCGCGTTATATTCGGCGATGACTTTGCGAAGCACCATTCTCGGCGACATCATGTTTTCTGTCATGTCTGGGTTGAATGCATCAACCAGCACATATGCAACACCCGGCTCCCATGGCAATTCGCGAATTGTGCTCGGGTCGATTTGGCTGATCAAATCTTGCAGGCCATCGGTGGCAATGTTGTTTGCGTCAAGCACGCCACCGCGAGTGGTGGTTACCCAGACACCTTGGCAAAATGCCGGGCCACTGTGAGCTGCCTTGTCGAGCTGGCTGACCAGCATGTCTTTTGAACGGGCGATGCCAAGAACATCGCTATACATAAATCGAAGAACGTCGATATTTCGCGACTGAAGGTCTTCGCGCAAGGCTACAAGGTCGTGCTTCATTGCAACTCCTAGATAACAAAAGAGCTTTCTAACTACATCGTTAGGGCTCAAACGAAATAATAGCCTTAGGCACTAGACGCAAAACGGCAGATTTTCAAAACGTTATGAAAGTGGACGATGAAGGCACTATTTATTCAGCACGACCATGTGAGCCCAACCGGGCCGGTGTCTGAGCGCCTGCGCCACCACGGCTTCGAGATCGAAGAACGCTTGGTGGTTAGCCAAGACAACTTCGGCAACCCAAACGTCAACTATGAATTTCCCGACTTCAACGACTATGACCTGATCATTCCGATGGGTGCCCCTTGGGGAGCTTGGGATGACGCCTGCATCGGCAACTGGCTGCTGCCAGAAATCGAGTGGATTGGTCGTGCGGTAAAAAGCGGCAAACCGGTGCTTGGCATTTGCTTCGGAGGTCAGTTAATTGCCCGCGCAATGGGCGGCTCAGTTGCACCTGGCGCAAAGGGTGAAATTGGATGGACTTATATTTTCAGCGATCGCCAAGACCTCGTCGGCAACGGCCCGTGGTTTCAGTTTCACTACGACCACTGGCAGGTTCCGCCAGTCGCCGTCGAGATTGCCCGCAATCCGGTGTCGTCGCAGGCCTTCACAATTGAGAATTCTCTCGCCGTGCAATTTCACCCAGAGCTAACTGCCTCGGCACTTAAAGGTTGGCTCGACTGGGGTGGCGACAAAAAGGTAATCGAAGACGGTCAAGACCCGGTTGTCATGCAGCAGCAAACCGTTGCCGAAGAAGCAATCGCTCGAGACCGCACCTTCGAACTCGTCGATAACTTCTTAAAGAAAATCGCGAAGCTAATTTAGCCTCGCGATTTTCTTGTGCCTGATGTTTTTAGCGCAGAGTCACCTTCACCGGCATGCGCTTGATGCCATGAACGAAATTCGAACGCAAGAAGTCGATGTCGCCGGTGCGCTCAACTTTGTCGACTCGATTGATTAGATCTTCGAACATCACGCGAAGCTCGATGCGAGCAAGCGCATTGCCAAGACACATGTGTGGGCCACCGCGGCCAAATGTCATGTGCTCGTTCGGGTTGCGTGTCACATCGAACTTGTTTGGGTTTTCAAACATTGTCTCGTCGCGGTTGCCTGATGCGAACCATGGAACAACTTTCTGGCCCGCCTTGATGTTCACGCCGTTCAGCTCAACATCCTTGGTAGCAGTTCGTCTGAAGTGATAGACCGGGCTCGCGTAGCGCAAGAACTCCTCTACGGCCCATGGAATCAGGTCTGGGCGCTCTTGCAGAAGCGCCAACTGGTCTGGGTTGTTGATCAGGTTGTTCATGGTGTGGCTGATGGTGTGGCGGGTGGTCTCGTTGCCAGCAACAACCAAGAGCAAGAAGTTGGTGTGAAAGTCACGCTCTGTCAGCGCAATGCCGTCTGACATCGGGCTGTTGACCATAACCGAAACCAAGTCAATTCCGTCTTTGCCTCGGCGTTGACGAGCAAGCTCATCGCCATATGCAAACACCTCAAGAGCAGCGGGTGACTTGAACGGCACCAGACGATATTTTTCGCTCTCTGGGTCGTTGATCAAAACGTCTGCGTGCTCAGGGTCATCGAAACCGATCATGCGGTTTCCCCAGTCGATCAGCTGACCGGTGTCGCTCTCTGGAACATCGAGCAACTTAGCAAGCACCTGAATCGGAAAGTCTGCGGCTACTTCTTGAACGAAGTCGAAAGAGCCTTTTGCGAATGCGTTGTCTAGTGTCGTCGCAGTAATGCCGCGCAAGAAAGTTTCATATTTCGCAACGGCCTGCGGTGTGAACTGCCCCTGCAGCAAACGACGAAGTGCACGGTGACGGTTGCCGTCGGTTTCGAGAAGTGAGCGACGAGCCTCTTCTTGCTCTGCGTCAACTTCTTCAAGATTGGTGAAGCGCTCGCTTGTGAAAGTCTCGGCGTCGCGAAGAACTTTTACGATGTCGTGAAAACGAGTGACCGAATAGAAGCCGCTATTTGGCTTCTCTTCTTCGCTCCAGTGAATCGGTGAGTTTTTGCGAAGCTCTTCGAAAAGCGACCACGGTGCGCCATTTGCGAAAACGTCAGGGTTTGCGAGGTTGATGCTCGACATTGAGCTCTCCTTCGAGATTGTTCGGATGCGAATAATCTCAGATTAGCGATTGTTGGCAAGACCGAAAGGCAAAAAAGCCAAATAGTTATCATTCGGATGTAAACGACCTGGCCTCGGCGACTTACTATTGCTAGAGCACAGGCAAGCAGAGATAGGGGTGCAAGATGGCTGGCCAGCACACACTTGCAGAAACAGAGCGTCAGGTATCCGAGCGTCTCGCCCACATGAACCTCGACTTTCAGGCCATGGCCGTGACCTCGAACCTCTTTAGGGCCGCGAGCGCGGTTCGCAACCACCTTGAGCGCACTGTTCTTGCAGCCAGCGGCCTATCTTGGACTGCCTTCGTTGTGCTTTGGGTCACCTGGATCTGGGAGCCAATCGAAACCCGTCAGATCGCAGACGAGGGCGGCTTCTCGAAGGCGACCCTCACTGGAGTGCTCAACACTCTTGAAGGCCGAGGCTTTCTAACCCGCGAAAAGAGCAAGGATGACGGTCGTCTCGTGCTCGTCTCTCTGACTCCAAAGGGTCGAAAGCTCATGGATGGCCTGTTTCCGGAATTCAACAAGCAAGAGCAAAAGATCGCCGGCTCGGTCGCTGAGAAGAATCAAACCCTTCTCGCCGACATGCTTCGAGCTGTAACTGCATTCACCGAGGCGCAGTAGTCACGCGCAAAAATTGGGGGGGAAGCATGGGGATGCTAAAGCGCTGGTTTGCCTGGTGGAGAACCATTTTCAGTTCGAAGACCTACCCTGGTGAGACAAACCCTAAAGCCACCGATAATCGTTGGCTTGGCAAAGCTTCGATGACCTATGGACTCATTGACAATTACGTCGGTGGAGACTCAATCACCGAGGAACAAATTCACAAACAGATTTTTGGCGACAACGAGAAGCATGGCTCTGGCCGCGGAGAGCACAAGGGCTAACCGCGCTGCGGGCCAAAACTAGATCTTTTCGGCTTTTGCCGCTTCGCTCACGAACTTCTTGAAAATGCTTGCCTGCTCGTGGTCGGTTGTCCAGTTGTCTTCTGGGTGCCACTGCAAACCGAAGGCCCAGCCTTTTGACCTGATCGAAACGGCTTCGATGGTTCCTTCTGCCGAGCGAGCAATAACCTCTAGCCCCTCACCCAGCCGATCTAGCATCTGGTGGTGATAGCAGCTCGACTCAAGGGTGTGCTGAGTGAGCCCAAGGTCGGCACCGTGAGACTCGATGGTGACGTCGTGAATGTGGTGGCGGTGCGGTTCATCCATGTGCTGAACCAGAGTGCCGCCGGTTGCCACGTTGACCACCTGGGTGCCGCGGCAGATCGATAGCAACGGAACCCCGCGCTCGATAGCCCACTTGGCCAGGCTGATGTCGGCAGCGTCTTGCAGGTCGTGCACGCCATAGATCTCTTCGGTCACCGGCTCTTGGCCGTAGGCGCGCGGGTTGACGTCGCCTCCACCCGGCAGCAGCACGCCTTGAAAGCCAGCGAGGCGTTCATCCCAGTTTGAATCGGCGGTCGGCAGCAGGGTCAGCGGTTCGCCGCCGGCTGTCCATACCGCTTCGGCAAGGCGAAGGGCGGTGACCAGACCGTCGCGGCGAGTGGCCGAAGTGCTCTCGGCGAAGCGCCCGAGAATGGCAATTCTTGGTCGAGCTGACTGGGTCATGGCGACTCCTAAATCGTTATAAAACGTGGCTTTCCTGCTTGTAAGTATGCCGTAATCTAAGTCATTAGCATCCAAATGAAATGCAGTCTCAGCTGACAAAGGGGCCAGAAGAGTGACAACTATCGAAGTTGCCGGAGCATCAATTGACACCCGCCACTACATCAATGGTCAGCGCGTCGCCTCAGCCGAAACCTTTGCAAACACCTCGCCTATTGACGGCACATTCTTGGGCGACATTTCGCGCGGTGGCGAACACGAGGTGAATCTCGCCGTCGCAGCAGCAAAGGCTGCCTTCAAGGGCTGGGCCGCAATGGGCCCGAAGAAGCGCGGCGAACTTCTTCACAAACTCGCAGATCTGGTTGAAGCAAACATCGAGACGCTCGCGCAACTTGAAACCATGGATAACGGTTCGTTGCTTCGCTCTCACCGTCGCGGAGTGATGCCACGCGTCGCTCTCAACATTCGCTTCTTTGCCGACTGGGCAATCAATGACTTGCACCACGAAGTTTTTGAAACTCGCGGTCACAGCAATAACATCACATGGGATCCATCTGGTGTTTGCGCTCTAATCACTCCATGGAACGCGCCGTTGATGTTGGCGACCTGGAAGATTGGCCCTGCGCTCGCTGCCGGTGACACCGTTGTGCTCAAGCCAGCCGAGTGGACTCCACTTTCTGCTTCATATTTCGCAGACCTAACCAAGCAAGCTGGAATTCCCAATGGCGTTTTCAACGTCGTGCAGGGTTACGGAAAAGAAGCAGGCGCTGCTCTAGTTGCGCACAAAGACATCGCACGCATTTCGTTCACGGGTTCTGTGCCAACAGCAAAGACGATTGCTCGAGCAGCCGCAGACAACCTCACTCCGGTGAGTTTCGAACTCGGCGGCAAGAGCCCGCTGTTGGTTTTCGAAGACGCAGACCTCGACTTGGCTGCCGAACTTGCCGTTGAACAATATGACAACGCCGGTCAGGTTTGCCTATCGGGCACTCGCATCTTGGTGCACGAATCGGTTGCCGATGAGTTCGCGGCCAGGTTCACTGAGCGAGCCGCCAAGATTCAACAGGGCGACCCTCGCGACGAGAACACCGACATCGGCCCGCAGATTCACCAGGTGCACTTCGACCGCATCAAGGGTTTCGTCGACCGAGCCAAGGCTGGCGGGGCAGACATCGTCATGGGTGGCGAGCCAAACAGTGACCTCGGCGGCCTGTTCTTTAGGCCGACACTGGTCAAGAACCCAGCCGCAGACAGCGAGATTGTTACGGCCGAAGTCTTCGGCCCGGTGCTCTGCATGCAGACCTTCAGCTCAGATGAGCAAGCACTAGATATGGCAAACGGCACCGAGTTTGGGCTTGCCGCCGTTGTGGTTTCAGGCCGCCGCGAGCACGCCGACAAGATCACCAAAGACCTAGTTGCCGGCACCATTTGGGTCAACTGCTTCTTCGTGCGCGACCTGCGCGCGCCGTTCGGCGGTTCAAAGAAGTCAGGCGTTGGTCGCGAGGGCGGCAACTGGTCTTTCGATTTTTATGCAGATGTAAAGAACACTGTGGTTTCACCAAACGGATGGAAGGAATAGCATCATGGGCGAAGTAGTAGGCGCAGCGATTCTTGCGCACGTTCCAACAATCATGTTGCCTGAGGCAACACGTTTCGATTTGAACGAGGGCAAAGAGATTTCTCTTGTTCCTGGTCTAAAGCGTTTTCGCAAAGAGGTCATGGAGACTCTCGACTACGACACCGTCGTAGTACTCGACTCGCACTGGGCCACCACGGTTGAATTCGTTGTGACCTCAGCTGCAGAGCGCAGCGGTCTCTTCACCTCAGAAGAACTTCCTCGTGGAATGTCACAGGTTCCTTATGCGATGAAGGGCGACCCAGAGCTCGCGAACGCGATTGCAAAGTATGACGAAAAGAACGGAACCTGGATCACACCGATCGCAGACCCACATCTTCCGATTTTCTACGCAACCGTAAACCTTTGGCACTACCTCGGTCGCGGTCTCGACGACAAGCGCTGGATCAGCATGAGCGTTTGCCAGACCGGCGACTACGAAGACTTCAAGCGCGCAGGCCGCGCACTCGGCGAAGCTATCCGTGATAGTGATCGCAAAGTGTTGCTGCTAGCTTCTGGTGCCCTTTCACACACCTTCTGGCCACTTCGCGAATTGCGCAAGCACGAGGCAAGCGACCCGAAGCACATCTTCACCCCTGAGGCCTATGCCGCCGACCTCGAAGTGCTCGAGTGGATGAAAGCTGGCGATCACAAGGCGATTCTCGACAACATGCCGAACTTCAAGAAGTTCAAGCCTGAGGCGAATTTCTACCACTGGCTCGCGATGGCCGGCGCGACCGGCGAAGAAGAGAACACGGCCAAGGGCGTTATGTATAGCGAGTATGAGAACTCGATTGGCACCGGCCAGGTTCACGTTTACTTTCCGCGCCCAGAGGGCGGGTTTGCGCAAGCAAAGAACGTGGTGAACAGCCGTGGCTGAATTTAGACGCATTCTGCTCGATGGCTACCCAACCCAGGTAACCCGCGATGGTGAGCACCTGGTTGCCGGTGACGGTCGCCGCGTTGCCATTGCCGACGCAGTTCACCTGCCGCCGGTTGAACCAAGCAAGATCATTGCCGTTCACCTGAACTACGACAGCCGCACCAAAGAGTTCATGACCAAGCTGCCTGCGGCACCGACCTACTTTCAGAAGCCGGTCACTGCCATGAACAGCCACAACGCTGCCGTGGTTCGCCCGCAGGGTTGCAAGTGGTTGAACTACGAGGGCGAGATCGTCATCGTTATCGGCAAGACCTGCCGCAACATCTCACCGGCCGAGGCTGGCGAATACATCGCCGGTTACACAATCGGAAACGACTACGGTCTGCACGATTTTCGCGACACCGACGCCGGCTCGATGCTGCGCGTCAAAGGCTCTGACACTCTCGCACCAATCGGTCCGGGTGTTGTCACCGACTGGGATTTCAAAAACAAGACCATTCGCACCCTGGTTAACGGCGTCGTCAAGCAAGAAGACAACACCGACAACATGGAGTGGGACATGCACTACCT
>JAGOAI010000054.1 GCA_017983965.1 Rhodoluna sp. | reverse complement strand
GCGCTGATGGCAGCCGCGATTAGCGGTGCAATGCTGAGCACGGTGAGCTGGTCGAACTGCTTCTCTGGGGTGATTGGCAAGGTGTTGGTTACAACTACCTCGTCAACGGCACCGCTCGATAGGCGCTCAACAGCAGGGCTTGAGAAGACCGCGTGGGTGGCGGCAACGATTACTCGGGCCGCGCCGTTCTTCTTTAGAGCCTGAGCTGCGGCCACGATGGTGCCGCCGGTGTCAATCATGTCGTCGACAAGCAAGCAGGTGCGGCCGGCAACGTCACCGACGAGCTCGTGAGCCTCAACCTGGTTTGGGCGGTCTGGGTCGCGGCGCTTGTGAATGATCGCAAGCGGAGCACCCAAGCGCTCGGCCCAAATGTCTGCAACGCGAACTCGACCTGAGTCTGGTGAAACAACTGTTAGCGCCTCGCCCGCATACTTGTCGGCAACGTAGTCAGCCAAAAGTGGCAGCGCCCAGAGGTGGTCAACCGGGCCGTCGAAGAATCCCTGAATCTGCGGAGTGTGCAAGTCGACAGACATCAAACGGTTTGCACCGGCGGTCTTAAACAAGTCGGTCATCAGGCGAGCAGAGATTGGCTCGCGACCCTTGTGCTTCTTGTCTTGACGAGCGTAAGGAAAGAACGGTGCAACAACCGTGATGCGCTTTGCGCTCGCACGCTTTAGTGCGTCGACCATGAGCAACTGCTCCATGACCCAGTTGTTGATGCCAGCCGCGTGTGACTGAATGACGAAAGCGTCAACACCGCGAACGCTCTCTTCATAACGAACGAAAGTTTCGCCGTTGGCAAAGTCATATGCGGTGGTTGGAACAAGCGTTGTGTTGAGCAGTGATGCAACTTCTTCTGCAAGTGCAATGTGAGCACGACCACTTGCGATTACCAGTCGCTTTGAATTGCTGGCCAAGATATCCAAGTGGTGTCGCTCTCTCTTATTTAGCCTTGTGGGCTTTTTCTGCTGCGTCTGCTGCTTTGGTGCCCGGGCGCTTTTGCAAGACCCATTCAGCCATGTTCTTTTGCGGAGAAACGTTTAGAGCTAGTGCGCCGGCTTCGACATCTCTGCGAACCACGGTTCCTGCTGCTGTGTAGGCTCCATCACCAATCGTAATTGGTGCGACGAAGACGTTTGACGAGCCGGTTCGCACGTGAGAGCCGATGGTGCTGCGGTGCTTGTTGACGCCGTCGTAGTTCGCGAAAATCGTGCCTGCGCCGATGTTGCTCTCGACGCCAATCTCGGCATCGCCAACATAAGAAAGGTGCGGAACCTTGCTGCCAGCGCCAATCTTGGCGTTCTTGGTCTCAACGAAGGTGCCGATCTTGCCGTCTGCGCCTAGGTCTGTGCCTGGTCGCAAGAACGCGAATGGGCCAACGCTTGCGCCTTCGCCGATGCGTGAGCTGGTGACGTGTGCCTTCACCACGGATGCACCTGCGCCGACCTCGGTGTCGGTCATGACGACCTCTGGGCCGACGGTTGCGCCTTCGGCGATGGTCGTAAAGCCACGAAGGTAGGTGCCTGGCATCAGGGTGACGTCTTCACCGATTTGAACGGTGACGTCGATCCAGGTTGAAGCCGGGTCAAGAATGGTCACGCCGGCAAGCTGCCAGGCTTCGCAAATTCTTAGGTTTAGTTCGAGTGCAACGTCGGCAAGTTGACGACGATCGTTGATGCCTGCGACGAGCCAGTTGTCTGTCACCGAAAGAGCGAGAACCTTTTTCTTGTTTTTCACGAGAACTTCAGCAACGTCGGTGAGGTACTTCTCGCCCTGCGCGTTGTGAGTGCCGATGGCCGCAAGTGCCTCGCGCAACTGCTTCGCGTCGAAAACATAAACGCCAGCGTTGACTTCGTTTACCTCACGCTGAGCCTCGGTTGCGTCGCGGTCTTCAATGATTTCTAGAAACGCGCCTGCGGTGTTGCGAATGATGCGGCCATAGCCTGCAGGGTCATCGAGAATCGCGGTTAGCAAAGTTGCAGCGGCGCCGGTCTCGAGGTGCGCGTCGATCAAGTTCTCAAGAGTCGCAACATCAAGCAGCGGAACATCGCCGCTGGTCACGACAACCGCACCTTCGAAATCTGCAGGCAATGCCGCGAGCGCGCACTCAACCGCACGGCCGGTGCCAGGAACATCGTCTTGCTCGGCGATGATTGCACTTGGAAAAAACGCGGTGATATATTCAGCGATCAAATCTTTTTGGTGACGAATAACCGGAACCACGTGGCTTGCCCCGAGCTGCGTTGCGGTAACGAGAGCGTGCCCGAGAAGCGGCAAGCCGGCGATTTCGTGCATCACCTTTGGCTTGCGGGAGCGCATCCGTGTGCCTTCGCCGGCGGCGAGAACCACCACTGCTAGATGCTGTTCGGCCATCTCGCCCTCTCGACTGTCTGCACCAATTAGTGCTGTCCCACTAGGACTCGAACCTAGAAAGCCGCCTCCAAAGGGCGGAGTGTTGCCATTACACCATGGGACACCGTCGGGTCTGGCCGTAACCTCTCCGACACCTCAAGTCTGCCAGATGTTTCGGGCCCTGCCCATAGAATTGGGGCAACTACTAACCAGGGGGCGCTCAAATGGCCAACAAATTCTGTCAACACTGCGGAACTCAGATTCTTGCAGACGCTAAATTCTGTGCGGCCTGTGGCCAAGCCCAAGCGGTAACTGCACCGGCAGCCCCTGGCGAAGAGGTTCACACCTTTGCCGCTGCAGCAGCGCCAGCGGCCGGCTCAAACAAGAAGACCATCTTCATCGCAGCCGGAGCGGCAATTGTTGCCATCGCCATCGCAGTCGTGTTCTTCATCGTCAAGCCAGGCGCAAGCGCAACCCTAGACGGCAAGTCAGCTAGCGAAGTCTTGTCACAGCTCGTCGACGACGGCTACTGCACCGAGGTTGACCCTCGCTCAGGCTTCACCGACTATTCAATGCTGATCAAGCTTTATGACGCAGACACCCTTCGTGGCTGCATCGAGAGCAAGAGCGGAAACTACTTCTTTATCTATGCAAACCAGTCAGCAACTGACCTGGCAGAAGAGATCGACTCATCGTCGACAACTGAGAATGTCTATGGAAAAGACTGGATCATCGAATTCGTTGGTTCTGGCAACTCAAGCGTTCTAACCGAGATTGCCGCTCAATACAACGGAACCGTTCAGTAACGGCGCACTAACCAAGCTTTTCGGTGGTCTCGAGCCAATCAAGCTCGAGGCCATCGCGCTTTAAGTTGAGCTCGTTCTGCAGTGCAGCCAGCTTCGCCAACCCCTCGTAATCACCTTGGTCGCTTTTGGCCATCTGCTCATGCAGGGCAACCTCATCGGCCGAAACCTTCTCGAGCGAGCGCTCAATACCTTTGAGCTTCTTCTCAAGCTCACGGCGCTCTGCGCCGCTGATCTCGCTAACGGCGGTGAGTCCTGAGCGTATATGGGCCGAACCGCTTTTGTTCGGACCATCGAGCGAAGGGCCACCGCTGGTGCGTCCATCGAGCGAACTGCCCTTGCCGCCAAGGCTCAGGTTGCGAAGTCGCAGGTACTCGTCGACACCGCCTGGCAGGTGACGCAGATGAGCGTCGCCCATGAGCGCGTATTGCATATCGGTGACGCGCTCGAGCAGGTAGCGGTCGTGCGTTACGACGATGAGCGTGCCCGGCCAAGAGTCGAGCAGGTCTTCCATGGCCGCCAGCATGTCTGTGTCGAGGTCGTTGGTCGGCTCATCCAAGATGAGAACGTTCGGCTCACCAAAGAGCAGGCGCAAGAACTGCAGGCGTCGCTTCTGCCCACCACTGAGGTCTTCGATTGGGGTCTGTAGTTGAGCAGCTGTGAATCCGAGTTGTTCGATGAGCTGGGTTGCCGAAAACTCTTTTCCGCCGGCTGCGAAAGTGGTTTTCTCACGCGCAATCAAGTTGAAGATGCGCTCGCCATAGAACTCTTCGAGCTCTTTGACTTCTTGCGAAAGGGTTGCGATCTTTACGGTCTTGCCGAGTTTGACTCGGCCAGCACTTGG
>JAGOAI010000004.1:49427-55940 GCA_017983965.1 Rhodoluna sp. | reverse complement strand
GCTTTGAATCTCAACAATATCGCGGCCACCACCAGGCTCGGAATTCGAGCGTCTAATTGAATCTCGCCGTTTTTGGTGAGGGTTTGTGTCGCCATTAGAGCAGCGAGCAAAGCTACGGTAAGCAAGCCCGCAACTCTCGAAACAGCTGGTTTTTCTAGAAACTTCTCTGGAACCAGATAACCAAAGAACTTCCAGGAATAGACCGCAAGTGAAGCTAGCAAGACGGCCAAGGTTAAGTTCATCGCTGGTCACCCGACTTTGACTTTTCGCCAAACAGGTTGAAGCCACCAACCGCAACTGCAATCAAAGCCGCCAAGAGAATTGGAACCCCCGAGGGCAATGCCGGCGTGAGTGAAACCGCGATGAAGGCCGCGGCCGTCGCAACAATTAGCGGCTGGCGTTGCTTTAGCCGAGGCCACAGCAAACCGAGAAACGCAGCTGCGGCAGCGGCATCGAGCCCATAGACGCTCGGATCGGCTAGGGCACTTCCCAACAGAGCGCCAGCAAAAGTGAGAGCGTTCCAAAAAATAAACACGGATGCCCCCGTGAACCAAAAGCCGCGCTTTGTGTCGGCCAAATCACCTTGGGCAGTGGCAACGCCGGTTGATTCATCAATCGTCAGTTGAGCAGCGATTGGCATTCTTAAGCCAAGTCGTTCCAGCAAAGGCTTCATCTGAAGTGCATAGAAACCATTTCTGATTCCAAGCATCCATGCGGAGGCAATCGCTGCTGGCAGCGAAGCCAGCCCACCGCTTGCTACTACTCCGATAAATGCGAATTGTGAACCGCCGCTAAACATCAACAGGCTAAGAAGTTGGGTCTGCCAAACATCTAAACCAGAAGACACCGACAAAGCGCCGAATGAAATTCCGTATAGCCCGGTCGCGATTCCGACACCGAGCGACATAGTGTCTACTTGACGTCTAGCCATTCTGTCTCGAATCTCTTATCAGCAGAAATAGTTGTTCGACCGTTGCACAGCCGAATGTGCGAATCACCGAGTCAACCATTTCTCTAATTCTGGCAGTGGGCAAAGAAAGTTCGGCTGCGATTTGCTCAACATCTCGAGCCTCTGACAAAAGGTCAATCACTTCTCTCTCTAACGAAGATAGAGCGGTGACCTTTAAGAGGTAGTTCACATCTGGTTCGGGCTTGTATTCGCGCGATTCTAAAAATTCCGCAAACGGCTTGAGTTTTACGTCGGCCATAGTTCGCCTACTTTTGCGAATGGCATCTAGCAACTCAGAACTCGGTGAGTCTTGGGTTACCAACTCGGTGGCTCCGGCCCTGATGCTCGACATGAGAAGTTCAAAGGTGAAATAGCTGCCCGTGATAATGACCGCCGGAACCCGTTGTTCTATCTGGTTGAGCCGTTCGACCAAGCGCTTGGCAAGTGTGACGCCATCAATTCCTTGAAGTCGGTGGTCAATGATCAAAACATCGATCAATTGATTTTCAACTTCGTCAAGAGCAATTGTCGCTTGAGATTGTTCGTAGACAACTTTCATGTCTGGTTGAGAATCAAGCAGAAGCCGCTTGCCGGCTCGAATCGCGGGGTCTCCATCGATCAGAGCAATTCTGAAGTCGTGGCTCGACAACTATTCGCTCGCTGTGTCTCTAAGCGTCGGGAATATTGCCGAAACAGTGAAACCCACGCCTGGAACTCTGGTTGCCTCGATCGACCCGCCGTAGAGAGCGGCACGCTCTGCCATCGCGGTGATTCCGGCACCCCTGATGGTTTCGGTCAATGCCCGTCTATCTTCGTCAGCCGTGTAAGCCAATTGCTCTAACGTGAGACCGCGATTGCTAACTTCTGTTCCGTTGTCTTTAACAAGCAACTGCATGCCATCTTGTGTCCAAGAGAAGTCGATGGTTACATCTGTGCCAAGCTGTGCATGACTTTGAATGTTCTCAAGGGCATCGAAGGCTATGCGATAGATTGCCAACTCGGCACCTTCACTGATAGCAAAGCGATTGCCATCGTGCTTGAGGTTAATGTTGTATCCGAGTTCTCTAAATGCGATGACCAACGCATCTAGATCATCGATTTTTGGGGGTGCTGCTCCAACCTCGTGCAACTTGTTCAGCATGTCAAATAAACGGCGCAATTCGGCATGAGCAGACCGTGCACTATCTGCTGCTTGCTCGAGAATTCGAGGCGCAGACTGCGGATCTGATTTGGTTGCATAGACACCACCCTCGGCAATGCTGATTGCTGCTGAAACTCGCTGAATCACGAGTTCGCTGATGTCTCGCGCAATTTCGAAACGCTCGTTCTGCCCTGCAACCTCGAGGGCAAGCTTGGCTTGGGTGCGTTCTGCAATGGCCCGGTCAAAACTTGTGCCCACGTGTCTCGATCTGGTTATCAAGAGGCGGCCGATCAACCAGGCCAGAAGATTTACACTGAGCACCAGAAATAATCCGAGTGAAAATAGTGTCAGCTTAGAAGCAAGCGAAGAGGCGGTGATTCCAAAAGTCGAGAGCACTTGGCCCGAAAAGAAAATCGTGTTCGCCACTACAAAGGCACCTGATGTGACAGCAGCGACTAATGCAACACCCCGCTGCGCAACTGTGCCGAATGCCGAAATCAAAATAAGGCTAACGACAACCGTGAGCCCATTAGCGCCCGGTCTGCAGTCTTCAATTATTGCCCAAGTTGTCGCGAAGAGCAGAGACGCGATGGCAAACCAAGGCAGTCGCACCGAAAACAGCACTGCCACGGCGAAAAAAACTGAAACCAAGAAACTGCTGAAACCTGAGGTGAAAAGGTCTGTGCCACCAAAAACAAGCAGAGAAAATGCAGCCAGGAGCGAACTGGACTGCCATTTGTGAGATTGGATCCAACTAATCATGTTGGCCTCCTGAAAGAGTGGCTCCCCGGCTTGGACTCGAACCAAGAACCTATCGGTTAACAGCCGATTGCTCTGCCAATTGAGCTACCGAGGAATGCTTTCGCAGCCTCTAACCCTAGCAAATAACGCGAAAAATCGCCAAACCTGAAGACTAATAGCCGAGAATCGGGTCGACTTCGCCAACCCACTCTGCTTTGCCGAGCCAAGCTTTCACGTTGGTGTCGATTCTCTTGCAGAACAAGCGAATTACCTGCGCGTTGGTGTCTGCTGTGTGTGGAGTGATGATCAGATTGGGCGCGCTCCATAGTGCGTGCCCATCTGGCAACGGTTCGGGATAGGTGACATCGACAGCTGCGCCGGCGATGGTTTCGTTCTTCAATGCTCTCAGAAGGGCATCCTGGTCAATCATTTTGCCTCGGGCGATGTTCACTAGGTAAGCGCTTGGCTTCATCAGGCTCAAGCGGCGATCATCCATGAGGAACATCGTCTCGTCGGTAAGTGCCGCAGCAAGAATCACGAAGTCTGCCATCGCGAGGTAATCGTCAAGTTCTGCGAAGCCAACTGTTTCAGACGCACCGGCGAGAGGTTTCGGATGCTTGCGAACCACTGAGACGCGCGTCTTGAACGGTGCGAGCAAGAGCAAAAGTTCTTCTGTGATGCCTCCCCCGCCAACAATAACGATGTGCGAGTCATAGAGGCTAACCGCGAACTTCTTGCCCCACGATTTCGCAGTCACACGCTCTGGTAGTTTTCTGGCTAAAGCAAGACTGAGCGCTAAAGCGTGCTCAGCTACAGGTTCACGATATGAACCCTTAGCCGAGGTGAATCTCACTGGATGTTTCAAGACGTCTGCGAATGCGTCTACTCCAGCAAACGGAAGCTGAACCCACTCGAGTTGCGGGTTTGACTTGAGTAACTCGGCCAGCGCTTCTGGTCTTGCATAGTCTGTCCAAATTAGGGCACCAACATCTTCACCGAATTCGGAAAGTTCTGCGCCGGCGGCGCGAACTGACTGCTCATATTGCTCGAATGACTTTGGCTCGATGCTCACTTTGCGTCGATCAATAGCCATTAGTGGCCACCAATCGATCTGCGTTCATTCTCTAGGGCAACTAACTTCTGCTGAATCTCCTTGTGCGCATCGGGTTCTGCTGCAGGGTCGACTCTTCTTAGCGCGGCTAGCAACTCGTTCTTCTCACGAGCAAGCAGTGCGGCTATTCCGCGGGCGACCACGCCCTGGCCATAAACCAATAGCTCGGCTTCGGTTCTAGCCGGTAGCGTTTGTCCCGCGATTTCGAAGAGCACCCCTTGAACCTCAGCAGGCACTGAAACTGCAAGCGTCGGCAAAAATTCGTGCTGGCCAATTAGGTCGATTGCGGCTTCAATAGCTGTCGCAACGGCGATGTGCGAAGGAGCGCTGAAAGCTGACTTACAAATTCGAGCCGCCGTTGCCTTATCGAATGCTGCTGGCACCTGAACCAAAACCTCGAGTAGTTGGCGTTCGAAACGCATGATTGGGTCATTCAGGTTGATTGCCGGGTAAGCCGATGGCTCTGCCTCAGGGTCAAACTCTGGTGGCACATCATTTGCCACACTGGTGTCTCGACGCATTTGGGCAACGCCTTCGTTGCGTACCTGTTTCAGGGCCACATCGACCAGAGCTGCAACCTCATTGCCTTCGAGGCTCACCCACCCCGCCAACTCACGGGTGTATGCCGGTCGAAGTGCAGCATCTCTGATTCCGGCGACAACCGGAGCAGCCGCACGAGCAGCCGCAACACGACCTTCGATGGAGTTCAGGTCAAATTTAGAAATTTTCTGTTTGATAGCGAATTCGAAAATTGGCTTCTTGTTTGCGATCATCGCGACAACTGATTCATCACCCTTTTGGCTTCGCAAGTCGCAAGGATCTAACCCATCTGGACCAACGGCAACGAAAGTTTGCGCATTGAATTTGTTCGAGTCGTTGTAGGCGCGCATTGCTGCCTTTTGACCGGCTGCATCAGGGTCGAAAGTAAAAATCACTTCTGCGGGCGAGTCTATTTCGCTAGAAAGCATTCGGTTGAGAGTGCGAATGTGGTCATCGCCAAAAGCGGTTCCGCAGGTGGCAACGGCTGTTGTGATTCCGGCGAGGTGGCAAGCCATGACATCGGTGTAGCCCTCGACAACGACAACCTGCTGCTTCTTGGTGATGTCTTTCTTTGCAAGATCGATTCCATAGAGCACTTGTGACTTGTGATAAACCAAGGTGTCACTTGAGTTCAAATATTTAGGTCCGCTGTCATCATCAAACAACTTGCGAGCCCCGAAACCAATGACTTGACCAGTTGAATCTCTGATGGGCCAAATCAGGCGACCACGGAACTTATCGAATGTGCCCTTGTCTCCTTTGGTGACGAGAGCGGCGGCAATAAGTTCGTCGTCTGTGAAGCCAGCTGACTTGAGGTGGTTATAAAGTTCTGCCCACGCCTTAGGTGCGAAGCCAATCGAGAAGTGGTCTGCAGCTGCCTTGTCGAATCCGCGCCCTTTGAGAAACTCGCGCCCGGTCTCAGCAGCGCCATCGGCCATGAGTTGCGATTGATAGAAGACGGCGGCGGCGTTATTGGCTTCGAGAATGCGGTTTCGCAATCCGTGGTCTACCGAGGGCCCACTGCCCTCTTCATAGGTGAGCGTGAAGCTGACGCGGGCTGCCAGTTTCTCAACGGCCTCATAGAAACTGAGGTGGTCGAGTTGCTGAACGAATTTATAGACGTCTCCGCCTTCGCCGCAACCGAAGCATTTGTAGAAACCGTCGTTTGGTTTGACGGTGAATGACGGCGACTTCTCATCGTGAAAAGGGCAGAGGCCTTTTAGCGAGCCGACACCGGCTGGTTTTAGGGCAACGTAGTCGCTCACTACATCGGCAATGTTCAGGCGAGCTTTCACCTCTTCGATGTCTCGCGCGCGAATTCTGCCTGCCATGCCAATAATCCTAAGTTCTAGACCGAAACCGACCGGCCGCCGACCAAGCGGTTGTGCAGGTCTAGAGCGCTCTGGTCGGTTAGCGAAGCGATCTGGTCGACAATCACGCGACGCTGCTCCTGCTCGTCTTGAGCCAGAGCCCAAGCAGAACTGCAATAGGCGTCGAGTTCTCTTCCGTTTTGAGCAAGCAAGGCATCGCTCAATTCAAGAAGCAGCGCTCTCTGCCACTCGTAAAAGGGCCTGCGCGAATCGTGTGACATCAAGAAGGCCGAAACAAGCCCCTTAAGCACGCTGATCTGCGCACGAACCGATGACGGAATAAGCAACTGCGATTGAAAACGGGTAACTTCGCTGCCAGCTGACTGAAGCGTGCGTTTCGTCGATGCTTGAACAAATTCGCCGATTAGTGCTGAACTCAGATTCTTTAGAGTTGCTAGGTCTCGAGCATCGCCGCTAAACGACGTCAACCAAAATTCGTTTGCTTCTAGCGATTGAAATGCCTCTGATAGTTGCGAACGATCAAGTTCGCCACCGTTCCAGATTGAAATCTTGTCGATTAGGCTCTCGCGGGCACCTCGGTCAGCAAGGTCTCGAGGGTTGATAAAGCCAGACACGATTGCGTCTTCGAAGTCATGAACCGAATAAGCGACATCGTCGGCGAAGTCCATCACCTGCGCTTCAATGCACTTCTGCTTTGCAG
>JAGOAI010000004.1:0-49327 GCA_017983965.1 Rhodoluna sp. | reverse complement strand
CGATCAAGCTCGCCGAGAATCTCATCCATGTGTTGAAGACTTTGCACCTGCGCGAGGCGGGCACGGAATTCTCCACCGACCGGATAGCCCTTGAAATACCAGGCAACATGCTTGCGAATGTCACGGCAGGCATGGTCTTCATTCTCGAAGTATTCAACCAATAGCTCGGCGTGACGTTTAAACGCATCGGCCACCTCGCCGAGGTTTGGCTGGATCAAGTTGATTGCCGCGTCTGAGTTTGGGTCTCTTCGGTATTCATCGAAAGCCTGCTGAAGATCGCCGAACAACCAAGGTCGACCGAGGCAGCCACGACCGACAACGACCCCATCGACACCAGTTTCGCGCATCATGCGAATAGCATCGGCGGCAGACCAAATGTCACCGTTGCCAAGTATCTGAACATCGGGCAACGAGTTGCGAAGCTCTGCGATTGAGTTCCAGTCGGCCGTGCCCGAGTAATAGTCGCTTGCAGTTCGTCCGTGAAGTGCGATTGCGGCTACACCGGCATCACGAGCTGTCTTGCCTGCGTCTAGAAATGTTAGGTGCTCTGAATCAATGCCCTTGCGCATTTTCACGGTTACCGGCAATTCGCCTGCAGCTTTCACGGCAGAGTTAACGATTGCCTCGAAGAGATCGCGCTTCCATGGCAGAGCAGCACCGCCGCCCTTTCGAGTAACTTTTGGAACCGGGCAGCCAAAGTTGAGATCGATGTGATCGGCCTTATCTTCGTCAACCAACAGCTTGATTGCCCGCGAAATAGTTAGAGGGTCAACGCCATAGAGTTGAACGCTTCGAACGTCTTCGCTCTCGTGGTGCCCGATGATGCGAAGAGAACCTTCGGTCTGCTCGACGAGTGCTCGCGAGGTAACCATTTCTGACACATAGAGACCACCGCCGAATTCGCGGCACAGGCGGCGAAAAGCGGTGTTAGTAATGCCAGCCATCGGCGCTAACACCACAGGGGTGTCAATCGCGATTTTGCCGTACTGCAGAGCAGGTTGGCGGCTGGCAATGCCCGTCATTCGACTAGCCGACCAACTTCTCGGCCAGGTATCCCTTGAGTTTGGTTAGCGATACGCGCTCTTGCGACATGGTGTCGCGCTCACGAACGGTTACTGCCTGGTCTTCAAGTGAATCGAAGTCAACGGTGATGCAGAACGGGGTTCCGATCTCGTCTTGACGACGGTAGCGGCGGCCGATTGCACCTGAATCATCGAAGTCGATGTTCCAGTGTCCGCGAAGATCCTGTGCGAGGTTGCGCGCCATTGGTGAAAGGTCTTCGTTTCGAGACAGCGGCAAGACCGCTGCCTTGATCGGAGCGAGGCGGTAGTCCAGGCGAAGAACGGTTCTAACGTCGACGCCGCCCTTGGTGTTTGGCGCTTCGTCTTCTGCATAGGCATCGACCAAGAAGGCCATCAACGAACGGGTCAGACCGGCTGCCGGTTCGATGACATATGGAGTCCAGCGCTCACCCTTTGCTTGATCGAAGTAGCTAAGGTCAACGCCCGACTCCTTCGAGTGAACAGTTAGGTCGTAGTCGGTGCGGTTTGCGATTCCTTCGAGCTCACCAAATTCGCTGCCCTGAAATCCGAACTTGTATTCGATGTCAACGGTGCGTTTTGAATAGTGCGAAAGCTTCTCTTTCGGGTGTTCGAAGATGCGCAAGTTTTCTCGCTTGATTCCGAGGTCTAGATACCAGTTGAGACGCTGCTCGATCCAGTAGTCGTGCCACTCTTCATCGGTGCCAGGCTCAACGAAAAATTCCATCTCCATTTGCTCGAACTCGCGAGTTCTAAAAATGAAGTTTCCGGGAGTGATCTCGTTTCTAAATGACTTGCCGATCTGGCCAATGCCAAACGGTGGCTTCATGCGCGCTGCACCTAGAACGTTGGCAAAGTTCACAAAGATTCCCTGAGCGGTTTCTGGGCGCAGGTAGTGCAATCCAGATTCGTCTTCGATTGGACCGAGGTAGGTCTTTAGCAAACCGTTGAACAGCTTCGGTTCTGTCCAGATGTCTTTGCCACCGCAGGCAGGGCAAGCGATTTCGCTCATCGACTGAGGAGCGCGACCCTTCTTCTCTTCGAATGCCTCTTCGAGGTGGTCGGCGCGATAACGCTTGTGGCACGAGGTGCACTCGATTAGCGGGTCAACGAATTCTTTTACGTGACCGCTGGTCTCCCAGACTTTGCGAGGCAGAATTACAGACGAGTCAAGACCAACAATGTCTTCGCGACTGTTAACGACTGTGCGCCACCACTGGCGCTTGATGTTCTCTTTGAGCTCGACACCGAGAGGCCCGTAATCCCAGGCTGAGCGAGTTCCACCATAGATTTCGCCAGCCGGAAATACGAATCCGCGGCGCTTTGCTAGTGATATGACTGAATCGAGACGGTTAGGGGTAGCCATGAGCTTGCCTTTCGGGCGGTCAATCTCGAGGCGCTGCTGGATGCAGTGCTGGTTGAGCGCGAGAGCTCAATTCTACTTTGATGATGCCCGTTTGGCCTTAGGTTTGTCTTCTGCTGCGCCGAATCGTCGGCTTCGCCCACCGAAGTGGTCAATCGCGTTCCAGAGGTCAGTTCGGTCAAAGTCAGGCCAGAGCGTGTCGAGAAAGACGAACTCAGCATAGGCAGACTGCCAAAGCAAGAAGTTTGAGGTTCGCTGCTCGCCCGAAGATCGCACAAACAAGTCGACGTCTGGCAGCCAGTTGCTCTGCAACGACTTGGCTATCGTTCTTTCAGTGATTGAGCCGGGTTTGAGGTCGCCAGACGCCACCTTGGCGGCAAGAGAATTCACTGCATCGGTGATCTCGATTCGCGACCCGTAATTGACACACATGGTTAGCGTCAAAGTCTTGTTCTTGGCGGTTAGCTTTTCTGCTTCTTCAAGATCATCAATCACAGATGCCCACAACTTTGGTCGACGACCAGCCCAGCGAATGCGCACTCCCCACTCGTTCAGTTGATCGCGGCGTCGACGAAGAACTTCGCGATTGAAGCCCATCAAAAACTTCACCTCTTCGGGCGAGCGCTTCCAGTTTTCGGTTGAGAACGCATAAACGGTTAGGTGGGTAACACCGGCTTCGATTGCACCTGCAACAACGTCGAGCAGAGCGGCTTCGCCGGCCTTGTGGCCTTCGATTCTGGTGAGGCCCCGTTGATTGGCCCAGCGACCGTTGCCATCCATGACAATCGCTACGTGCTTTGGCACAGAGGCAAACTTCGGAACACGAACACCGGGCTTCGAAACCGGTTTAAAGTCGTGCGTCATGTGCGCTCCACGTGTTGAAGTGATTTGAGTCCTCGTTCAATATGCCACTGACAGTAGGCCGAAACAATTCCGCTTGCCGAGAGCGTGCTTTTCTCGGATGCCGAATCGACGACATCCCAGTCTCCGGTCAGCAGAGCGGCGAGCAGCATTGAAGTCTCGATGTCGATTACTGCTGCACCAGGCGGCCGGCAGTCGTCACAGACCACACCGCCAACCTGCATCACGAAGGCTTTGTGCGGGCCGGGAATCTCGCAGCGAACACAAACGTCAAAGTTCGGGGCCCAGCCGGCCACCGACAAGGCGCGCAACAGATAGCTGTCGAGCACGTGCGCGGGCAGGTGTTCTCTATTCGCGAGCGAGCGCAATGCGCCAACGAGAAGCAGATATTGCTGTGGGGTGGACATTTCGCCGGTCAATCGCTCGGCGGTCTCGACCATTGCCGTTGCTGCTGTGTAAGCCGAGTAGTCTTCGATGATCTCTTTGCCATATGCGCCAATCGACTCGGCCTGGCTGACGGTGTCGAGGTTTCGCCCCTCATAGAACTGAATGTCGGCGACCATAAAAGGTTCGAGTCTTGCGCCAAACTTCGACGCAGTGCGGCGAACCCCCTTTGCCACTGCCCTAACCTGCCCGTGGTAGCGGGTCAACACTGTGACGATGCGGTCGGCTTCACCCAGTTTGTGGGTGCGCAGAATAACCGCTTCGTCTCGATAGGTAGGCACCGTTCAATTGTCGCCGACAGAGTGGCAAAGTCGGGCCAAGACCGCGGTTAGCATTGTCTGCGTGAGCAAGCTTTACTTCAGACATGGCGCTATGAACAGCGGAAAATCGACCGCACTGCTTCAGGCTGCCCACAACTATGAAGAACGCGATCAGCACGTGTTACTAGCAAAGCCTGCTGTCGACACCAAGGGAAACACCCAGATTGTTTCGCGCCTAGGCGTAACCCGACAGATCGATTTCTTAGTCACTCCCGAACAAAACCTGCGTGAACTCTTTGCGCTTCACCGCAGCGAATTCAAGAACCGAACCGGCAACGATATAGCCTGCTTGCTAATCGATGAGTCGCAGTTTCTAACGCCCGCTCAGGTTGACCAAGCGTTGCAAATTGCTGTGCTCGATGGAGTGCCGGTATTGGCCTATGGCATTCGCACAGACTTCTTGACCAACGGGTTTCCTGGCAGCATTCGTTTGCTCGAGATTGCACACAGTCTCGAAGAACTCAAGACGATTTGCCGATGCGGACGCAAGGCAATGTTCAACGGTCGCAAGGTTGACGGAAGATTCATTTTCGACGGCGAGCAAGTTGCAATAGATGGCGTCGACGTTACCTATGAATCGCTTTGCCCCGTTTGCTATTTCAACGAACTAGGCGTGAAGTAACTTATTAGCGAATCGCGCGGTTTACACCGGAGATAATCGCCTTGAGTGATGCCGTAGCAATGTCTCCGTCAATACCAACGCCCCACAGAGTTAGACCGGCAACGCTCAGTTCGACATAAGCCGCAGCCTGCGCGTCGCCACCAGCACTAAGCGTGTGTTCGACATAGTCGAGAACCTCTGCCTGAACGCCCTGCTTGCTGAGCACATTCATGAATGCCGAGATTGGGCCATTGCCGGTTCCGGTTAGCGAAACTTCAGAGTCTGCGTCTCTCAAGACGACTTCGATATTGACGACGCCATCCATGTCGCTCTCGGTTCGCAGCTTCTTCAACTCGAAACGACCCCACTTGCGATCAGCATCGGTTGCCGGAAGGTACTCGTCAATGAAGATGTCCCAAAGCTTTTCGCTTGAAACCTCGCCACCGCTTGAATCGGTGACATTCTGCACGACCCGAGAAAACTCAATCTGCAGCTTGCGCGGCAGGTCGAGGTTGTGGTCGGTCTTGAGCAGATAGGCCACGCCACCCTTGCCAGACTGCGAATTAACACGGATAACCGCCTCATATGAGCGGCCGACGTCTTTAGGGTCGATCGGCAAATAAGGCACAGCCCAGACCAACTCGTCGATGTGCACGCCTTTGGCATCTGCCTCTTTGTGCATCAGCTCGAAACCCTTTTTTATTGCGTCTTGGTGCGAGCCGCTAAACGCCGTGTAGACAAGGTCGCCGCCGTATGGGCTGCGCTCGTGAACAGGCAGTTGGTTGCAGTACTCAACGGTGCGCTTGATTTCATCAAGGTTGCTGAAGTCGATGTGTGGGTCGATGCCCTGGCTGAATAGGTTTAGGCCGAGCGTGACGAGGTCGACGTTTCCGGTGCGCTCACCATTGCCAAAGAGACAGCCTTCGATGCGATCTGCGCCTGCAAGGTAGCCAAGTTCGGCAGCAGCAACGGCTGTGCCACGGTCGTTGTGCGGGTGCAGTGAAATCAGAACGCTGTCGCGACGATCAATGTTGCGGCTCATCCACTCAATTGAATCTGCGTAAACGTTTGGTGTTGCCATTTCTACGGTTGCAGGCAAGTTGATGACCATCTTGTGCTCTGGTGTCGGCTCAAGCACCGCGATTACCGCGTTGCAAACCTCTAGGGCATATTCGAGTTCGGTGCCGGTGTAAGACTCTGGCGAATATTCGTAAAACACCTTGGTGTCTGCAATTGTGCTTTCCATCTCTTTGCACTTGCGAGCACCGTTGAGCGCAATGTTGAGAATGCCGTCTTTGTCTTGATTGAAGACGACACGTCGCTGAAGCACAGAAGTTGAGTTATAGAAGTGAACAATCGCCTGTTTTGCTCCGCGAAGAGATTCGTAGGTGCGCTCAATCAATTCATTGCGCGCCTGAGTTAGAACCTGAATTGTGACGTCGGCCGGAATGTGACCATCTTCAATCAGCAGACGAACGAAGTCGAAGTCGGTCTGGCTCGCTGAAGGAAACCCAACTTCGATCTCTTTGTAACCCATGTTGACGAGCAATTGAAACATCTTTAGCTTGCGCTCAGGGCTCATTGGGTCAATTAGTGCCTGGTTTCCGTCGCGAAGATCGACCGCGCACCAGCGAGGTGCCTCGGTAATGCGTTTGGTTGGCCAGGTGCGATCTGATAGTTCGACGCTGATCTGCTCGTGAAACGGTTGATACTTGTGAACCGGCATTCCAGATGGTTTTTGAGTGTTCTTCATGATTGTCTCCTGTGCCCTACTGGGCTAAATCGTCGAGGCGTTGCGGGATGGCGGCAATCTCCGCGACGAGGGGCCGGTTTAGGCCTCGCCGCGGCCACTAAGAAGGAGACCGTTCAACACCCTTTTAGAGTAGCCCAGCGTTTGCCAGGCAAGCAAGCCTAGAAACCGAGGCGACCAAGCTGCTTTGGGTCGCGCTGCCAGTCGGGCGCAACTTTGACACGGATAGACAAGAAGACTCGTTGCCCAAGCAATTTCTCAATTTCGAGGCGAGCACGGCGACCGACATCACTAAGGCGAGACCCCTTGTGGCCAATGATGATTGCCTTCTGGCTATCTCGCTCGACCCAGACGTTCACGTGAACATCCATGAGGTCCTTGCCCTCACGTTGATTCATTTCGTCGAGCGTCACAGCAAGCGAGTGCGGCAGCTCATCGCGAACTCCCTCGAGTGCGGCCTCGCGCACCAACTCGCAGATTCGCATCTCGATTGATTCGTCTGTAACTGCCTCGTCAGGGTAAAGCTGCTCTGAAACGGGCATCAAACTAACCAGCAGTGAAGTTATCTCTTCAAGTTGATCTTCGGCAACTGCCGAAACAGGGATGATTGCGGCCCACTCGCGCAAACCTTGCACGGCAAGCAGCTGCTTAGCCATCTGCTCTTTAGAAACCAACTCGCTCTTCGTGACGATGGCAACCAACTTTGCTCGACGGTAGTTGCTGAGCTGCTCGTTGATGAAAGTGTCGCCGATTCCGATTTTTTCGTTAGCCGGAATACAGAAGCCAATCACGTCGACATCGCCGAGAGTGCTTTCGACCAAGTCATTGAGGCGCTGGCCTAGCAGTGTGCGTGGTCGGTGAAGCCCAGGCGTGTCGACGATGATCAACTGCCCAAAGTCACGGTGAACAATTCCGCGAATTGCGCGTCGGGTGGTTTGCGGCTTAGAGCTAGTGATGGCAACCTTCTCGCCAACCAGTGCGTTTGTGAGTGTCGACTTGCCAACATTCGGTCGACCAACAAACGAGACGAATCCCGCGCGGTAAGGGTTATTCATCTTCGCCTGCTCCAAACGCTTCGATTGCATCTGCCAATTCGGCGTCGCGATGCACGAGCACCGAGACCAAGCGCTTGCGGCGCCCTTCGATGCGGTCTGCCTTGAAGTTCAAGCCAGAAAAACTGATTTCATCGCCTCGCAACGGTAGTCGGCCCAGCTGCTTCGCAAGCAATCCACCAACGCTATCGACGTCTTCGTCGTCAAGCTCAAGCTCAAAAAGCTCACCGAGCTCGACGAGCGAATAGCGAGCAGCCACTCGATAACCGCCGTCGTCGAGCTGCACGACTTCGTTTTCGTCTTCGTCATATTCGTCGGCAATCTCGCCAACAAGTTCTTCGATCACGTCTTCCATGGTGACGAGCCCGGCGACGCCGCCATACTCGTCGATAACAATCGCAATGTGGGTCGAGTTACTTTGCATCGCCTGAAGCAGGTCGTCAACCGGCAAAGACTCTGGCATGAAGACAACTTTTCGCACGATCTCAGACACTAGGCGCTTGCTCGATTTCTTGTCACCCTTGTGAAGAACACGGGTCAGGTCTTTCAAATACAGAATGCCCGTAACCTCGTCGACGGTCTTGCCGACAACCGGCAGGCGCGAGAACCCACTCTTCAAAAAGAACTGCATCGCAGACTCGAGAGTCGAATCGTCACGGATAGTCGCCATGTCAACACGGGGAACCATAATCTCGCGAATGATGGTCTCGCCGAATTCTTCAACCGAGTCGATGAGCTCCTGCTCGAACTCTTCTGGCTCGTCCTCTTTCGGCAATGAAAGAGGTGTGAAGAGCATGTGCAACGAATTGACACCGGGTTGAACAGCGTTAAGCAGTCGTTGACCAAACTTGACGTGACCCAACTTTCTTGCAGCTAGTTGCGAGGTGACGAGCAGGGTGAGCATCATGGCCACAGAAACTGCTGCTGTTACCCACCAGGCAAAACCAAGCGGAACCAGGCTTTGACCAATGGTGACGCCGAAGATGCCAGTTAGAGTCATGCGAACGAAACTCATGGTCTCGGCTTTCGCGGCATCGTCGTCTTCTACTTCGAGCGCAGCCTTAACTATCGCGGCTACAACAGTGAGAGTTGCAAGCGCGAATGAGATCCAGAAAGCTATAGCCAACAACTAGGCAGCCTTTTCGTTTTCATAAAAGCTATCGAGAATGTCTTTTTGAATTCCGAACATCTCACGCTCTTCATCTGGTTCTGCGTGGTCATAGCCGAGTAGGTGAAGTACACCATGGGTTACAAGCAAAAGAATTTCGTTGATAAGTTCGTGACCTGCAGCGTCAGCCTGTTTTTCGGCGTACGACGGGCAGACGACGATGTCCCCGAGCAAGCCCGGTGGTGTGAGCTCGCCCTCGGCACCTGGCCTGAGCTCGTCCATGGGAAAACTAAGGACATCGGTTGGGCCAGGCTCGTCCATCCACTGCACGTGAAGTTCAGTCATTGCGTCTTCGTCGACAAACTGAATTGCAAGCTCAGCGGCAGGGTGAATCTTCATTTTGTCTAGGGCGTGTTCTGCCAATCGAAGAACTCGCTCGTGGTCAATTGCATATTCGGTTTCGTTGTTTATCTCGATGCTCACTTGCGGCCTCGCTTCTCTTCAAACTTCGAGTATGCCTCGATTATTCGGGCAACCAGCGAGTGGCGAACCACGTCGTCAGAGGTCAGGAAGCTAGTGTTCATGCCCTCGACGTCATCGAGCACCTCGAGAGCCGTGCGCAACCCCGATGCTCCGGTTGGCAAGTCGATCTGGGTCACATCGCCAGTAATCACCATGCGCGAATTGAATCCGAGTCTGGTCAAGAACATCTTCATCTGCTCTGGTGTGGTGTTCTGGGCTTCATCCAAGATGATGAATGAGTCGTTCAGCGTGCGACCGCGCATGTATGCCAATGGTGCAACTTCGATGGTTCCGCTAGCCATAAGCTTCGGCACGGTCTCTGGGTCAAGCATCTCGTGCAGAGCGTCAAACAATGGGCGAAGGTATGGGTCGATCTTGTCGTTCAGCGAACCGGGCAAGAAGCCGAGGCGCTCACCCGCCTCTACGGCCGGTCGGGTAAGAATTATGCGGCTAACTTCTTTGCGCTGCAGGGCTTGCACGGCCTTTGCCATTGCCAGATAGGTTTTTCCGGTTCCGGCTGGGCCGATGCCAAAGACGATTGTGTTTTCATCAATCGCATCAACGTAAAGCTTTTGACCGAGAGTTTTTGGCCTGATGCTCTTGCCTCGTGAAGACAGAATGCTTTGGCTCAAAACATCTGCCGGCCGAGCGCTTGCGTCATCAAGCATCTTTGCAGAGCGAGTGAAATCTTGAGGCGCAAGCTGCTGACCACCCGCAATGAGCTCAACCATTTCTGACACGAGATTCGCGGCACGCTCGACATCTTCTCGTGGGCCAGAGAAAGTCAGTGTGTTGCCTCGTGCCAAAACTTCGACGGTTGTGAAAGTTGCCTCGAGAGTTCTGAGCAAACCATCGTTCGTGCCAAGCAAGTTGACCATCGGCACCTGGGTGACTTCGATTTGCTGTCTGAAGTTTGAACTGGCCGGCATTAGTTTTTCGGTGTCTTGCTAGTGACGTGTCCGTGGGCGTGAAACACAGTCTGGCCAGCTTCTGCACCGGTATTGAAAGTGAATCTAAATGAGCCTGCTGATAATTCGTCGGCCACCTTGCTGCCAAGTTGAACTAGATCAACGAGTGCTTCAGAGTTCTCGAATGCCAGTTCTGCGACGTTGGCGTGGTGTTCGCGCGGAACTACCAAGACGTGAATCGGTTGCTGCGGCGAAATGTCATTGAACGCAATCGAGTGAGTCGACTCAGCGACTAGCGTTGCCGGAATTTCTCCGGAGATAATCTTGCAAAAAATGCAATTCTCAGTGGTCAATTTGCCTCCATGGCCAGTTTAGTTTCGCCAGCTAGTCAAAACTGCCAGTGGCAAATTGCAGAGCTGCGATGGCTACGACTCCGGCAGTTGAGGTTCGCAGAATCGACTCGCCCAGGCGAACTCGGGTCGCACCGGCGCTCTCGAACGCAGCCAGTTCGCTCTCGTCGATTCCTCCTTCTGGCCCGACAATTAGGGCTACTCGCCCAGTCACCCCTGAAGCACTGGCGATGCCGATGTCAGCGGTAGGGTCAAGCACTAAAACCCTGTCGAACCCAGCAAATGCCTCGACCAGCGACTGGCTAGACACGGCTGTAGTCACGCTCGGATGCCAAACCCTGAGCGACTGCTTGGCTGCCTCGTCGCAGATTGCCTGCCAACGGGCTTGGCCCTTTTGCGCCTTGGTTTCATCCCAGCGAGAAATCGAACGATCTGCCTGCCAAGGAATAATTCCCATGGCTCCCATCTCGGTGGCTGCCTGGATGGCAAGCTCGTCGCGGTCGCCCTTGGCTAGCGCCTGAACCAGAGTGATCTCGAGCGAAGGCCTTGCTTCGCTTTCGAGGTCAACGACGGTTGCGGTTAGCGACTTTGGACCCGCCGATGAAATCTCGGCTCGAACTCGCAAGCCTTGACCATTTGAAAACTGGATTATTTCGCCAACTCTCATGCGACGAACAGAGGTTGCGTGCTTGCCCTCATCACCATCGAGCAAGACAGACTCGCCGATTGCGGGTGCAACCGAGAAGTTTTTTCGAAAAAGCGGCTCAACCATTACTTGTTCTTGCGCTTCGAATATTGACCCTGCGTGTGTTTGGCGAGTTTGATTTCATCTGACTTTCGCATCGTTGCTAGCTGTCTGAAAATCTCTTTTTGCTTCGAATCAAGCTTTGAAGGTGTTTGCACCTGAATGGTGACATACAGGTCACCGCGACCAGAGCCACGAAGGTGGGTCACACCCTTGTTCTTCAGATGAATCTGCTCGCCGCTTTGCGAACCAGCCTCAATCTGAACCTCGATTTCACCATCGAAGGTTTCGATCTTGGCGCGATTGCCGAGAACTGCGTCGTGCAAAGGAACCTCAAGTGTGCAGTGCAGATCGTCTGCCTGCCGAGAATAGATCTCGTGCGCCCGCACCGAAATGTCGACATAGATGTCGCCTTGCGGGCCTCCTGCGAAACCAACTTCTCCCTGGCCGCTGAGCTGAAGGCGCAAACCGTCTTCAACGCCAGCCGGAATGTTTAGGTCGAGCGTGCGACGAGCTCGAACTCGACCCTGGCCGCGACAAGATGAACAAGGGTCGGCAATAACCTGACCGAACCCTCGGCATGCGCCACACGGCTGTGAGGTCATCACGTTTCCGAGGAGTGAACGCACCTGTCGCTGAATTGAGCCAGAGCCTCGGCAAATGTCACACATCGCCGGCGAAGTGCCTGGTCTGCAGCAACTGCCAGAGCAGGTTTCGCAGAGCACTGCTGTGTCGATTTCGATCGACTTGGCAGCCCCAAAGACCACTTCGTCGAGAGTCATGTCGACACGGATGAGCGCATCTTGACCACGTTCTGCGCGACTTCTAGGGCCACGAGCCGCCGAACCGCCAAAGAACGTGTCAAAGATGTCGCCAAAACCGAAACCAGCACCTCCGAATGGATCGCCGCCACCCATGTCGTATTTTCGGCGTTCGTCGGCACTACTCAAGACCTCATAAGCGTGAGTCACTAACTTGAAGCGCTCTTGAGCTTCTGGCGAATCGTTGACATCTGGGTGCAGTTCGCGTGCGAGTTTTCGATATGCCTTCTTGATTTGGTCTTCGCTTGCATCGCGCGAGACGCCGAGAACTTCATAGTGGTCTGCCAATTAGAACCCTCCGAGAGCCTGAGTTAGATAGCGCGAAACAGCGCGAACTGCAGCGATGTTGTTTGCGTAGTGCATGCGGGTTGGCCCGAGAACACCGAGCTTTGCTACTTCGGCGCCTTCTTTTTCATAGCCGGTGATTACCACCGAACTCGATGAGAACTGTTCGATTTCGTTTTCAGAACCAATCAAAAGTGAGACACCGTGTTGCTCTGCTTGCATCTCTTGAATGAGTTTGAGCAGAACTACCTGCTCTTCGATTGCTTCGAGCATCGGTGAAATGCTGCCTTTGAAGTCGTCTTCGCGACGAGCCAAGTTTGCTGTGCCCGCAAGAATGATTTTGTCTTGGCGGTTTGCGTCGACCTGCTCAAGTAGGTTGTCGAGAACCAAGCTAACTTCGGCTCGACGATTGTCTGCGAACTTCTTTGTGAAGTCTTCAATTCGTGAGGCAACCTGCGAAAGTGAAGCTCCTTGCAGAGAAGCGATCATCTGCGCGCGCAAGTTGGCAACGAAGTCATCATCAAGCTCTTGTTCGAAGTGGATCAGGTGCTGTTGAATGCGACTGATATCGGTAACCAAGATGAGCAGTGCTTGCTTCTCGCCGACCTTCAACAGCTCAACGCTTTTGACCGAACCCTTTTCGAGGCTCGGATACTGAACCATTGCCACCTGGTTAGTCAGTTGCGAAAGCAGACGCACGGTGCGCCCAAGAACCTCGTCGAGGTCTGAACTGCCCTGCATAAAAGTTTCAATGGCCGAACGCTCTGGAATGCTGAGCGGTTTAACTTCACCGAGTCGATCAACGAATAGTCGATAGCCCTTATCGGTCGGAACGCGACCGCTAGACGTGTGCGGGGCAACAATAAGCTGTTCTTCTTCGAGAAGCGCCATTTCGTTTCTGATGGTTGCCGATGAAACACCGAATGAGTGGCGCTCAACCAGAGATTTGCTGCCGACCGGCTGGTTCGTTTCGATGTAGTCGTGAACGATTGCCCGAAGCACCTCAAGACTGCGTTCTGGAATCATGTTCACCTCGTTAGCACTCGCTCTATCTGAGTGCCAATTTTAGCCCGTGTCGCTGGTTATGCTCTAGATATGACTAATCCATATGCGTCGGGGCGCGACTGGGCTCCAGATGAAGAAAGAAGCGCCGCCGTTGTGCTTCACGCCGTTTCTATCGTGCTTGAGCTAATCGCACCAATCGTTGGCTATGCGATTCTCAAAGACAAAGGGCCGTTCATCAAGCACCACTCAAAAGAACAGCTGAACTTTGCGCTCACCATTTTGATCATGTATGCCGTTCTTGCCATCAGCATTGTTGGCTGGTTGGTCATCTGGTTGGTTCCTGCCTATGCGACTGTATTTCGAATCATCGCGGCCGTTCAGGCATCGCAGGGCAACTTCTATAAGTTTCCGCTGACTATTCGCTTCATCAAGTAGCGATTTAGCAGAGCTGGCTAACCCAGCAAATCGCGCACCAAGGCATCGGCCAACAGTCTGCCCTTTAGCGTCAGAATCAAATTGCCACGGATGGCCGCTTCGGGCTGAATTAGTCCATCGGCGATGGCCTGGCTTATTGGCTTCGCTGCGTCGGCATTGAGTGACTTGACCACGTCGATAGCAAGCCCATCGCTGATTCGCACCTCGAGCAGAATGCGTTCGGTGATTCTGGTCTCATCAGTCAGCACTTCGCGAGCTAAGGCCGGTGAAGCGCTCTCAGCGATCTTTTGAGCAAATGTCGCCGGATGCTTGACGTTCCACCAACGAACTCCCCCGACGTGCGAGTGCGCACCAGGGCCATAGCCCCACCAATCGTTGCTCTTCCAATAAGCAAGGTTGTGGGCTGATCGGGTTTCGAAGGTTTTGCTGAAGTTGCTCACCTCATACCAGTCAAAGCCAGCCTTCGACAGCAAGTCGTTTGCCACCTCGTATTTTTCGGCCTGATCATCTTCGTCTGGCTGTGGCAATTCGCCGCTGCGAATCTGCCGTGCCAGTTTGGTGCCGTCTTCGACAATCAACGAGTAAGCGCTGATGTGGTCTGGCTCGAGAGCAATGGCTGCCTCGACTGAAGTTCGCCAATCATGGATGGTCTCGCCAGGAGCTCCATAAATCAGATCGACAGACACCTGCAGACCTGCGTCTTTCGCGGCTTGAACTGCCTTGGCTACGTTCTCTGGTTTGTGCGTTCGATCGAGAGTTTTGAGCACGCTTGGCACGGCAGACTGCATGCCGATTGAGATTCTGGTGAAGCCACCAGCAGCAAGTTCGGCGAGGTAGACATGGTCGACGTTGTCTGGGTTTGCCTCTGTGGTTATCTCAGCGCCAGGCTCGATGCCGATCTCGTCGCGCAAGACATTGAGCGCTTGCACCAACTGAGTTGCTGAGAGCTGCGTTGGGGTTCCGCCGCCAAAAAACACGGTTGAGAATTTTCGCTCTGGTAGCTCGGCACGTTCGAGAACCTTGCGACTAAATCGAATTTCTGCCAAAAGGTCATCGAGAAAAGAATTTTGCGTGACACCACGCAACTCGGTTGACGTGTATGTATTGAAGTCGCAGTAACCACAACGCACACGACAAAAAGGAATGTGCAGGTAGGCGTGCAAGGTCTTGCCAGAACTATTTGCGAGAACCGAACTCGGCAGCGCTCCGTCTAGCGGAGCAACATCGCCATCGGGCAACTGGGCCATTACTTGCCCTTCTTCTCGCCCTTTTTCTCACCATCGGTTGATAGCGCAGCGATGAACGCCTCTTGGGGAACCTCGACGCGACCAACCATCTTCATGCGCTTCTTTCCCTCTTTTTGCTTCTCAAGAAGTTTGCGCTTTCGACTGATGTCACCGCCGTAACACTTGGCTAGAACGTCTTTTCGCATCGCGCGAATCGATTCACGGGCAATGATGCGAGCACCGATTGCGGCTTGAATCGGCACCTCGAATTGCTGGCGAGGAATCAGCTCGCGCAGCTTGCCGGTAATCATCACACCGTAGGCGTAAGCCTTGTCTTTGTGCACGATCGCACTGAATGCATCAACCTGCTCGCCCTGAAGCAATAGGTCAACCTTGACCAAGTCGCCTTCGGCAAGTCCAATCTCTTCGTAATCAAGCGAGCCATAGCCCTGAGTCTTGCTCTTCAACTGGTCGAAGAAGTCGAAAACGATTTCGGCTAGCGGCAGCGTGTAGCGCAGCTGAACGCGGTCTTCGCCTAGGTACTGCATGTCGATCATGGTGCCACGGCGGGCCTGGCAGAGCTCCATGATTACGCCAACGTAATCTTTCGGAGCCAAGATGGTCGCGCGAACCATAGGCTCGAGCACGGTCTTCACCTTGCCAGTCGGAAACTCGCTCGGGTTGGTAACGGTGACTTCTTTGCCGTCATCCATGGTGACTTCATAAACCACCGAAGGAGCAGTCGCAATCAGGTCGAGACCAAACTCGCGCTCTAGGCGCTCTGTGACAATTTCGAGGTGAAGCAAACCTAAGAAGCCACAGCGAAAACCGAAACCAAGAGCAACCGATGTTTCAGGTTCATAAGCAAGGGCTGCGTCGCTGAGCTTCAACTTGTCTAGAGCCTCGCGAAGGTTCGGATAGTCGCTTCCGTCGATCGGATAGATTCCCGAATAAACCATCGGCAGTGGGTCTTTGTATCCGGTCAGTGCGTTGGTCGCAGGCTTCATGGCGTTGGTTACTGTGTCGCCAACCTTTGACTGGCGAACATCTTTCACACCCGTGATTAGGTAGCCCACTTCACCAACGCCGAGACCCTTGGTCGGTTCTGGCTCTGGTGACGAAACACCAATCTCGAGCAACTCGTGCACGGCCTTTGTTGACATCATCTGAATGCGCTCGCGTGGCGAGAGTTTTCCGTCGATCATTCGAACGTAAGTAACTACTCCGCGATATGAGTCATAAACAGAGTCGAAAATCATTGCACGGGCTGGTGCATTCGGATCGCCAATTGGGTGAGGAATAGTCGCGACAATTTTGTCGAGCAGCGCATCGACGCCGACACCGGTTTTGCCAGATACGCGAAGGCAATCTTCAGGGTTGCCGCCAATTAGGTTGGCCAACTCTTCTGCGTACTTTTCAGGTTGCGCGGCCGGCAGGTCAATCTTGTTTAGAACCGGAATGATCTCGAGGTCGTTCTCCATCGCAAGATAGAGGTTCGCGAGAGTCTGTGCCTCTATGCCCTGAGCTGCATCAACAAGCAAGACGGCACCCTCGCAGGCGGCTAGAGAACGAGAAACTTCGTAGGTGAAGTCAACGTGACCTGGTGTGTCGATCATGTTTAGGGCATAGACCTGCTTGTCGACCTGCCACGGCATGCGCACTGCCTGAGACTTGATGGTGATGCCTCGCTCGCGCTCAATATCCATGCGGTCAAGGTATTGAGCTCGCATCGAGCGGTCGTCAACCACGCCGGTTAGCTGAAGCATGCGGTCAGCTAGGGTCGATTTTCCGTGGTCAATGTGGGCAATGATGCAGAAATTGCGAATCATATTCGGGTCGGTCTTGGCCGGCTCTAGACGGCTGGTGGCGCGTGGCGACAAGATAAACCTCGATATTTGAGAAAAATGACCGATTTCGGTATCTCTATTGTCGCATAGTTGCCTATAAATAGCGGTCGCTGGTAGGGTTTAACTCGGTTCAGATGAGTGTCTCCATCTAATCCCCCAAACATAAACGCTTCAGTCGTTCGCGCGAACGGCTAAAAACGAAAGTGAAACATGGCAAACATCAAGTCGCAGATTAAGCGAATTGGCACCAACGCAAAGGCAGCTGAACGCAACAAGGCAGTTAAGAGCGAGCTCAAGACCGCTATCCGTGCAGCTCGCGAAGCTGTTGCAGTCGGAGACAAGGCTAAGGCTGCCGAGGCAGTCAAGACCGCTACCAAGAAGCTAGACAAGGCCGTATCAAAGGGAGTAATCCACAAGAACCAGGCCGCTAACCGCAAGTCAGCAATTGCTAAAAAGGCAGCTGACCTAAAGTAGTCAGATTTTCAAAGAATCCCATCGAATTTATTCGGTGGGATTTTTTATTGCTCTGCAATCTTTCGATTGCGACCGGCAAAGGCTGCAAGCACCATTTGCCCCACGGTTAGCATCGCGATAGCAAAAAGCACGACGCTCCAACTCGGCATGTGAGAACCGATTGCACCGAATGCAAAAGTGCCGGCCCCGGCGATTAGATAACCCCACCCCTGACTAAAAGCAGAGAGCGTTGTGGTTTGCGCCTGAGTGCTTGCGCGCGTTGCGATGAGTGATAGCGAGATTGGAAAATTTGCAGACTGCCCAAAGGCAATCAGTGCGGCAGCTGTGACGAGCAAAATCTGGTTGTTCACGTTGTCATTTGCAACCAACCAAGCGATCAGAGCGAAGCCGGCTGCCGTGAGCGCCGAGGCAAGCACCGCTAAAAGAGAAAGTGATTTCAGCTTCGAAATAACAGGCGCAAGTGCTAGGCCGCTAGGAATTCCTATTGCAGTGGCTAGGCCCAAAAACGCACCCGCCGCTTCTGGTGTCAGTGATGCGTCTATCAAGATGGTAGGCAGCCAGCCAAGCACCACATAGAAGCCAAGTGATTGCAACCCGAAGTAACCGAGAATTGCCCAAGCGATTGGCGATTGATAAACAGCGCGAGACTCGCTCTTTGCTGATTGCGCCGTCACTCGAATGTGAGACTGACCTGACCTAAATCGAGGCAGCCAAAACAAAATCGCAAACGCAGCCGGTGCGGCGGTTAGCAACAAAACCCATTGCCAGCCGCCCAGACTATCGCTGAGAATCACGGCAAACCCAGCCATGAGGCTAGCCGAAAGGGCTAGCAGAGTTGTGTAGACCGAAGTCATTAGCGAAGCCCGCTCTTTAAAGTCTTTTCGCACGAGCGTCGGCAGCAGAACGTTGGCTATTGCAATGGCTAGGCCTACGAAGATGGTGCCAACAAGCATTGACGAATAGCCAAACCATTGGCGTAAGACCAGAGCCATAAAGAGCGTGACAAGCACAAGAAGCATTCCAGCGTTCAAGCCGAAACGCCTAACCAAGACCGGGCTGAGAAACGCGCCCAAACCAAAGCAAAATACGGGAACAGCAGTCAGCAAACTAACCTGCGAAGAGTCGAGGCTCAAGCCTTCGGTTATCTCATGCAGCAATGGGCCGATTGCGGCGATGGGTGGTCGCAAGATTAGCGAAATGAAAATCAACGCAAGAAAGCTCGAGATGGCGACTCGACTTTTCACTTAAGCCCCTTTGAAGCTATGAGCAAGACCAATTTTTCAAGTGAGTAGGCAGAGTCTCGTTCTGCGCCTTTGGCTGCGGCGTCTGCCTCGACGCAGGCGTTTATCACTTTGGCCAGACCTTCTTCTGTCCAGCCAGCGAGGCTGTTGCGCATCTTCTCGAATTTCCAAGGTTCAACTCCGAGCGAGACGGCAGTAACAGAGCGATTTCCGAAAATTTTTGCAGACTGCCGAACTGTGCTAGCGAGAGTAGACACAATCGGCACCGGATCGATTCCGGTTGCTAGCGCATGGCGCAATTGCGATAAGGCTTCTGCTGGTCGAGCCGCCATGGCCGCGTCACTGATTTTCCAGGCGGTGGTCTCTACTCGACCGCCGTAGTAGGCGTCAACAATTTCTTCGCTGATAGTCGCAGCAGAATCTTGAAGCAACTGGCTGCAGGCGGCTGCAAGTTCCGATAATCCTTCGCCGAATGCATCGAGCAGAGCCCTCACAGCGCTTGCGGTAATTTGCCGCCCCTCGGTGGCAAATTCGGCGTTGATAAACGCGGCTCGTTCGGCATCTTTCTTGAGTTTCGGGCAAAGCACTTCGGCCGCCTTTGAACTTGCCCTGATTGCATCTAGCAATTTTTTGCCGCGCACCGTCGAGCCGCTGTGAACAAAAATTACAGTTGCATCTGCGGTTGGCGACTCTAGGTAGGCAACTCCGTCGGCAATCAGTTCGTCTGTGCAGCGCTCGGTTGCTCGAATGATAAGCAGTTTCGGCTCTGCGAACAGCGACGGGCTAGTCAGGTCGGCAAGCTGACCGGAGTAGTAGTCGCTCGCCTCAATTTCGTGAACTTCAAGATTCGGGTCAGCGGCCCGCAGTTGCTCTCGCACAGAGCGAATGGTTCTCGAGATTAGATAATCTTCAGGGCCGAAGCTCAAAACCACAGGGTGCGGCGATATTTTGCGCCATTCGATTAGTTTTGCCTTTGCCACCCGTCAAGCCTAACTTGCACCTGCGCTGGCGAAGCTGAAGCCGGTCGCTGAGTGACTTAGCCCAATGGAACCAAGCTGGTCGGTGCGGCAAATAATGCTCGAGGTTCGTGCTAACAGGTCTAAAGTTCGTCTCGTTGGATGGCCATAACCGTTTGATCGGCCAACCGAAATTAGAGCCACCTCGGGTTGCAGATATTCAATTAGTTCTGCGTATTGATCTGCAGAGCCGTGGTGTGAAACTTTCATGACCAAGTCATGCTCTCTGACCCAAGGGCTTAGCCAACTTGACATTTCACTGGCCAGGCGCATCTGCCCCTTCTCGCCTAGGTCAGCCAGCGAAAGCAAAGAGAATTCGTCGAAGCGAAACAGCATCGTGATGCTTGCGTCATTCGAATCTTCGGCTTCGTCGGCAGTCTTGCTCGGAGACAAAACGATCCAATCAACAGATCCGATTGAGCCTGACATTCCTCTTTCGGCAAAAACTGATTTAGCACCGGCGTCATGAAGCAAATCGTGCGATGCCTCTACGGCCGGTCTGGCGTCTTCAAACGGCGAAAGCAGAGCCACTGCTACTTGCCGGTTTTTGAGCGCACCAGCCAAGCCGCCAACGTGATCGAAGTCGAAGTGAGTTAGAACCAAGAGGTCGATCTTGCTTATGCCAAGTTGACTGAGGCAGGCGTCGATTTTGGGTTCGAATCGGCCAACGTCGATAAGGGCCACACGATTTTCGGATCGCAGAACCGTGGCATCACCCTGACCGACATCGCAGCTGGCAATCTGCCAGTCAGGCTCGGGCCATCGAGACATTTGAACTGCCGAATTAGCCAAACCAGCAAATGAAGCGGTGAGGCAAAGCATGGCCGTCACGCCCGCGCTGAAACGAGCAAGAGCACTGTGAGCCTTCAGCCAGAAAGCGACACTGGCAGCAAGAAGAACGGCGAAAAGCACTCCAATCGCACCAGAGAGCCAAGGAGCCGTGGCCAGAGGTAGGTTTGCCAAAAAGTGCGCGATTGACACAATTAGAGCCGATGCAAACGAAGCTAGATAGAAAATGGCCGTAGAGAGTGGTGGAAACCACGAAACGAACACGGCAAGCAACGAGAGCACCGTGATCGGAGCCACAAGTGGCTCACAAAGAAGGTTTGCGAGAAGCGAATAGGTTGGCAATCCCGATTGCAATTGCAACAAAATCGGAAAGCACATTAATTGCGAGGAAGCGCTGACACCAAGACCAAGAGCAACTGCTTTAGGCATACGTTGCTTGAATCTCTCGTATAGTGCCGGAGCAAGCAAAAGAATGCCCGCAGTGGCTGCAACCGATAAGGCGAAAGATATGCTCACCGCCAACGATGGGTCGGCAACGAGTAATGCAGTCACTGCCAAAGAAAGAACCAAGAGTGGGTTGGTCTTTCTCCCAAACAAAAGTGAAATCATGACCGCACTTGCCATGACCGCTGCTCGGAGCACACTCGGTTGGGCTCCGACAAGAAACACGTAAAAGATCAACACCGCGATAGAGGTGAAAACCCTCGCGCGCAGACTTAGTTTGCGCAGCAGAAAATAAACTGCCCCCACGACAATGGCGCAATTCGCCCCTGAAACCGCAACGAGGTGGGTCAGCGAGACGATTTTCATTTCAGCAACCAGTTGCTGGCTCGCCTGAGACGCATCACCAATCGCTAAACCGAGTGTTAACGCTTGTGCATCGGGCGATACACCGATGTTTGACGTTTGAGCTAGTCGACGGAGAAAATTGAAAGGCCAACCAAACACAGCATCTTCTGCAGCGAAGGTGGGTTCAGAACTTTTGCGCATCCACCAGCTCAGCAGCAGTGGCACTGTGCTTGCTAAAAGTAAACCCAGTTGTTTGAGAGCGCGAATCGGCATGCGCAACGCAACCCCAGACGCTGCGGCCACCATTAGAAAAATCATCAAAGGCCACCAGTTTGATGTTTCTAGCCCCATGGCCAGTAACCAGGTGCAGCCTGCCAAGAGCATAAGATTCACAGCTTCACCAGATTCACAGCTTCACCAGATTCACAAGGTCACCAGGTTCATAGAGTCACCAGGTTTTCGATGCCAGTGAAGAGTTTCTGCCCAATACCGCTGACCTTCATTAGGTCTTGTTTCTTCTTGAAGCCACCATTGGTAACCCGCCAGTCGACCATTCGGCTGGCTAGCGCTGGCCCAACGCCGGGCAAAGTCTCGAGTTCGATTTGAGACGCGCGGTTCAGTGAAATCAGGCTGGTCTGTGCAGAGGCCCCAGCGCCTTGAGCGACACCCTGACCATTGAGTTGATTGCCACCGATGGCCAAAACAACAATTTGCTCTCCGTCAGACAGCTCACGCGCCAAGTTCACGCTCGCTTGATCAGCAGCAGCCGAGAACCCTCCGGCGGCCAGAACGGCATCGAACAACCGAGAGCCCGACGGCAACTTGTAAATGCCGGGGTTAGCGACTTCGCCGACCAAGTGCACGAAGTTTTCAGCGGCACTCATCGAAAATTCGGAGCCGGCGGGCTGAACGGTTATGTTTTGGTCTTGAGAAGAACCGGCATATGGTTTGGGTGAATTCAGCGCTACAAGAATTGCGCCAATTGCCACCAGAATCAGAAAGAGCAACAAAAGCACTTTTCTATTCATGGTCGTGGCTGTGCCAAGCGCCTCGATGGCCTTTTCACGCAACGACTTCATTCGAGAAAAACTAGAGCCACCTCAATTATTTTTGAGGTGGCTAGCTAGTTCTGTTGAAAACTAATTACTTGGTGGCGATGTTCACAAGTTTGGGTGCACGAATGATTACGTTTGCAACCTCTTTGTCGCCGATTGCCCGCTTCACGTTTTCTGAGTCGAAGGCTAATTCGCGCAACTCAGCCTCAGTTACATCGACTGACACTTCGAACTTGTCTCGAAGCTTTCCGTCTACCTGAACCACTGCCGTGACCGAACTTTCGACCAAGAGAGTTTCGTCGGCAGTCTGCAGACCAGCCAGGGCGACACCTGGTTGGTGGCCGAGTTTCGCCCACATGTCTTCGGCCGTGTATGGCGCGAATAGCGAGAGCGCCTTGGCAACGACTTCGGCGGCCTCACGAACAGCGGCATCGGTTGGGCCTGCGCTTCCGTCAAGGGCTTTGCGCAGAGCGTTTACGAGCTCCATGATCTTGGCAACGCCAACGTTGAACTTGAAGCCCTCAATTGCCGGAGCGAAGTCGCGCAAGAACGAGTGCGTTGCTTTGCGAAGTTCTTTGTTGCCAGTGGTGAAATCGACGCCCACAGCAGAATCAACGTCATTCGCTGCGCGCCAGGCGCGAGCCAAGAACTTTGCCGAACCGGCTGGAGAAACGTCGGCCCAGTCGATGTCGTCTTCGGGTGGCCCAGCGAAAGCCATAGTCAGACGAATTGCGTCAACGCCGTGCTCGTCGAGCTGACTGCTGAGAGTCACCAGATTGCCGCGCGACTTTGACATAGCCGAGCCGTTCATCAGCACCATGCCTTGGTTTAGCAACCGAGTGAAAGGCTCTTCGAAGTCAACGTGCCCTAGATCGTGCAAAACCTTTGTGAAAAAGCGGGCATACAAAAGGTGCAGAATCGCGTGAGTCACGCCGCCGACATACTGGTCAACCGGCGCCCAGTCTCGAGCAGCATCTTTCGGAAACGCGACTTCTTCAGACTTTGGTGACAAGAATCGCAAGAAATACCAAGACGAGTCGACGAAAGTATCCATGGTGTCTGTGTCGCGTTTCGCATCGGCACCGCACTTTGGACACTTCACGTTGACCCAGTCGGCTGCTCCCCCGAGTGGCGAGGTTCCCTTTGGCTTGAGATCTAGACCTTCGGCCGACGGCAACTCGACAGGCAACTGATCTGAAGGCACTGGCACTTCGCCGCATGAGTCGCAGTGAATGATCGGAATCGGTGTTCCCCAGTAACGCTGGCGTGAAATCAACCAGTCGCGAAGTCTGAAGTTTTTGGCAGCCTTGCCCTTGCCGTTCTGGGCCAAGATTTCGATCGCTTTTGCGATTGCTTCTTTCTTGCCAAGACCGTTGAGCGGGCCAGAGTTGACCAAGGTGCCTTCGCCAACGGTTGCAAAACCAATCACGGATGGGTCACCCTCGCCGGTGTCGACCACCTGGCGAATTGGTAGATCGAAAGCTTTGGCGAATTCGTAGTCGCGGTCATCATGCGCAGGAACCGCCATGATCGCGCCGGTGCCATAGTCGGCAAGCACGTAGTCAGAAGCCCAGATTGGCAGACGCTCACCGTTCAGTGGGTTGATGGCGTGCATGCCAAGCTCGATGCCCGACTTTTTGCGGTCGGTCGCTAGACGCTCGATATCGTTAGATTTCTTGACCTCATCGAGGTAGGCCTGAAAGGCCATGCGCACTTCTGGCGAAGACATCGAAGCTAATTCGGCGGCAAGGTCACTGTCTGCGGCAACAACCATAAACGTTGCGCCAAATAGTGTGTCGGGTCGAGTTGTGTAAACCGATACCGGTTCGGTGCGACCTTCGATTTCGAACTGCACCTCGGCACCGACTGAGCGACCAATCCAGTTGCGCTGCATGGTTAGCACCTTTGACGGCCAGCTGCCCTCGAGAGTGTCGAGATCATCCAAGAGTCGATCTGCGTAGTCAGTGACTTTGAAATACCACTGGGTCAGAGCCTTCTTGGTAACAACGCTGTCGCATCGCTCACATAGACCCTGCACGACCTGCTCGTTAGCAAGAACAGTCTGGCAACTCGGGCACCAGTTAACGTTTGAGTTTTTGCGATATGCCAAACCCTTGTTGTAGAACTCAAGAAATAGCCACTGGTTCCAGCGGTAGTAAATCGGGTCGCTGGTTACTAAGACGCGATCCCAGTCGAATGAACAGGCATAACGACGCATAGACGCGCGCTGCTGAGCGATGTTGTCGTATGTCCAACCCTTAGGGTCGAGACCACGCTTGATGGCGGCGTTTTCGGCTGGCAGACCAAATGAGTCCCAGCCAATCGGGTGCATAACGTTGAAGCCCTTTTGCGCCCAGTAGCGAGAAATTACATCGCCAAGTGCATAGGCCTCTGCGTGACCCATGTGCAGATCGCCTGAAGGGTAAGGAAACATGTCGAGCACATACTTCTTCGGGCGTGGGTCGCCTTCGATTCCCGAATTGAACGGCTTTAGGTCGTCCCAGACCGGCAGCCATCGCTCTTGAATGGCGAATACGTCGTATTCAGACTCGTTGTTGTTTGTTTGCTCAGACATCTGGTCAAGATTACCAATCGCACTGGGCAGAGTGTTGCTTTAGCCGCGAACCCAAGGGTCTGGCGAACCGAGCACGCGCAGCAACGCCGCCGCCTTGAGTTTGGTCTCTTCAAGCTCGAGAATTGCGACACTATCGATGGTTATGCCCCCGCCAACGCCGATGCTCGCGGTCTGGCCATCAACAACCAGAGTTCTGATGGTCATCGAGAAGTCGGCGACTCCGGCGTGGGTTAGATACCCGATTGCGCCCGAATAGACACCGCGACCTGACTCTGAGCCTTTGGTTTCAAGATCGTCGATGATCTGCATTGCCCTGTGCTTTGGCGCCCCGGTCATCGACCCACCTGGAAACGCAGCCGCAAAGGCGTCGACGGCAGTGAGCCCGCTCGCCAACTTGGCCTGCACCGTGCTCACCAGCTGATGCACCGAGGCATAGCTTTCGACGTCGAATAGCTTCTCGACCTGAACCGACTCTGGCTCTGCTACCCTGCCGAAATCGTTTCGCATCAGGTCGACAATCATCAGATTCTCGGCTCGTTCTTTTTCGTCGTTTCGCAATTCGTCTGCGAGTTGCTGGTCAACAATTGGGTCGGCATCGCGTCGGCGTGTGCCCTTGATTGGTTTCGATGAAATCAAATTGTTTTCATCAACACGGATGAACTGCTCAGGCGAGCTCGAAATAATTTTCTGCTCACCGAATTTTAGATACGCAGCAAACGGTGCAGGGTTGCTCTCACGCAGCTGCAAAAAAGTTAGCAGTGAGTCGCCCACGACGTGCATGTCGATTTGGTTGGTTAGACATAGTTGATAGACATCGCCCGAGGCGATGTGTGACTGAGCTCGTTCAATCAGCGCTAAATACTCGCTGTCTTCGTGACGAACGCGGCTCGCACTTGCCACCAGAGCTTTGTTGTTCATGCGATAGGCAGCCTGTTCGCCACCGCAGAGCGCGAGTCTAAGCAGAGCGGCATGGTGCCAGGCATCGAACTGTTTTTGAGTATCGAATTCTCCAATGAAATACATCATCTTGTTTGCGTGATCAAAAACCATAGCTCGATCGATGCGCATAAATTTTGAAGTTCCGTCATAGGCGACATAGCCAACTAATCCGGGCCTAAAAGAGAACGGAAGGTCCACTTGGCTTTGCGGCGTCAATGCACTTCTGAGCACCGCAAAATCTTGATTGTCGGTTAGCACCTCAGAAGATGCTCCGATGACACTGAAACTTTCGGTTGGGTGAATCTCGCGATCTAGCCAGAATGCGTTTTCGTCGCTTGAGTGCAGCGAGATGAAGACATCTGCTGGATGCACCCAACCGTTAAGGTCGGCAACGAAGATTGGCACGACTATTAGATTAGACAACAGGCGAAAGGAGTGAGATGACAAGTGAACTAATGCGATTCGGGTCGCAGGGCCTTATCGAAGTGCCAATTAGCCTTGGCACCCAACTCGCTGTCGCCGATAGCTTCTTGGTCGAAGACGGCAGAGTCAGAAACCTAAGCCTTCACTTCGACCGGTTTAGAGGCTGGGTAGAGCAAATCTCGCCCGAGCAGGCAGTCGATCTCGATGCGTTCTTTGAACTTGCCGTAGCTGAACTTCCACTCGAGGGCCGCTGGTTTCCTCGAATTGAGCTGCACACCGACCAACCGGTTGGTGCTCAGTTGCACTTGCGAGTGCGTGAAGCGCCAGAAGCCCTTGGCTCGGCCGTGCTCTGGACTTTTCCTGAGGCAGACCCTCGAGCCAACCCGCTGGTCAAAGGCCCAGACCTAAGCCTCGGCCTGCAACTGCGACGCCGTGCCAACATGCTTGGCGCAGACGAAGCCGTTCTGCTCAGTGACACTGGTCACATCGCCGAAGGTGCGCTCAGTGCGATTGTCTGGTGGCGCGGCGATGTTCTCTACGCACCAGGAGCAGAAACTACCTGGCTCGACAGCGTGACCAGACGTGAAGTGTTTTCGATTGCTGAGCAGATGGGTTTGCAGACCCGCATCGAAAAAGCCAAACCGGCCGATCTGGTTGAAACCGAAGTATGGATGCTAAGCAGCCTTCAGGCAATTCGCCCAGTTGAATCATGGATAGACCTCGGTGGCCCGCTAGCACCAGCGGTGCACGTTGAAGCATTCACAAAGCGACTGCGCCTGCTCAGCTCGCCTATTCGTTAGATTTCAACTTTTCGATCTGCCAGTTTTGCAAGCGTTGAATCGTGGGTAATCAAAACCATCATGCGTTGATTGTCTTTGGCGATTGCGATGAAGTCGCTAACCAATTGCACACTCTGCGCTTCGTCAACATTTGCTGTTGGTTCATCCAAGATGAATAAATTGAAATTGGCGAGCAAGGCTCGAGCCAACGCTAGTCGCTGAGCCTCGCCTCCAGAAATCAGAACGCCACGCTCACCCACTCGTGTGTCTAAGCCATCGCGTTTTGAGAACATTGACCAAAGAGAAACACTCTGCAGAACTGCAACTAGCTCATCGTCTGTCGCTTCTGGTTTTGCGATTTGCAGGTTCACACGCACAGAGGCGTTGAACATCACGGCATTCTGTTCTAGGTAGCCAACGCGCTTTTGAATCGAAGAAGTCGAAAAATCATCGGCCGATTGGCCATTTAGCCGCAACTCTCCGCCGCGCAAGTTCAAAAGCCTCGCCAATATCAACGCAACAGTGCTCTTGCCGGCCCCGCTCTGGCCAACCAGAGCGATCGTTTCACCCTTTTTGATATTTAGCGAAAAGTTAGTAATCACGCTTTCGTTGCCTGGGTAGCCTGCCTCTGCCGCAATCAGTTGCACAGCGTCGAGTTCACCCAGAACTTGAGTGCCTTCGAAAGTGAGTTCTGCAGGAATGTCGCGATCGATCACCTCAATCAAACGCTCTGCACTTGCGCGATAACGCCGCCAAACCCCAATAACCGGCTGAGCAGCCGAGGCGACATCAAACACGGCAAGGGGCAGCAAGGCAAAAACTGCCAACATGACGCGATCGCCGTGGCCAGAGGCAATTTCAGAAGCCCCAATTACGGCGGCAATGACAGCTGAAGCGGCTGCCCCGAAGCTGAAGGTTGCTTGTGCGAAACCTAGCGAAATAGCCTGACGTCGGGCCGATTTTGCCAAGCTGGCCTGAGTCTTTTCGATTTCGCCGACGGCTGCAGTTGCCCAGCCGTAGGCGTTCAACAACTCTAAGTTGCCGAGCAACCTTTGAGTTTTTGTGGCGAGTTGAGCCCTTTCGGTAGCGCTTTGCAAGTCAGCCCGTCGAGCAATAAGAGCCGACAGCGGCAATGCAACCACGAAAGCAGTTGCCAGCAAGAGACCCATGACCAAAGCTGCAGAGGGCAACATGACTGCGAAAACGATTGTCGAAATCACTGAAACGACGACAGATTGAACGAGCGGCGAGACAATTCTCAATCCGAGATTCTGCATCTCATCTGTGTCTGCTACAACGCGCGTTCCGAGATCAGCTGCAGACTGCCTACCTAAGCCGGCGGGAGCTAAATCAATGAGGCTACCGAACACACGAGCTCGACGCTCACTCGTCTCTTGCAAAACAGAATCGTGAGAGAGCCAGCGCTCGGCATAACGCAAGCTTGCCCGTGACAGCGCGAAAGTTCGAACGCCAACTATGGCAATCGATAAATACATGATGGGTGGTTGCTCTGAGGCTCTAGAAATTAGCCAAGCCGAAGTAGCGAGCAACGCTACAGCCGAAAGCCCCTGCACGACAGACACGAAAAGAGAAGTGAAAAATCGACGACTTCTTGGCAGTGAAAACAAAATCAGCTTCTTCATCGAGTCACCTCGATTACTTTGTCTGATGCTTCGATCAAGAAGCTCTGATGTGAAATAGCAATGACCGCAAAACCTTCGGCAGCCAATTGAGAAAGCGACGAAACCACTAGTTTGGCTCGCTTTGCGTCTATTGCCGAAGTAGGTTCGTCAAGCAAAATAATCGAGCAGTCAGTGGCAAGAGCTCGATAAAGAGCGCGAGCGAGGGCTACTCGCTGAACTTGTCCGCCAGATATTGTCGAGAAGCTCGCACCGACCTCGAGATCGAAATCTAGATCATCGAGAGCCGCTAAATGGGCTGCACGTTGTAGCGACTTCTCGTCAAAACTTCCGGGGCCAACAATATTCGAGCGCACAGTGCCATCAAGCAAACTCGCACCCTGTGGCATCCAAGCGGAATTTTGATTTATCAAAGCCTTTAGTGCCGTCGACTTGCCAGAACCCGAAGGGCCTGTGAGAACAATTAGCCTTCCGGCAAGAGGCTCAATATTCATCGGCTCTGCTTGCTCGGCAGCATCTGCCTGCGAATCGATTAGTGCGAAAGTTCGTTGAATCGCGGCCACTCCATCAGACGATGCGTGAAAGTTCGCACCGATCATGCGCAGCGGCAGATAGGCATCTGGCGCGAGAACCAGCACAAGCAGACCTGCAGCGAGGGTAATTGTGCCGTCAATAAGACGAAGGCCGATAGAGACTGCAACCAGAGCCACAGCAAGGCTAGCCACCAATTCGAGAGCAAAACCCGACAAAAATGACACCGAAAGAACTTTCATGGTTCGCTTTCGGTGCTGCTCACTGTTCGAGCGCATGATTTCGACCTGGGCCTCTGCTCGGCCAAAGACCTTCAGTGTGGTTATGCCGCGCAGGGCATCGGCAAAGTGTGTGGATAGCGCCGTGAGAGAGGCGAGCTGGCGGTTTTGCACCTTGGCCGTGGCCCAACCGATAAAAATCATGAATAGCGGAATGAGCGGCATGGTCAAGAGAACCGTGAACGCGCTGAGTGCATCTTGGGTGAAAATTGCTAAAACATAAATCGGCACTGCGAGTGCCGTGTAAACAATTTGTGGCAAAAACTTCGCAAAATAGGCGTCAAGCGAATCGAGTCCAGTTGTCAAAAGCAACTGCAACTCCGAAGTGTTCTGCCGTGAAATCCAAGTTCTGTTTGCTTCGCCGATTTGCCCCAAAAGCTTAGAGCGAAGCTGGGCCTTGACTCGAGTGGCTGCGATTGATGAGAGCCACTCCTGGTCTACCATAGTTGCGGCTTTTACCGCCGCTGCGCTTATAGCTAGCCAAACATTGGCATTTGCTGGATTGACTACTAATTGGGTTAGCTCGAATGCAAAGGCAATAGTGCTCAAAGTGCCAAGCAAGGCAAAGGCGACCACACCGGCAAAAAACCAGCGGGCCGCCGTTGCTTCACGCAACAGACGAGGGTCAAACGGCTTAATGCTTGCTCCCTCGTCTGTTGCTTTTCAGTTTTACCCTAGTGCGAGCCAACAGGAATCGACTTGCGGCTTACGCGCTTCTTGAACACCCAGTAGGTCCACCCCTGGTAGGCAAGAACCAAAGGCAACATGATTGCAGCAACCCAGCTCATCACACCCAGGGTGTAGTCACTAGATCTAGCGTTATCAACAGTCAAACTGAATGCCGCGTCAGTGGTTGAAGGAAACACATTTGGAAACAGTGCAGCAAACAGCGATCCAACTGCGGTGATGATGGTCACGACTAGCAGAGCAAAGGCAATTCCGTCGCGATTCTTGAAGTTGGCAATCTGGGCAGCAATCAAAGAGAGCGCTGCTACGGCAGTTAGGGCCAATCCAAGAATTGAGAAGTGAGCAAAGACTGTCCAGAGCAAGAAGCTGGCGGCAAGAACAGTGCAAACCAGACCAACCTTGATAGCCAAAGCACGGGCACGGGCCTTGATATCACCTTCGGTTTTTAGCGTGATGAAAATCAAGCCGTGCAACCAGAACAAAGTCAGCGTGACGAGTCCGCCAAGCAAACCATATGGGTTGAGCAGAGTAAACAGCGTTCCGGTGTAGATGTGATCTGCATTCAGTGGAACACCCTGAACGATGTTTGCGAATGCGACACCCCAGAGCAATGCAGGCACAACTGAGCCGATGACAATCATCCAGTCGAATGTTGACTTCCAGCGCAAGGTTTGCCCTTTGCCACGATATTCAAAAGCAACACCGCGACCGATTAGCGCAAGCAAAATCAGCAGCAGTGGCAAATAGAAGCCGCTGAATAACGAGGCGTACCACTCAGGAAAGGCAGCGAACAAGCTAGCGCCTGCGACTATTACCCAGGTTTCGTTGAGGTCCCATACCGGGCCGATGGTGTTGATGAGAACTCGACGGTCGGTGTCATCTTTGCCAAGAAACGGCAAAGACATTCCGACTCCGAAGTCGAAGCCGTCGAGCACGAAGTAACCGATGAATAGGAACCCGACAATCAGGAACCAAATATCTTGAATTTGCATTTTTTGTCTCCTGATTTCTTAGTAAGCGACGGTCAATTGTTCAGAGTCGTTCTTCTCAGACACCTCTGAGACTGGGCCGGTTTGAGCGGCCTTCAAGAACAACTTGAGTTCGACGATTGCCAGAACTCCATAAATGGCGGTGAATGCGATTAGCGAAATCAAGACATCGACGCCATTGATGCCTGGCGACACCGCGTCGGCGGTCTTGAGCAAGCTAAATACGATCCAAGGCTGGCGACCCATCTCGGTGAACATCCAGCCAAGTGAAATCGCTAGAACCGGAATCGGAGATGCCCAAATTGCGACGTTCCAGGCCCACTTAGGCAAGGTGAGCTTGCCCTTGCGAGTCATCCAAAGGCCAACAGCGGCAATAAGCATCGACAAGACACCAAGGCCAATCATCCAGCGGAACGCCCAGTATGTGATCCAGATGACCGGCATGTAGTCACCGGCACCAAATGCTGCCGTGTATTCAGCCTGAAGGTCATTGAGCCCCTCTACTTGGCCGTCAAAAGTGTGGGTCGATAGAAATGAGAGCAGCTGAGGAATTCGAATTGAAAACAGTTCGCTCTTGCCATCTGGTGTTCCCAAAGTGAAGATCGAGAAACTGGCGTTGTTGGTTGTGTTGTAGAGCGCTTCTGCGGCAGCCATTTTCATTGGCTGCGTTTGAACCATGGCTAAACCTAGGCCGTCACCAGTCAATACTGTTCCAGCTCCACCAGCAATAACCGTCCACAGGCCAAAACGAAGGCTCGTGCGCATGGTTTCGATGAACTGAGAACGCTTGAGGTGATATGCCGAAACACCAACCATCACGGCTCCCGCGAACATAATTGATGCCGTTATCGTGTGCGGAAATTGATTCAACGCGACGATGTTCGTGAGCACTGCTCCGATGTCGACTAGTTCGGCACGGTTCTTAGCTTCGTTAAATTCGAAGCCAACCGGGTTCTGCATGAATGCATTCGCGGCAAGAATGAAATAGGCCGAGAGAATCACGCCGAGTGCTGTCATCCAGATTGTTACTAGGTGCAGCCTCTTTGAAAGGCGATCCCAACCGAAAATCCAAAGCCCGATGAATGTTGATTCAAAGAAGAACGCGAGCAAACCTTCCATCGCGAGCGGCGCTCCAAAGATGTCGCCGACGAAACGCGAGTAGGCAGACCAGTTCATTCCGAACTGAAACTCCTGCACGATTCCGGTTACGACGCCCAGTGCAAAGTTGATGAGAAACAACTTTCCGAAAAGTTTGGTCAGCTTTAGCCACTTTTCGTTGTCGGTTTTGTACCAAATGGTTTGCATGATGGCGACCAGCAAGACCATGCCGATCGTCAATGGCACAAACAAGAAGTGATAAACGGTGGTTAGGCCGAATTGCCAGCGCGACAGGTCTAGTGCGCTTAGCTCGTTCAACAAATGCGTCGAGTGCATTGTTGCCTCTCTTTCTGAGGTGGGTTCCTCATAATCATTCGTATCCTAACGATTTTGCCAAATCAACTAAGGCTTGCCTAACGTGTCGCGGCAATTTGGGTCGAACATGTGAAGATTGTCAGGTGAAAGACTCCGCTCTCCTGCCGGCCGCAGACCCGAACTCTGCCGTTGTGACCATCTGATGTGCGGTCGTTTTGTAGTAGCCAAGACCGTTGGCGAAATCATGAACATTTTTGAAGTCGACGAGATCGTCGGCGAACAGCCGGGGCTTAGTTACAACGTCGCGCCAACCCACCAGATTTCGATAATCGTCGAGCGAGCAGACGAGAAGGCCGATGACGGTTCACCCCTAGGCGATTTGCACCGAGAGATTCACTCGGCTCGCTGGGGTCTTGTTCCGCGCTGGAGCAAGGATGGCCCTGGCAACTCTTCGCCACTGATCAACGGGCGCATCGAGAGCATTCTTGAAAAGCCTTCTTTCAAAGACTCGGTTATTCGTCGTCGCTGCGTGATTCCGGCAAGCGGCTATTACGAGTGGCACGTAGCTGCCGATGGCACCAAGCAGCCGTTCTACATCTCTGCCGGCGAAGACGGCATGTTGGCGCTTGCCGGGCTCTACGAGTGGTGGCGCGACCCGAACAAGGCTGACAACGACCCTTCGCGCTGGTTGCTTTCGGCGACCACGCTGACCAAAGACACCGCGCCAGAGCTAGCGCACATTCACGACCGCAATCCGGTTCTGTTGACCCCGGCGACCCTAGATGCCTGGATAGACCCAAACATCGTCGGCGATCAGAGCCTGCTAGACGCACTTTCGGCTGAGAGCGACTTGGTTGCCGCCGAGGTCGAGTTCTTCAAGGTCGATTCGGCCGTAGGTGCCGTTAGAAACAACTCAAGCGACCTTATTCGCGCCCTGTAAGCCCGCAATCTAGGGCTTTTTGCGCAACCCTCAACCAATGGTTTAACTCGCCACGCCGCCGCAATTTGCTTTGTCGGTGGCTCTGCCTACATTCTTAACATTCGAACATTTGTTCGAATATTTTTCTGTTTCGACAGACGTTTAGGAGGGGCTCGAGATGGTTCGAGTAGATGAAATGGTTGCCGTATCAGTCAACCCCAAGGGTGAGCCGATCGGCTTCAGCTGGCGCGACGGTGCATACCGAGTGCTAAACAAGCCGGTGCGCTGGTTCGCGCGACGCGAGTGGTGGGTCGAGGCATCTCGGGTGCAACGCGGCATCGGTGCCGGCGTGCTCGAGGTTGAAATGTGGCGACTCGTCGCCAGCTGCAACGAAGAGAAGCAGCAATTCGAATTGGTGCATTCATTCGTCGGCGACAAAAACGTCTGGCGACTCAATCGCATCTTCAACTAACCACTGCCCCGGCCTTTTTCGATTAGCCGATGACTGAGTTCACCCATCTGCACGTAGCTTCTGCGTTCTCGTCACACTTTGGAGTGACGAGACCAGAGCTGCTCGCCGAGGCTGCCGCAGCGCAAAAGATGACGGCACTCGCCATCACAGATCGCGATGGCCTCTATGGTGCGGTGAAACACATCGGCGCTTGCCTAACACTCGGCATTTCGCCGATTGTCGGTGTTGAACTTTCGATTGTCGACGACGAAGGTGAGCAGCTCGCGCGCGCGGTGATTTTGGCACGCGGTCACGATCGCGGCATTGGCTGGTCAACGCTCTGCTCAATCGTTTCTGCCGCTCACGGATACAACATCGGTGAAGCGCTCGGCGAGAGAGCAAAAAAGTTGCAGCGCGTGCGAAAGAGCGAAAGCGTTTCTATTCGCCGGGGCGAATTAGCCAAACTGATTGGCGAGAGCATCGGTGCCTGCACCCTGCTGCTCGGCAGCGACAGCGACGTGGGTCGTTCGGTTTTGCGTGGCTCTCGCGACGAGGCAATTGCGCTTCTTGCTCCGTGGCAAGAATTGTTTGCGATTCCGAATTCACTCGCCATCGAAGTCAGCAGCCTGCTCACCGAACCGGGCACAGACTCTTCGGTGCTGCAAGCAAACCGCATGTTGCAGCTTGCCGATTTCGCAAAATTGCCGGCGGTGCTCACCAACTCGGTTCGCTATCTGACCCCAGACGATGCACTAACCGCAGACGTGCTCGACGCCGCGAGGTTTCTTGAACCACTCGGATTCTTTCAGGTGCAACCGAACGCGCAAGCCTGGCTAAAGCCAACCGCAATGATGCAATCACTGGCCGAAGAGATCTGTGAAGACAGCGAGCGTGCAAGTCGGCTGCTTCGCGACACAGCGATGCTGGCAGATCGCTGCCGACTAGACCCGCCAAGCGATTGCGGCTGGGGCAAGCCAAAGACCCCAGAGAAGTCAGCGCTCGGAATTGATGGCAACCCATTTGAGGTGCTTTGGCAAAAGGCCGAATCGGGCATGCACTGGCGCTATCCGGGGGCAAGCGAGGCAACCCTGGCCAAGGTGCGCAAACGGTTGAACCAAGAACTAATTACCATCAACAAGCTCGAATTCGCGACCTACTTTTTGACCGTCGCCGACGTCGCCCAGATGATTCGCGACATGAACATTCGCATCGCCGCCCGCGGTTCTGGGGCGGGCTCGCTGGTCAACTACCTGCTCGGCATCAGCGGTGTCGACCCAATTGAACACGACCTGCTGTTCGAGCGCTTCTTGAGCACCGAGCGCTCGAGCCTGCCAGACATCGACATCGACGTTGAGTCTGCAAGGCGTCACGACATCTACCGAAGCATCTTCAGGCGTTACGGCAGCAACCGAGTGACACTGCTGTCGATGCAGAGCACATACCGCGGTCGCGGTGCCGTGCGCGACAGCGGTCTTGCCCTCGGCATCGAAGACGACGAAATAGATCAGATTGCCAAGAGCGTCTGGCGGCTAAGCGCCGGCAGTTTTCGCAACGCCGTTGGCAGCAAACCCGAACTCGGCGAAATAGCGGCTGCGCTCGAGAGTGACCGAAAAATGAATTTGCTCGTCGACATCACCGAGCGGTTGAATCGTTTGCCGCGACACATCTCGATGCATCCGTGCGGTGTAATTCTTGGCGATTCAAATTTGCTGCGACAAACCTCAATCGAGCAGAGCGGCATGGGCCTGCCAATGAGTCAGTTCGACAAAGACGACATGGACCCAATGGGAATGCTCAAGCTCGACGTGCTCGGAGTGCGAATGCAGAGCGCAATGGCTTATGCGGTTCGCGAGATCTCGCGCGTGCGCGGCGAAACGCTCGACCTCGACGGCATCGATCGAGCCGACGATGAAACCTTCAAAACCATTCGCAGCACAAACACCCTCGGAATCTTTCAAATCGAGAGCCCAGGTCAGCGCGAACTAACCGGCAAGCATCAGCCGACCGAGTTCAACGACCTCACCATTCAGATTTCGCTGTTTCGCCCCGGCCCGATGAAGGGCAACATGATTGCCCCATATCTCGATGGTCGCCACGGATTCGCAAGTGCCGACTTCATTCACAAAGACCTCGAGCCGATTCTTCGCGAGAGCTTCGGGGTTGTCATCTTTCACGAGCACGTGCTTCGCATCTTGAACGTCATGACCGGCTGCAGCCTTGCTCGCGCAGACGAGCTGCGCCGCTCACTCGAAGACCCGCGGGCAAAGCCGAAGATCGAACAGTTCTTTCGCCAGGCCACCAAAGAACGCGGTTACCCGGCTGCCGTGATTCAACGCGTCTGGAGCATTCTCGAGGGCTTCAGCAGCTTCGGTTTCTGCAAGGCCCACGGGGCGGCCTTTGCCCTGCCGACCTATCAGAGCGCCTGGCTGAAGACCCACCACCCCGTTGAGTTCATGGCCGGGCTGTTCACGCATGATCCGGGCATGTATCCGAAGCGATTGCTAATGGCCGAGGCGCGACGCTTGGGCGTAAACATATTGCCGGTCGACGTAAACAAGTCGACAGACGAGTTCTTGGTTGAGAAGACCGAAAACGGGTTAGCCGTTCGACTCGCGATTCACGAAATAGCCGGCATCAGCGAGGCCGAGGTTAGCCGCATCTTGAGCGAGCGACCGTTCAGTGACGTTGGCGATTTCTATATGCGGGCAAAACCGAGCCGTCGAACCTTCGAGCGCATTGCTCAGGTGGGTGGCCTCGACGAACTGCGACTCGGCGACTTCGGCCCGATGCACACTCGCGGCGATGTTCTTGCGCGAGTGCGTCAACTTAATGCGAGCAAGAACAAAAAGTATCTAGACCCAAACCAGCCGATGTTCGACTTCGATTTCAAAGACCTGCCCACCGGCTTGCCAGAACCGAGCAACGCAGAAAAAGTTGAAGCCGAGTTGCAGATTCTCGGCCTCGATTACACCGAGCACGCGCTCGAGCAATATCGGCCGATGCTCGACGAAATGGGAGTCATGCGAAGCGATGAGCTGGTTGGTCTGCGCAGCAAGACAGACGTGCTAGTTGCTGGCATCCGTGTTGCTACCCAAACCCCACCGATGCGCTCTGGCAAGCGAGTGGTGTTCGTGAGCCTCGATGACGGCAGCGGATGCAGCGACAGCACCTTCTTCGACGAAGCGCAGAAGCGTTGCAGTCACATTCTGTTCAACACCAAGCTGCTGTTGATTTCAGGAAAGACCCGACGCACCGGAGTTCGCGGAGTTTCGATAATGGCCGAAAACGCCTGGGACCTTCGCGAACTATTTAGCCAGTGGCAGCAGAAGCAAGCCAGCTAACCCGACTAACCAGCTAGTTGCACGGCAATCGTTTTTACCTGGTCGTGCGAGATTGTGTGACCACCCGGGTGCAGCGAATAGTGCACCTCGGCACCCAATTCGCGCAGCTCGTCAACCAGTGCCTCGACCCGATCTGCCGGCGAATAAGGGTCGGCGGCCCCATTGGCAAACCAAACCCGCTTGCCCGCTAGATTCGGAGTTGCCTTCTTGAACGGGGGCTTATCGAAGACCTTGTTGGTGCCAAAGGCAACCACACCCGCCAAGCTGTCAGGCTGAAGGAGCAACATCGAATGCGCGGCGTTTGCGCCATTCGAGAAACCGACCGCATACACATTGTTGGCATCGAAGCCATACTCTCCGGCAGCAGCCCAAACGAAGTCGGCCAATTCTGATGAGTTGTGAATCACGTCACCTTCGTCGTAGGTGTTTTCAGCTAGCAACATAAAGAATCGATTCGCACCATCAACCCGAACCAAACCCCTTGGCGAAAGCAAGTTAGCCCTCGGGTCAAGAGCTTTGCCTAGTGAGAGCAGATCGTGTTCGTCAGCGCCAGAGCCGTGAAGCAAGAGAAAGGTCTTCGCCGTTGCCGCTTTGTCGCTCGGTCGCCATACGTGAGGGCGACTCAGATCGCGACCATTGACTGCCACTAGGCCACCTGAAAAGAACGCTTAGCCAAGCCCATAAAGTAACCATCGATTTTGGTTTCGGCTTTTTGCTCTGGGTCGAGCGAAGCTCCGAGAGTTACGAACAAAGGAGTGAAGTGTTCGACGGTCGGGTGCGCATAAGGCATGCCAGGAGCGAGCGACTTGTAGTTGATCAAACTATCTACGTCGCCACGGTCGAGCGCCTCTTTTGCCCATACGTCGAAATCGGCAGACCAGCCAGGCGCGGCCGCGTCAGTTCGCCAATCGCGAATGAAAGGCAATCCGTGAGTCATGAAACCAGAACCAATTATCAAGACGCCTTCGTCGCGAAGTGGGCGAAGTCGTCGGCCAAGTTCTAGCAGCTTCACCGGATCACTGGTTGGCATGCTGAGCTGAACCACAGGGATGTCGGCATCGGGATACATAACTTTGAGCGGAACCCAAGCTCCGTGGTCGAGCCCTCGAGACGGGTGCTGGTGCAGCGGCTCGGTGTCTGGCATTAGTTTGGCCACCATCTCGCCAAGCCAAGATGCGTCTGGAGTCTCGTATTTCATGTTGTAAAAACGCGGTGAGAAACCGCCAAAGTCATAAATCAACGGGGTGTTTGCCGCAGTTGCCGAAATAGATATCGGGGCGCTCTCCCAGTGAGCCGAAACGATCAGAATCGCCTTCGGTTTCGCCATTTCGCTAGACCAGCCAGCCAGCTGGCTCATCCACAATTCGTCGTCGAGCAGTGGCGGTGCGCCGTGTGAGATGTAGAGACTTGGCAAAAGGGCGTTCATGACTTAAGTAAAGCACCCCTTGACAAAAATCGCAAGATTGTTGCTTAGTCGGCCTTCTCGTTGAACTCGAGCAAAATAGCCTCGGCATTTGAGGTGCCGCAACGACTCACGCCGGCTTCGATAAAGTCAATCACCTGGTCAACGGTGCGCACTCCTCCACTGGCCTTCACGCGGAGTCGATCGCCAACGGTTGCCTTCATCAACTTGATGTTTTCTAGGGTCGCACCAGCGCTTGAGAAGCCGGTTGAGGTCTTTACGAAGTCAGCACCAGCCTGCTCGGCCAGCTCGCAACCGCGAACAATTTGCTCGGCTGTCAGCAGGGCTGTCTCGAGAATCACCTTCAGGTGTGCCCCACCGGCATGCGCCGCTTCTGCGACAGCACGGATGTCTGCGAGCACGAGTTCGTCATCGCCACCAATTAGCGATCCAACGCTAATCACCATGTCTACCTCGGTTGCGCCGTTGCGGGTGGCTTCGGTTGCTTCGAACGCCTTAGCAGCGGTCGTGATTGCGCCATGGGGAAACCCGACTGTGGCGCAGACCGGCACATTGGTGCCAGAAAGAAGTTTGGCGGCCTGTGCGATGTTTACGCCCTGAACGCAGTAGCTCGCGGTGTCATACTTGGCCGCTAACGCAGCCCCTGCCTCAATGTCAGCACCTGTTACATCAGGCTTGAGCACCGAGTGATCCAGGGTCTTTGCGATTTGTTCGAAGGTGTAGCCACGGTAGGTTGCAGTCATGCCTTCAGTCTAGATTTGATTTGTGCGAATCACCGTGACCGTAAAGCCCGGCTCAACCAAAGGGCCGCTCGTCGAGTCAAACGACGATGGTTCGCTGACGGTGTTCCTAAAGCAGCGAGCTGTCGACGGCGCAGCAAACAGCGCATTGATTGAGGTTGTGGCGAAGCACTTCAAGGTGCGAAAGGCCGATGTTGAAATCGAATCTGGCTTCACCTCACGCATAAAGCGCTTGCGAGTCGAACCTTAAACAAGAAAACCGCCCTGAGGCGGTTGTCTTGATTCTCTGTGGACCTAAGGGGATTTGAACCCCTGACCCCCTGCATGCCATGCAGGTGCGCTACCAGCTGCGCCATAGGCCCATTCGTTGCTAGACCAACTTTACAACAGAATTAGGCGGTCGGAATGTCTAGTTTGATGACCGGCGAATCTTTCCAGAGTCGTTCCAGCGAGTAATACATGCGGTCTTCTTCGTGCATTACGTGGCAAACCACGTCGCCAAAATCGAGAAGAATCCAGCGACCCAACTCTTTGCCTTCGCGACGAAGGGTCTTGTGACCAGCCTCGAGCATCTTGTCTTGAATCTCATCTGCGATAGACGCGACCTGACGTTCATTGCGGCCAGAAGACAACAAGAAGATGTCAGTGAGCGGCATTAGCTCTGAAACGTCAAGAGCGACGATGTTCTCGGCGATCTTGTCTGCAGCCGCATTTGCTGCGATGTTGGTGAGTTTGATTGCGTTTGCTGTAGCGGTCAATTTTTCCTAAATGATTCTGAGCCAGAAAGCTGCGACGACAAGCGAGCCGAGTGCGACCATGCCGATTGCAGCTGCCAATACCAAATATGGGTGGCTGCTTCCGCGCTTGAGATTTGTTGGAATTACTTTGAACTTTGAAACTGCGTTGACCACACCGGTCACACGCATTGGTGCGATTGTGTTGATAAAGCCGGTGGCGTTATCAACTTGGATGGCTGAGTCGAGTGCTGCTGCCTCTTGAATGATCTGAATTTCACCGGTGCTGTTGTCGGTCAGCTCGATCGGCAACTGAATAGCGCCGGTGGTTAAGATTTCGCCGGTCTCGCTAATAGTTGCCGTGTAGTTGGTTAGGTCTTGAACCTGATCCATCATGATCGAGTTCGTGGTTGGCTCAACAACAAGCCCAGGTGAAACATCGAACATCGACTCAACCTGGTTGTTCAAATAGCTGAAGTCATCTGCGGTAGCCGCTGGCACTTCGAATTCGGTTGCCTCTAGTTGCGGCAGTTGCTCGACTAGGTCATCGTCATATGGCAACTCAGTCTCGAGCTCGGTCTCTGCTGCTTGAGCGATATCGTCACTGCCGGTCAATCTTTGCATTTCGCGCAACTGCCTGCGAGTTAGAGGCTCGTCGCTGCCAATGCCAAGGTCGCTTAGGTCAACTGTGAAGCCTTCTGGTGCTGCAAACGACGGAAACTCGGTTGGCAAGCTCAACGGCTCGGGCATGCGAATTGGTTCTGCCGCAACTTCGATTTTTGCTACCTCAAGCGCCGGAGCGGCTGCGACTGGTTTGAGATCGAAGAACTTTCGCTTGTCTTCTTGAACCATTGTGGTCACTGGCTGCACGTTGACAGGAGCGGCAACCGGAGCAGGAACGTCAAAGTCATCTGGGTCGAAGAACGCGCTAGCCATTTGAACCTCGATAAAGCTTGTGCTTATTGATGTATTGAACTACTCCATCAGGAACCAAGTACCAAACCGGCTCTTGGTTTGCTGATCGCTGGCGTATGTCAGTTGATGAAATCGAAAGCGCGGGAACCTCAAGTATTTCGATTGCTCCGGCGGGCGCAGACTCTGGCAACTGCATTGCGTGACCGGGGCGAGTTACAGCAACAAATTTTGCTGAACCCCAAAGTTGATCTACGTCTTTCCAGGCGAGAATCTGGGTGATTGCATCGGCACCGGTAATAAAGAACAATTCGGCATCAGGGTATGCCGCTTGGATGTCATTCAACGTGTCGACCGTGTAGGTCGGGCCATCGCGGTCGATGTCTACACGACTGACGTTGAAACGTGGATTCGATGCGGTCGCGATAACTGTCATGAGATAGCGATCTTCAGAATTGGTTACCTGAGTTTTTTGCCAAGGTTCGCCAGTTGGCACGAATAGGACCTGATCGAGGTTTAACGCGGCAGCGACCTCACTGGCCGCAACCAAGTGTCCGTGGTGAATAGGGTCGAAGGTTCCACCCATTACACCCAGTCGAAGTTTGGCCATAAAAACCTATATCGCCGAAAGGGCTTAGTGGTGACCTTCTGAGTGGCTCTGCTTGTGGTCGTGACGGTTGGCTACGTCGCGGTAGCTCCAGGTTACGAAACCGAGCAAGATGAAAACACCCATAGCGATAAGGCCGAAAACTACGCCAGGAAAAGGCAATTGAACGTGGGCTTCTTCAACCATCTGCGAAAACATTTTTCTCCTAAAGACTTCTCGTCAAGACTACCTTAGGCACGGGTTTGACCGGCCCCACGAACCAACCATTTGGTGCTGGTGAGCTCGAGAATGCCCATTGGGCCACGGGCGTGTAGCTTCTGGGTTGAAATTCCGACCTCAGCACCGAAACCGAACTCTCCCCCATCAGTGAAGCGGGTTGAGGCATTGACCATGACGGTTGAGGCGTCGACCTCGGCCAAAAAGCGCTCGGCATTCTCAACATTCTCGGTGATGATCGATTCGGTGTGCTTGGTGCCATATTTGGCGATGTGAGCCAGCGCTTCGTCTAGCCCCGAGACGACTCTGACTGCGATGTCTAGGTCGTGATACTCGGCCTTCCAGTCTTCTTCGCTTGCTGGCACAGCAGCACCGAAGACCTGTTGCGTATCTTCATCGCCATGGATGACGACGTTTGATGCCGCTAGGCGCTCGAGCACGGTCGGCAAGATTCTGTCGACAGCGTTTTCGTGAATAAGCAAGGTTTCGACAGCGTTGCAGACGCTCGGGCGCTGAACTTTTGCATTGTGCAAGATTTCAACAGACCAATCGAGGCGGGCTGATTCATCAACATAGATGTGCACGACACCGTCGCCGGTTTGAATTACCGGAACCTTTGATTCGGTGACTACGGCCTGAATCAAGCCAGCGCCGCCACGAGGAATCAGCACGTCAATTAGGCCGACTGCCTTCATCATCTCTTGGCCACCCTCGCGACCGAATTCGTCGAGCGTGTGAACCGCATTCGAATTGATTGAAGCCATGGCAAGTGCGTCTTGAAGAAGCTTCACGAGAACCTCGTTGCTGCTCTGAGCATCGCGACCACCGCGCAAGACCACTGCGTTGCCGCTCTTGATTGCAAGCACTGCGATGTCGATGGTCACGTTAGGGCGGGCTTCATAAATCACACCGATGACACCTAGTGGCACGCGCACCTGAGTTAGTTTCAACCCGTTAGGCAAAGTCATGCCACGAAGCACGTCACCAATCGGGTCTGGCAAAGTTGTGATTTTGCTAACCGACTCAGAAATCGCAGCAATGCGCTTCGCGTCTAGACGAATTCTGTCTTGAGTGCTAACGGTCATGTCAGCAGCTTGGCCACGCTCAAGGTCTTTGCTATTCGCCGCGATGATTTCATCGGTGCGCTCAATTAGCAGGGCTGCGATGTTGTGCAAGACCAGTGTGCGCTTGGCCGAGCTCGCCTGAGCCAACTCGATCGATGCAGCCTTGACCAGGGTCATTTTGTCGATTGCTGAAAGCATTAGTGCTCCTTTGCTTCGAACCAGGTTCCTACATTTTGCCCAGTAAGCGCCTCGGCGACAAGGTCAGAACTGGTCAGCAAGACAGAAACACCCACTTCGGTGGCGACCTTGGCCGCTGAAACCTTGGTGACTGCGCCACCGGTGCCAACGGTGCTGCCCGAGCCGCCTATTTCAACGCCTGCTAGCTCGTCGCCAAAGGCCACGCGCTCGATGCGCTTGGCACCTGGTTTGCTTGGCGGCATGTCATACAGGGCGTCGACATCGCTTAGCAAAATGAGTGCGTCGGCATCAACCAACACTGCGACCAGCGCGGCAAGACGGTCGTTGTCGCCGAAACGAATCTCGGCGGTGGCAACGGTGTCGTTTTCATTCACGATTGGAATGACTCGAAGCGAAACGAGGCGTTCCATTGCGCGCTTGGCGTTCTCGCGGGTCTCTGCGCCTTCAAGATCTTGAGCTGTCAACAAAACCTGGCCTGCAATTAGGTCATAGCGTTCGAGACTGGTTTGGTAGCGCGAGATGAGTCGCCCCTGACCAACCGAAGCAAGCGCTTGAGAGGTTGCCAAGTCTTCAGGCTTTGACTCCAGCTTCAGCAGGGGCATTCCTGTGGCAATCGCACCCGAGGTCACCAGAATGACTTCTTGCCCGGTCTTGTGCGCAGCGGCTAGTGCGTCTACTAGCTTTTCGATCTTGTGCTGATTTTCGCCACTAATTGAAGACGAGCCAACTTTAACGACAACGCGCTTTGCACTGACCAGGTCGGTTTGGTTATGAAGAACCATTAGCTGTCTTGCTCGCTTGCCTCGCTGCGCTCTTCAACAGGCTTAGCGCTCTCAGGCTTAAAGTCTTCAGGCCTTGACCAAACACCGGCTTTGCGCTCTTTTTCCATCTCGGCACGAATTTCGGCTTTGCGATCCATGCGTTCTTTATAGGCTTCGCGGCGGTCGTTTGTGGTTCTGCGTGGGTTCTGATCGATTCGAATGTCTTCGCCTCGACGGCCACCAATAAGTTCACCGGCGCTAGCGATCGAAGGCTCCCAGTCGAACAGAACTCCCTGACCTGGACCAATGACAACTGTCGAACCGGCAACTGCGCCGGCTTTGAACAGCGCATCTTCGATGCCGATTTTGAACAGACGGTCACCAAGGTAACCAACGGCCTCGTCGTTGCCGAACTGGGTCTGAGCAACCCAGCGCTCAGGCTTGACTCCGAGAATTCTAAAGAACTCACCATCGTGTGAGTTTTCTTTGGTGACGGTGAACTTGCTCTCATCGCGGCGAGACTGCATCAACGTGATGCGAGGTCTTACCGGTGCGATAGCTGCGCGGTTCTTGCGCTCCTGCTCAACCAATTGCGCGAGGGCAAAGTTCAGTTCGCGAAGACCTTCGTGGCTGGCAGCAGAAACGATGAAGACACGGTATCCGCGAGCTTCGAGATCAGGCTTTACGAATTCGGCGAGCTCACGAGCATCAGGAACGTCGGCCTTGTTGAGTGCAATTAGCTGAGGTCGCTGAGTAAGTGGGAGTTCACCCTCAGGAACCTGGTACTCATCGAGCTCGTGCAAAATCTTTTCGAGGTCGGTAATCGGGTCACGCTGAGGCTCTAAGGTTGCGCAGTCGATCACGTGCAACAAAGCAGAGCAACGCTCAACGTGGCGCAAGAACTGCAGCCCTAGCCCCTTGCCCTCGCTCGCGCCTTCGATTAGCCCAGGCACGTCTGCAATCACATAGCGAGTTTGCTCGGCCTGAACCACACCAAGATTTGGGTGAAGTGTCGTAAACGGATAGTCGGCAATCTTTGGGCGAGCTGCTGACATCGAAGCGATCAAACTTGATTTTCCGGCGCTCGGATAACCAACCAGCGCAACATCGGCGACGGTCTTGAGTTCAAGAATTACGTCGCCCTTCCAGCCCGGAACACCGAGCAGGGCAAAGCCTGGGGCCTTGCGCTTAGAGCTAGAGAGAGCTGCGTTGCCCTTGCCGCCCATTCCACCTTCGGCGACAACGAGCTCCATGCCAGGTTCGAGCAGGTCGGCAATTAGATCGCCGTTTGCGTTCTTTACGACTGTTCCGATTGGAACAGGAAGTTTTATGTCGGCGCCAGTTGCACCATTGCGAAAGTCTCCGGCACCATCGCCACCATCGCCACCGCTGCGGTGCGGGTGAAAGTGGTACTCGAGAAGAGTTGTCGTGTTCGGGTCTGCGATAAGCGAGATGGTTCCACCATTGCCACCATCGGCGCCATCTGGGCCGGCAAGCGGCTTGAACTTTTCGCGGTGAACTGAAACACATCCGTCGCCACCGTTTCCGGCGCGAAGGTGGAGGGTTACTTGATCAACAAATGTAACCATGATTCCCTCCTGATGCTTTTAGAAACAGCAAAGGCGAGCCAAAGGCTCGCCTCGCTGAGAGTTTTGTTAGTTAGGCAGCAACAACAATGTTGACTACGCGACGGCCACCCTTGGTGCCGAACTGAACTGCGCCTGCAGCAAGTGCGAACAGAGTGTCGTCTTTGCCCTTGCCCACGTTTACACCTGGGTGAAAGTGGGTTCCGCGCTGACGAACGATGATCTCGCCCGCGTTAACTTCTTGACCTGCGTAACGCTTTACGCCAAGACGCTGTGCATTTGAATCGCGACCGTTTCGGGTCGAGCTAACACCTTTTTTGGAAGCCATTTTGGGTCAGTCCTTTACTTGATCTCGGTGACCTTGACACGGGTTAGCTCGGCACGGAAACCCATGCGGCGCTTGAATCCGGTCTTGTTCTTGTAGTGCTGGATGATGATTTTTGGACCACGCAGGTCGCCAATTACCTCAGCGGTAACCTTCACCTTGGCCAATGCTGCTGCGTCTGAAGTGACCTTGTCACCATCGACTAGCAAAAGTACTGGAAGTTCGATCTTGCCGCTGCCGTCTTGCTTGATACGGTCGAGCGTAACGATGGTGCCGACTGACACCTTCTCTTGACGGCCGCCTGCGCGGACTACTGCGTAAACCACAGATCTACCCTTTGTTCAAAGAATTGAAAATGTTGCATTCGCGAAAACTCAGCGGGCAACGAGGTTCTAGTTTAGCCACCTATTTGGCTATGGTCAAACCTATTTGCCCTAGTTTTCGCTATTTTTACTAACGACCTCGACGGCTTCGAGGTTTTCTTCTGCCCTGCCCCGGTGCCTTTGGCTCAGGAAGAGCCTCTAGCACTGATTCAAGCAAATCGTTGGCCGGTGCGGCCTCTGGCGCTGCAGTCTCGGAAGCATCCTTGATTACCGGAGCCACAATCGGGCTCGGTTCGCCGGCTGCCTCGTGGGCGGCTACGGTCGAAGCGGCAATCTTGGTGATGGCGTTGCCGAGTTCAACGGCGCGCTCAGGGGTAACCACTTTGGCAACCTCTTGCTTCTTGTCGCGGTTCTTCTGCTTGCCCTGTTGCTGCTTCTGTGGCTTCGAGTCTTCGCCAACGTGCTGCTTCGAGCGCATGATCGGCTCGTGGTGCACGATAACGCCGCGTGAAGCACAGGCCTCACAAGGCTCACTGAAAGCTTCGAGCAAGCCGATGCCGAGCTTCTTTCGAGTCATCTGAACCAAACCGAGCGAAGTAACTTCGGCAACCTGGTGCTTAGTGCGGTCGCGGCTTAGGCACTCCATAAGTCGACGCAAAACGAGATCGCGGTTTGATTCGAGAACCATATCGATGAAGTCGATCACGATGATTCCACCGATGTCGCGCAGACGCATCTGTCGAACAATTTCTTCGGCAGCTTCGAGGTTGTTTTTGGTGACCGTCTCTTCGAGGTTTCCGCCAGAGCCAACAAACTTTCCGGTGTTCACGTCGACGACTGTCATTGCCTCGGTGCGGTCGATAACGAGCGAACCACCGCTAGGCAAATAAACCTTGCGGTCGAGTGCCTTTGCGATTTGTTCGCCAATGCGGAACTCGTCGAAGACATCCTTGTCGCCCTTATAAATTTCAACGCGCTCGAGAAGATCTGGCGCAACACCCTGAAGGTACTCGCTAATCACCTGGTATGCGTCGTCGCCAGCGATAACCATCTTGTTGAAGTCTTCATTGAAAACGTCGCGCACAATTTTCACGAGCAAGTCAGGCTCGCTGTGAAGAAGCGATGGCGCGTTGCCAACTTCGACCTTCTTCTCGATGTCAGCCCACTGCTCTTGCAAGCGCTGAACATCTAGCGTTAGCTGCTCTTCGGTTGCACCCTCTGCTGCGGTGCGAACGATTACGCCGGCATCTTCAGGCAGAACTTCTTTCAAAATCTTCTTTAGTCGAGAACGTTCAGACTCAGGCAACTTGCGTGAGATTCCGTTCATCGAACCGTTTGGCACATAGACCAAGTAGCGGCCAGGCAGAGACACCTGCGAGGTTAGTCGGGCACCCTTTTGACCAACCGGGTCTTTGGTTACCTGAACCAAAACGGTGTCGCCACTCTTCAGTGCTAGTTCGATGCGACGAGGCTGGTTGCCAGTCTCGGCGAGCTCCCAGTCGACCTCACCCGAGTAAAGCACTGCGTTTCGGCCACGGCCGATGTCAACGAATGCTGCCTCCATCGATGGCAAAACGTTCTGCACCTTGCCGAGGTAGACGTTGCCGATAAGTGAAGCCTCTGAAGCCTTTGCCACGTAGTGCTCGACCAAAATCTTGTCTTCTAGAACGCCAAGCTGAATCTTGCCGTCTTTTGAACGAACCACCATCGTGCGATCGACAGCCTCGCGACGAGCCAAGAACTCTGACTCGGTGATTGTGTTGCTGCGACGACGACCGGCATCGCGACCATCGCGACGACGCTGCTTCTTCGCTTCTAGTCGAGTAGAACCCTTGATGCGAGTTGGCTCGTTGCTTGGCTCTTTTGGTTCGCGTGGAGTGCGAACTTTTACAACTGTGTTTGGCGGAAGCTGCTCACCCTCGGCAAGTTCACCTTCGCGGCGACGTGAACGACGGCGAACGTGCGTGTCAGAGCCATCGGTGTTGCTTGACTTCTTGTCTTCAACCGGGCGACCGCGCTTTTTGTCGATTACAGGAGTTGGCAGATCTGGAGCCATGAACAACATCGAGGTCGCTGTTACGGCAACCGGTGCGGTCTTAGTCGGCTCTGCTTTCTCAGCAGCGACAGCTTTGGCTTCGCCCTTCTTGGCAGCAGGTTTCTTGGCGGCAGGCTTCTTAGGCTCAGCCTTTTCTGCTACCGGTGCATCAGCGGCTGCTTTTTTAGCAACTGGCTTCTTGGCAGCAGGCTTCTTTGCGGCATCTGCTGACTTCTTAGCAACTGGCTTCTTAGCGGCTGCTTTTTTCTCGGTCGTAGGTTCGACTGATTCTGAATTATTTTCTTTCACCATTTCTGGTGCACTCCAAGCTGTTTCTCTTTCGGGCCACACTCACCGAGTTCGAAACCTTTAAACCTGTGCTGCTCACGATTGTGAACAACCAAACCTTTTCGAGTCATTGCTAAGTGGCGCCTGCTGCCCGATGGGTCTTATGCGGCAATCTCACGGATGCTCGAGAAATCTGCGCTGCCTAGCGTGTGGGCTAGAGCAACTGCCTTCTAGTATGTCAGCCAAGCCCCGAATTGTCAGCAGGTGCGGGTCTAGAATTGGGCTATGAGCAGCGAAATTAGCACCAAAACCTCTTCGGTCGAGGCTTCAAAGCCTCTAGCCATTTTCTTGATCATTGCCGGAATCACCGGCTGGATTGCCTCATTTCTGCTAACTCTCGAGCGTTTTCACGTGGCAAGCGACCCAGACGCCACTCTGAGCTGCGACTTGGCGACCTTCATTTCTTGCAAATCTGTGATGTTGAGCCCTGAGGCCAAGATCTTTGGGTTTCCGAACCCGTTGCTCGGTTTAGCTGCCTTCGTGGCCCCAATCGCTGTTGGAGTCGCCATTTTGGCCGGCGCTAGATTCGCAAACTGGTTCTGGCAGCTCTTTTTCGTCGGTCAGACCCTGGCATTTGCTTGGGTGCTTTGGCTAGCTAACGAAGCAATCTTTGAGATTGGCGCACTTTGCCCTTATTGCATGGTGGCTTGGGCAGCGGTGATTCCGATGTTCTGGCAGCTTCTCGCCCACGGCGGTCGCGAGGGCTACCTGCCGTTTCCGGCTAAATCAATCGAATTCTTCTTCAAGGCCTATGACTGGGCTTGGCTCGCAGCGCTTCTAACCGCGCTGGCAATTGCAACGGTAATTGCCGTTCAGTTCTGGAGCCTCTGGTTGAAGTTCTTCAACCTCGCCTAAATTCTGCTGCGATTGTTCGCGACGGTTTAAAACCAGAACGCAAGCTCGCGCGATGCCGACTCTGGTGAGTCTGATCCGTGCACGAGGTTCTGCTGAACCTTTAGACCCCAGTCGCGACCCAAATCACCACGGATGGTGCCTGGCGCAGCAACGGTTGGGTCGGTTGCTCCGGCTAGCGCGCGAAAACC
>JAGOAI010000053.1 GCA_017983965.1 Rhodoluna sp. | reverse complement strand
GCTTGGGCAAGCAAACCTGATCCACTGACTTCGACGACATTTCCTTCTAAATCGAAGCCTCGCGCAATTGCAGTTTCATAGCGTGGGGTTTTGTGCCACAAGCCGGGAACCGATAGGCAACCCTCGTCGACTAAACGCTTGTCTCCCCCGAGTTCGATGATTTCGGGGTTCAACAAATAGCCGACAACGCCGTTCACGTGATAGCTGAATGCCCTTAGCCCAACACCGATTTGCGGTGCGGCAACACCGGCACGGCCAGGTAGCTTTGTGGTTTCAATTAGGTCTGCCACCAGGGAGGCTGCGTGTTCATCAAATGCAGCAATCGGCTCGCAAGGTGACTTCAAAACAGGGTCGCCAAACAACCTAATCTCGCGAACGGTCATAACTAGATTCGCGGGTTATTTAGACCATCGACAACAAGTGCGGCTAGTTCGCGCGCAGCCTGCTGGGTGCCCTTCTTGAGTTCAGTGAACTTGATTACCGAACCCGCGGCTAGGGCATCGTCATAAGGGATTTTTACGACTGCGCGAACGCGAGTTTTGAAGTGCTGCTCAATTTCATCGAGTTTGACCAGCTGAGTTGCTTGCGTTGCGGTGTTCAACGCCACGACCGCATTGCGAACCAAGTCTCCGTAGCCGTTTGCTTCTAGCCAAGTCAAAGTTTCAGACGCCAGTCTTGCTTCGTCAACAGATCCGCCAGAGACGATGACGAGCCCGTTGGCACGCTGCAAGGTAGGTCGCATTACCGAGTGAACAATGCCGGTTCCGCAGTCGGTGAGAACGATTGAGTAGTAACGAGCAGCCATGTCTGCAACAACGTTGTAATCGCCCTCGTTGAATGCTTCAGAAAGCATCGGGTCGCTGTCAGAAGCCAAAACATCAAGTCGCGTGACGTCGCGAGACACCATGGTTGAGAAGTCGGTAAAGCCGTCAATCGCGGCCGCACGGTTCACAACGTCACGCACGGTGAAACGAGTTGACTTGCTGATGCGCTCGGCAAGGGTTCCGCGGTCTGGGTTTGCATCAATAGCGATTACGCGGTCTTCACGGACCAAGGCAAGCGCCATGCCGAGCAAGGTAGAGACCGTGGTCTTGCCAACGCCGCCCTTTCGGGTTAGCACTGGAACAAACTTGGCTCCGCCGTCTAGGGCTGCGCTGATGCGAAGGTCGAGTGCCTTGCGCTCGCGAACCTTTAGCGAGTCACCAAGGTTTACTGACTTTAGGGTCAGGTAGTAAAAGAATTTTCTGAAGCCAGCTTCAGGCGCAGGACGGTTTCTTGAACTGGTGTCGATTAGTCGGTCGGCAGTGAGCATTGCTGCTGGCTCAGGCTGGTCAAAGGCTTCTCCGCGCAAAGAATCGCGGCGCGAGTAGTTAGAACGTCTCGAGATAGGCCCGGTGTCGCTGGTTGGCTCTGTGGTCGGAACCACGATGCGAGTCGCACGCTCGTCTTCGGTCACGATCTCGATTGACTGAGTGCTTGGGGTGATGTCGATGATTCCCGAGTCAACAGCTAATTCCGCGAGCGCGTGAGTTTGAACTGGTTGATCTTCGTTTGACTGGGCACCTGCCGAGCGGGGTGCCAGAAAATCGTCGTCTTCTGGTTTTTTATCCCAAATTGCCAAAACGAATGCTCCTATGACCGAAATGTTCGCTATCGCGACATCCGGTCTAGTTTAGCCGAGGGTCTATGCCTGGTCGGGCTCTACAACAACAATCAGATCGCCCGCATCAACGGCTTGGGTCTTGCCAATGGCTAGACGACGCACATGGCCTGAAACACTGGCCGTTATCGTGGCTTCCATCTTCATGGCCTCGATTGTTGCGACCGGCTGGCCAACTTCGACATGCGCACCCTCAACGGTCTGCAGCGTGACTACACCAGCAAATGGTGCTGCAACCTGACCCAAGTTTGAAGTGTCTGCCTTCTCAGCCTGCACGATGTCAACAGCGATCTTTCGATCACGAATGTTGATTGGTCGCAGTTGGCCGTTCAATGTCGCCATTACCGTTCTGAAACCCTTGGCATCTGGAGAGCCGATGGCCTCGAGGCCGACATACAACTGAACGCCCTTGGCAATTTCGACCACGTGCTCTACCCCAGGTTCGAGACCATAAAGGTAGTCGACGGTATCAATGTGGTCTAGACGACCGTAGGTTTCGCGGAACTTGGTGAACTCAGCTGTCGGACCGGCAAACAAGAGGCGATTCAAAATAGAGCGACGCAATCTAACGTCTGCCCCGGTGATTGCCTCAAGGTCTTCGGCAGAAACCGGAGTAACTCCGAATTTCAGGTTCTTGCCTTGCAACACCTTGGTTCTGAATGGTTCTGGCCATCCACCTGGCAAGTCTCCGAGTTCGCCTGCCATGAAGCCGACAACCGAGTCTGGGACATCGTAGTTTTGCGGGTTGGCCGCAAAGTCGGCCGGGTCTGCATTCACCGCCACCAGGTGCAAGGCAAGGTCGCCAACCACCTTTGACGATGGAGTTACCTTGGTTGGCCTGCCGAGAATCCCGTTGGCAGCGGCATACATGTCTTCGACCTTCTCAAAGTGATCGCCAAGGCCAAGCGCGATTGCCTGCTGGCGAAGATTCGAGAGCTGACCACCCGGAATCTCGTGCTTGTAGACGCGGCCGGTTGGGCCAGGCAAACCAGATTCGAACGGAGCATAGACGCTGCGAACGGACTCCCAATATGGCTCTAGGGCCGTAACCGAGGCAAGCGAAATGCCAGCGTCGCGTTCGGTGTGTTCTAGAGCCGCGACCAGCGCCGAGGCAGATGGCTGTGAGGTGGTGCCGGCCATCGGAGCGCTTGCCACGTCTACCGCGTCGACACCAGCGTTGATGGCTGCCATGAGCGTTGCCAGCTGACCACCTGCGGTGTCGTGGGTGTGCAAGTGCACCGGAAGGTCGAATTGCTCGCGAAGCGCTGCTACCAACTTTGTGGCAGCAGCTGGGCGAAGCAACCCCGCCATGTCTTTGATTGCGATTATGTGGGCGCCGGCATCAACAATCTGTTTAGCCAACTTGAGGTAGTAGTCGAGCGTATATAGCTTCTCGTTAGGGTCAAGCAAGTCAGCGGTGTAGCAAAGCGCAACTTCGGCAACCGCGGTCTTTGTGGCAAGCACGGCATCAATTGCCGGCTTCATTTGCTCAACGTCGTTTAGAGCGTCGAAAATTCTGAAGATATCTACACCAGCAGCAGCGGCTTCTTTCACAAAAGCCTCGGTCACCTCGGTTGGGTAGGGAGTGTAACCAACGGTGTTTCGACCGCGAAGCAGCATTTGAATGCAAAGGTTTGGCATAGCCGCACGAAGCGACTCGAGGCGCTCCCACGGGTCTTCACCCAAGAATCGAAGCGCAACGTCATAGGTGGCTCCGCCCCAAGCTTCGACAGACAAGAGTTGCGGCGTCAAGCGTGCAACATAAGGTGCGATCTGAATCAGGTCTCGACCGCGAATGCGCGTGGCCAACAACGACTGGTGGGCGTCTCGAAAAGTCGTGTCAGTAATCGCAATTGCAGTTTGCTTTCTAAGGTCTGCAGCAAAACCGGCAGGGCCAAGTTGCGCGAGTCTCTGGCGCGAACCGGCTGGCGCTTCGGCAACGAGGCTCAGCTTCGGCAACTTCTGCGATGGCGACAGGTGCCCTGCGCGAGCACCGTTTGGCTGGTTCACCGTGACATCTGCCAGCCACGAAAGAATTTTTGTGCCTCGGTCGAGTGACGGTGCAGCCGTAAACAACTGCGGGCGCTCGTCAATAAAAGATGTGCTTAAGTCGCCGGCCTGAAACGTCGGGTCTGCAAGGACGGCCTGCAAGAAGGCAATGTTCGTCGAAACACCACGGATGCGGAACTCGGCAAGCGCACGTTCTGAGCGGTTCACAGCGCTCTTGAAGTCGCGCCCCTTGGCGATGAGTTTCACCAGGAGCGAGTCAAAGTGAGGACTCACTTCGGCCCCGGTCGAAACGGTTCCACCGTCTAGTCGAATGCCGGCTCCACCTGGTGAGCGGTATGTCGTGATCTTTCCGGTGTCAGGTCTAAAGTTGGCTGCCGGGTCTTCGGTTGTGATTCGGCACTGAATCGCGAATCCGTGTCGTTGAATAGTTTCTTGGGTCAGCCCAAGGTCGTCAAGGGTTTCACCAGAGGCGATGCGCATTTGGCTCTGCACGAGATCGATGTCGGTGATCTCTTCAGAGACGGTGTGCTC
>JAGOAI010000021.1 GCA_017983965.1 Rhodoluna sp. | reverse complement strand
AAGAACGGTAAACCCGAGCAATATCTGCCCGGTTCATGGGGTCCGGCGTCTGCAAACGCAATGTTGGAACGTGACGGACGAGCTTGGAGAATTCCGTGATCAAAGACTTACCAAACACAACTGTCAGCAAGGTCTCTAAGGCCTTGGTTGAGATTCGCGAAGAAGGTGGCGTAGTTGCCCTCGGTCGTGTTCTCACCTTGATCATTCAGACCAAGTTTTCTGGAATCGAAGCTGCGGTGAAAGCTGCGAACGAGTCTTCTCGCGAACATCCGTGTCGAATTATCGTGCTCGCTGAAGACGACTCAAAGAAGAAGGCCGCTTCGAAGCTCGACGCACAGATTCGTGTTGGTGGCGACGCCGGAGCATCTGAGGTCATTGTCTTGCGCGCGCACGGTGAGGCTGCCAATCACCCAGCCGGGCTTGTGACCGGTTTGTTGCTGCCTGATGCTCCTGTGGTGGCCTGGTGGCCCGCTGACGCACCAGAGGTAGTTTCGAAGTCACCGATTGGTCAAATTGCCACCAGACGAATCACAGATGCAGCTTCGCAAAAAGATCCGCACGAATTCTTGAAGAAGCTTTCAAAGAGTTACGCGCCAGGCGACAGCGATTTCGCTTGGACTCGCCTGACCCTTTGGCGCGCACAGCTCGCAGCGATTCTCGACCAGCCACCTTTTGACCCAATCACAGCTGTTGAAGTCACCGGCGCTGTCGACTCCCCCTCGACTGATTTGCTAGCTGCCTGGCTTGAGATGAAATTGAAGATCAAGGTCAACTTGGTTCGCACCAATCGCGGCAAAGCCGTTTCTGGAATTCGCGGAGTTAAGTTGATTCGCAAGTCTGGCGATATTGAAATCGTTAGAAAAGTTCCTGACGTAGCAACCCTGATTCAACCGACCCAGCCGACTCGAGAGATTTCGCTGCCTAGACGCTCGCTGCGCGACTGTCTTAGTGAAGACTTGCGCAGACTCGACCCAGATGATCTCTTCGGCAAAGTAATCACCAAGGGTTTCGCGGCCGTGCCAAAGCCAAAGCTCACCGCAGTTCAGAAGCCTGTTGCAAAGAAAAGCTAATGTCCCGCGTAGTCAATCGCTTCAAAGATGGTGAATCACTCGCCAAATCGGCAGCCGAAGCGTTCGTAACAAAGCTCGCTGTTCTGATCTCAGAAAAGCCGTTAGTGAACATCATGCTAACCGGCGGAACCATTGGCATCGCGACCCTGTCGGCCATAGCTGAGCGTGAAGACGCTCACCTGCTCGACTGGTCAAAGGTGCACATTTGGTGGGGTGATGAGCGCTTCGTTGCCGCTGACTCCACCGACCGCAACGCTGTTCAGGCCCGCAAGGCAATGCTCGATCGCCTGCCTGTGACCGAAGCGAACATCCATGAATTTGCCGCTAATGACGGGCTAATCACTCTCGACGAAGCCGCATCGCTATTCGCAGCCGAGCTCGCGAGCATCAAGCCGCACTTCGATATGGCCTTTGTTGGGATGGGGCCAGACGGTCACATTTGCTCTTTGTTCCCTGGCAAGAACCAACCTGAACAGGGTGCGCTCGTAATTGCCGAGCACTACTCACCGAAACCGCCACCGCAGCGTCTCAGCTTTAGCTACGAGGCGATGAATGCCGTCGATGAGCTTTGGTTTGTGGTTGCGGGTGCCGATAAGTCATCAGCCGTTGCAACGGTTTTTGGTGATGAACCTGAAAGTTTGCCAGCTGGTCGTGTGCGCGGCGTCAAAAAGACTATTTGGTTTGTAGATCAGACTGCGGCAACCCAAACTTGGGGTTGCTAATAGTTCAAGAAACTATTTCTTAGCTGCGGTTTTCTTTGCAGCTGCCTTCTCTGCTTTGTCAGCGGCTGCCGCTGCTGCTGTTGCAGCGGTGCGACGAGCGCGAATCATGGCAACAGCGTCTTCGAGAAGTTCTTTAGCCTCTGCGTCGGTGCGGCGCTCTTTGACGTAGGCCAAGTGAGTCTTGTATGGCTCGTGCTTTGCGTTCTGCGGAGGGTTGTTTGGGTCTAGACCTGCTGGCAGACCACAGTTAGGGCAGTCGATTTCGGTTGGCAGTTCTTCTTCTAGAACGCTCGATGCAAAAGCAGGGCTCTGCACGTGACCCATGACGCAGTAGTAGTTGCGAACGGTTCGCTCTGCTTTGAAGCCACGGTCTTCTTCGCCCATCGGCCCCGCGCCTACGCGTGAACCACGAATTGCTGATCCCCCGGTGGTTGCCATCAGTAAGCCTTAGACGAGTGCGAAACGGGTAAATAGACCGAGAGTGATGATCACTACGATCCAGACGATTCCGAGAATGATTGTTACTCGGTTGAGGTTTCTTTCGGCTACACCCGAAGAGCTCATGGTGCTGGTAACACCGCCGCCGAACATGTCGCTAAGACCGCCACCGCGACCCTTGTGCAACAGAATCAGCAAGGTTAGGAGCAAGCTGGTGATTGCCAGCAGCACCTGTAGTGCGATTTGTAGAGCAGCCATTTATTTACCTCAGTTTCTAAACCTATGAAATTATACGCCGATGTGCTTCTGGAAGCGCGAAATACCGCTGAACTCGTCGGCATCTAGGCTGGCCCCGCCAACCAAGACTCCGTCTACCTCAGGGCTGCGAAGGAACCCGGCGACATTTGCCGCCTTGACCGAACCACCATAGAGAATGCGGGTTGCGGCGGCTATTTCGGCACCGTGCTCGCTGGCAATTGCCTCGCGAATCTTCGAACAGACCGAGGCTGCCTCTTCTGGAGTTGCCACCTTGCCGGTGCCAATGGCCCAGACCGGCTCGTATGCAATCACGAATTCGGCAAGGTTCTCGTGGCCCGCTAGCGCTGCAAGGGTCTGGCGCACTGGAACCGCCGCCTGACCCTCGGTCTCGAGCTCTTCGAGAGTCTCGCCGACGCAGATAACCGGAACCAAGCCGTGCTTGAAGGCAGCGGCAGTCTTTGCCTGAACAACTTCATCGTTCTCTGCGTGATATTGACGACGTTCGCTGTGCCCGATCAAGACGTACTTCACATCGAGTTTTTTTAGAAAGGCACCTGAAATTTCGCCGGTGTATGCGCCGCTATCGAACTTAGAGAGATCTTGAGCGCCAAGTTTAATTTCGAATTTGTCTGCGTCAATCAGAGTCTGCACTGTGCGCAAGTCGGTGAATGGAGGAAACACGGCGACCTCAGCGGTCGAATAGTCGTGAGCTGCGTCTTTCAGCGACCATGCCAGCTTTTGCACGAGTGCGATTGCCTGCTGGTGGTCGAGGTTCATCTTCCAGTTGCCGGCGATTAGCGGAACGCGATTGTTCATTTGATTACTCTCTCTAGCCAAGCACTTCAATGCCGGGCAGGTTCTTGCCTTCTAGAAACTCGAGGCTTGCTCCGCCACCAGTTGAGATGTGGCCGAACTGTGAATCTTCGAAACCTAGGATGCGAACTGCTGCAGCAGAGTCACCGCCACCGACGACCGAAAGGCCATCAACTTCGGTGAGCGCCTTGGCTACTTCGCGAGTGCCGTTTGCGAACTTGTCGATTTCAAACACGCCCATAGGGCCGTTCCAGAACACGGTTTTCGCCTCGCGAATCTCTCGCGCGAAGTTAGCCGCTGACACTGGGCCGATGTCTAGGCCGAGGCCGCTTGAACCGAACGGGCTGTTCTCTATTTCTTCAGCCGAGGTGACTGCAACTTCGGCATCTGCTCCAAATTTGCTGGCTACAACGATGTCGGTCGGCAAAACAACTTCGACACCGAGCTCAGCAGCGCGCTTTAAATAGTTCTGGCAGGTTTCGATTTGATCTTGCTCGAGCAAGCTCGAACCAACCTTGAAGCCCTGTGCTGCCAAGAATGTGAATACCATTCCGCCGCCGACGAGAAGCTTGTTCACGTTTGGCAGCAGATGGTCGATGACGCCGAGTTTGTCGCTTACCTTCGAACCGCCGAGCACCACTGCGTAGGGGCGCTCAGGGTTTTGAGTTAGTCGAGTTAGAACGTCGAGTTCTTTTTCGATCAAGAAGCCACCAGCGCTTGGCAGGGCCTTCGCTAGCTCATAAACACTCGCCTGCTTGCGATGAACAACACCAAAGCCATCGCTGACAAAGAAGTCGCCGAATTCGGCAAGCTTCGCTGCAAATGGCTCGCGCTCGGCTGTATCTTTGCTGGTCTCGCCTGGGTTGAAGCGAAGGTTTTCGAGCACAACCACTGCCCCGCGAGCCATGGCCTTAACCGCACCGTGAGCCTCGCTGCCAACCGTGTCGGTAGCAAAGAAGACATCCTGGTGAAGCAATTCGCCCAGACGCTTTGCTGCTGGTGCAAGTGAGTATTTGGCTTCTGGAGCACCCTCTGGGCGACCCAGGTGCGAGATCACAACGACCTTCGCGCCTTGGTCGACGAGGTGCTTGATGGTTGGCACCGATGCGACGATTCGCCCGTCGTCGGTGATTCGGTCACCGTCTAGCGGAACATTGAAGTCGCAACGAATGATTACGCGCTTGCCATCTAGTGATGGCAGGTCAGCGATGCGACGCATTACAGCTTGCTGGCGACTAGCTCGGTTAGTTCAACGAGGCGGTTTGAGTAACCCCACTCGTTGTCATACCAAGAGCTGATCTTCACTGTGCGACCAATGACCTTGATGAGGCCTGCGTCAACGATCGATGAGTGAGGGTCAGTAACGATGTCACTAGAGACAATCTCGTCTTCGGTGTAAGCAAGGATTCCCTTTAGGGGGCCGCTTGCTGCTGCCGCTTTGTAAGCTGCCTTGATTTCTTCAACGGTGACGTCAACCTTTGAAACCAAAGTTAGGTCAGTGATTGAGCCGGTTGGAACAGGAACGCGAAGTGCATAGCCGTCGAGCTTGCCCTTTAGTTCAGGAAGCACGAGGCCGATTGCCTTTGCCGCACCGGTTGATGAAGGAACGATGTTGATCGCTGCCGCACGCGCACGACGGAGGTCGCCGTGAGGTCCATCCTGGAGGTTTTGGTCGGCGGTGTAAGCGTGCACGGTGGTCATCAGACCGTTTTCGATGCCGAAGTTATCGTTGAACACCTTGGCAAATGGAGCCAAGCAGTTAGTGGTGCAAGAAGCGTTTGAGATGATGTGGTGGTTCGCTGGGTCGTACTCGTGGTCGTTGACGCCGATTACGAAGGTTGCTGCATCGCCAGTAGCCGGTGCAGAGATGATTACTTTCTTAGCTCCGGCGGTGATGTGTGCCTGTGCGGCTGCAGCATCGGTGAAGCGACCGGTTGACTCGATAACGATGTCAACGTTTAGCTCTGCCCAAGGCAAGTTTGCTGGGTCGCGCTCTGCTAGAACCTTGATGACGTTGCCGCCAACGATGATGTTCTGGCCGTCAACCTTAACTTCTTGGTTTAGACGACCGGTTACTGAGTCGTACTTCAAAAGGTGTGCGAGTGACGCTGGGTCGCTTAGGTCGTTGACTGCAACGATCTCTAGGTCAGTGCCCTTTGCAAGTTCTGCGCGAAGGTAGTTGCGTCCGATGCGACCGAAACCGTTAATTCCGACACGAGTAGCCATGAGTTCTCCAAATGGTATTTAGGCGCCACAAATTGAGGCGTTTGAATGTGGTTTATTGGGATTTTGCCACACGTCTATGGGTGGAAAAGCTTCCTTTAGCCTAGCAGCAGACCCTTTGTTTGCTTGCGAGCAGCCTCAAAACGAGCCGATGCGTCTGCCCAAGAAACGATGTTCCAGAAGGCCTTTACATAGTCACCCTTGACGTTCAAGTAGTCAAGGTAGAAGGCGTGCTCCCACATATCGAGCATCAAAACTGGGATGGTCGCTGCCGCTAGGTTGCCCTGCTGGTCGTAGAGCTGTTCGATGATTAAGCGCTCGCCAAGTGAGTCCCAGGCCAAGAATGCCCAGCCTGAGCCCTGGATTCCCAGTGCGGTTGCGTTGAAGTGAGCCTGAAAGGCCTCGAATGAGCCGAAGAACTCATTGATGGCTGCCGCCAACTCGCCCTCTGGGCGACCCTCCGAGTCAGGAGTTAGGTTCTTCCAGAAGATCGAGTGGTTAATGTGGCCACCGAGGTGAAAAGCCAGGTCTTTCTGAAGTTTGTTGATATTTGCGAAGTCATTCTTTTCGCGGGCCTCTTCGAGCGCCGCTAGAGCACCGTTGATGCCGGCAACATAGGCGGCGTGGTGCTTGCTGTGGTGAAGCTCCATGATCTTGCCCGAGATGTGTGGCTCGAGTGATCCGTAGTCGTAAGTAAGGTCTGGAAGTTTGTAGCTGCTCATAATTTGCTCCTTCTGTTGGTTTAACTGCTATTTGTTCGGCTTATTCCGAACTAATCTTCTAGGTCTTCTGGCAAATCGGCGTCTGTCAACGGAATGCCAAGCTCTTCAGCCTTCTTGTCTGCCATAGCAAGCAAACGACGAATTCGGCCGGCAACCGCGTCTTTTGTCATCGGCGGGTTTGCATGGTGGCCAAGCTCGTCGAGGCTGGCATCCTTGAATTTCAATCGCAGCTCACCCGCGTAGCGAAGGTGCTCAGGAATATCTGGTCCGAGAATTTCGAGCGCACGCTTGACGCGAGCCCCGGCGGCAACGGCTGCCTGTGCTGAGCGACGAAGGTTTGCGTCGTCAAAGTTTGCGAGACGGTTAGCGGTTGCTCGAACCTCGCGACGAAGGCGAGCCTCTTCCCACTTGAGAACGTTGCTGTGCGCTCCCATTTGGGTGAGCATTGCCGCGATTGCCTCGCCGTCGCGAACCACAACGCGGTGCACGCCGCGAACCTCGCGAGCCTTTGCCGAGACGCCGAGTCGACGAGCAACACCAACAAGAGCCATCGCCGATTCGTTGCCAGGTGCCGTGATCTCAAGCGCTGCAGAGCGGCCAGGGTCGGTTAGTGATCCGTGTGCTAGAAATGCCCCGCGCCAAACGGCTTGAGCTTCAGGAATGGTGCTCGAAACCAAATGAGCCGGAAGCCCGCGCACCGGGCGACCCTTAGGGTCTACCAGCCCGGCACGTCGAGCCAGCAGCTCGCCCTGCGCGATTACGCGAACCTGGTAGCGCGATGTGCGACGAATGCCGGTTGGTGCAATAACTGCCAATTCGCTCTCGATGCCAAGTAGTTCCATGAGATCTTTGCGAATGCGGCGAGCAATCGATGCAGCATCGACTTCGACCTCAATCACAATTCGCCCGCTGATTAGGTGCAGCCCGCCAGCGAAACGAAGAATCGCAGACAACTCGGCGACTCGCGTCGAGCTCTTGGTGATTTCGATTCTGGCTAGTTCGTCTTTAACTTCTGAAGTTAGCGCCATTGCTATTCCCTTCCTAGATCTCTGTGTTTCAGGCTCACTGCGACGTCGTCGAGTTTTGCCAATTCTGTTGCGATTCGCTTGCTCACGGCAACCGATCTGTGCTTTCCGCCGGTGCAACCAATTGCAATAGTTGCGTAGCGCTTGTTTTCATTGGTGTATCCCCTGAGCACGGGCCGCAGTGCCGCCACGTAGTTCTCGATGAATTCTTCGGCGCCCTCGGCACTGAGCACGTAGTTGCTAACGTTTCGGTCTTCACCGGTGAAAGGTCTCAACGCCTCTTGCCAAAACGGGTTCGGAATAAAGCGCATGTCTGCAACTAGATCTGCATCGGCAGGAAGACCGTATTTGAAACCGAAGCTCATGACGGTGACATGCAATTTCTTGCTTTCTTCAAGCGAGAAGCTGTCTGTGATTTTGTTGCTGAGTTGGTGAACGTTTAGTTCGCTTGTGTCAATGATGACATCGGCGGTCTCGCGCAAACTTATTAGTCGATTTCTCTCGGCGGCGATGCCATCGAGAATTGTGCCGTCTGCTTGCAAAGGGTGCGGTCTGCGAACCTGCTCGAATCGCTTGACCAGCGCTGAATCGGTGGCCTCAAGAAAGAGCAAGCGAAGGTTCAGATTGCGGCCTCGCAATTGAGCAAGGTTTTCGTGAAGCTCGCTAAAGAATTCACCACCGCGAACATCGATCACGACGGCAAGCTTCGGCAGGTTGGTCTTGGTCAATGTGAAGAGGTCAGCAATCGGCCCGAGCATCTGTGGTGGAAGGTTGTCGACCACATACCAGCCGAGGTCTTCAAGGGCGTTTCCGACGGTTGAACGACCCGCGCCAGACATGCCGGTGACGATTAGCAGTTCGTGTCTGCGTTCCTCGTTCATGTTCTCCCCTTCGGCGTGTCGCAGAGCGAGTTTAGCCCCTCGCGACACGCCGATGGGGTCAGTTTTCGCGATTTAACGTGGTTGTAATCTCGGCGGCCAAAACCTTGCCAATGCCGGCAACCTCGGCGATTTCGTCGACGGTTGCAATTTTGAGTCGCTTCGCCGAGCCGAAGTGTTTCAGCAGGGCTGCAACGCGCTTATCGCCCAAGCCGGCGATGTCTGCGAGAACTGAAGCAATGGCACTCGAACGTTTCTTTCTTTGAAAGGTGATGGCAAATCGGTGGGCTTCGTCGCGAATTCGCTGCAGCAAGAACAGCTCATCTGTTGCTCGCGGCAAAATCACCGGAAAGCTCTCGCCGGGCAGCCACACTTCTTCGAGTCGCTTAGCGAGCCCGCAGACGGCCAGATCGGTTATGCCAGAGTCGGCAAGGGCCCTGACGGCAGCGCTCACCTGAGGTTGACCACCGTCGACAATGAGCAGATTTGGTCGATAGGCAAACTTGGTCGGGTCAGACTCGACGTCGGTTTCTGGTGCCTTCAGGTACTTGAGCCTGCGCATCAGCACCTGATAGATCGAATCGGTGTCGTCTGTCGTGCTCTCTATCGAGAAACGTCGGTATTGGTCTTTCTTCGGCAAACCGTCTTCGAACACCACCATTGAGGCAACCACGTCGGTTCCAGCTAAGTGGCTCACGTCGAAGCACTCGATGCGCAACGGCGCGTCTTCGAGTTGCAATGCCTTTTGAATTCCAGCGAGTGCCTCTGCTCGAGCGGTAAAGTCGCTGCTTCGTCTGGTCTTGTAAAGATTCAGCGCGTGCTTCGCGTTTGTCATGGCAGTTTCTTGCAGAGCTCGCTTGTCGCCCCTTTGCGCCACGCGCACCTCGACCTTTGAGCCTCGCATCTCACCTAGCCAAATTTGTAACGCTGCGTTATCTAGTGGAGTCGCAGGAACAATGATTTCACGAGGAATGTCGGCAACCGCACCTTTCTTGCCAGCCGTGTAAACATTTTGCAGAACATATTCGACGAGCTCTGGCAAGTCGCGTTCGAGTTCTTTGTCGACCACCCAACCGCGAACACCACGGATGCGCCCACCGCGAACGATGAACTGCTGAACGGCCGCGGCCAATTCATCGTCGGCAATCGCGAAAAGGTCTGCGTCGGTCTGATCGCTGAAGACGACAGTGCTCTTTTCGAGAACGGCTTCGAGTGCCTCGACATCGTCGCGAAGTTTTGCGGCGAGCTCGTAGTGCTGGTCTTCACTGGCTTGAAACATTCGACTTCGCAAAGTCTCGATGTGCTTGGTGTCGCCGCCACCCATGAAGTCGGCGAAGTCGCTCGCTATTTTCTTGTGGTCTTTCAGTTCTACCCGTTCGACGCACGGTGCGGCGCACTTGCCAATGTCGGCAAGCAGGCAGGCTCGGTTCGAACTCTTTGCTCGATTGAAAACTCCGGCACTGCAGCTTCTAACCGGAAACACCTTTAGCAAGGTGTCGAGCGTCTCGCGAATTGCCCAGGCGTTCGTGTAAGGGCCGAAATACTTGAGCCCGGGCAGATCGCGGTTGCGAGTGATGAATGCCCTAGGCACGGCATCTGACATCGAAATTGCGAGGTAAGGGTAAGACTTGTCGTCTTTGAAGACAACGTTGAACGGCGGGTTGAACTCTTTTATCCAGTGAAATTCAAGCTGCAGAGCCTCGTATTCAGATTTGACAATGGTCCACTGAAGATCTGTCGCAGTGGTCACCATGCGTCGCGTGCGGCTGTGCAGGCTATCTAGCGGTGCAAAGTAGCTGCTTAGTCTGGCTCTGAGGTTCTTCGCTTTGCCGACGTAGAGAACTCGACCGTTCTTATCGAACCAGCGATAGACGCCAGGTTCGGTAGGAATTTCAGAAGTTTTCGGTCGAAAACTCAGCTCGTCTGACATGGCTCTAGTGTGCCAATGTTTCTTTCAAGAATTTGCCGGTAAAGCTCTTGGCAGACTTGGCGATCTGCTCTGGAGTGCCGATGGCGAGAATCTCGCCACCGCCCGCTCCGCCCTCAGGGCCTAGGTCAATCACCCAGTCGGCACACTTGATGACATCGAGGTTGTGCTCAATGACGATCACGGTGTTGCCCTTCTCGACAAGACCGTTTAGCACCAGGAGCAGCTTTCGAACGTCTTCGAAGTGCAGACCCGTTGTCGGCTCATCGAGCACATAAATAGTTCGACCATAGGAGCGTCGCTGCAATTCGGTTGCTAGCTTCACGCGTTGAGCCTCGCCACCGCTGAGTGTGGTTGCGCTTTGACCAAGTCGAACATAGCCAAGGCCAACCTCAACAAGGGTTTCTAGGTAGCGAGCGATCGAGTTGATTGGAGCAAAGAATTCTGCAGCCTCGGCAATTGGCATCTCGAGAATCTCGGCAATGTTTTTGCCTTTGTATTTCACCTGCAGGGTTTCACGGTTATATCTCGCTCCGTGGCAAACCTCGCAAGAAACATAAACGTCTGGCAAGAAATTCATCTCGATTTTCAACGTTCCGTCGCCAGAACATGATTCGCAACGGCCGCCCTTGACGTTGAAAGAGAATCGACCCTGCTGATAGCCGCGCGCTTTCGCTTCGGCGGTGTCTGCGAACAACTTGCGAATGTGATCAAAAACACCGGTGTAGGTTGCTGGGTTTGATCTTGGTGTGCGGCCGATAGGCGCTTGGTCGACGTGAACTACCTTGTCGAGTTGGTCGATGCCATCGATGCGCTTGTGTTTTCCGGCTACTCCCTTAGCGCCGTTCAATCGATTAGCTAGCGTCTCATAGAGAATGTCGTTGACTAGCGAAGATTTTCCTGAGCCGCTCACACCGGTTACGGCTGTGAACACCCCGAGCGGAAATTCGACGTCGATGTTCTTCAGGTTGTTTTCGCGAGCGCCGATTACTTTGACCTTGCGCTTTGGGTCAAGCGCGCGGCGTTCGGTTGGGGTTTCGATCTTTTGTTTGCCGCTCAAGAATTGGCCGGTAACCGAGTCTTTGTTCTTCAGAATGTCTTTGTATGGGCCGCTGTGCACAACGGTTCCGCCGTGCACGCCAGCACCAGGGCCAATGTCGACTATCCAGTCAGAGGCCTTGATGGTGTCTTCGTCGTGTTCGACAACCAGCAACGTGTTGCCGAGATCGCGTAGTTTGATGAGGGTTTCGATCAGGCGACGGTTATCGCGCTGGTGCAGGCCGATCGAAGGCTCGTCGAGCACATAGAGAACACCGGTCAGGCCCGAGCCGATCTGAGTGGCAAGCCGAATGCGCTGAGCCTCACCACCACTGAGAGTTGCGGCTGCGCGGTCGAGGCTCAGGTAGTCGAGGCCAACGGCGAGCAAGAATTCGAGGCGAGCCTTGATTTCGCGCAGCACCTGAGCGGCAATCTTGACGTCACGGGCATCAAGTTTGATCTTTTCGAAGAATGCGAAGCAGTTGGCAAGGCTGAGCTTGGCAACGTCTGCAATCGAACTGTCGTTGACCTTGATGGCTAGAACCTCAGGTCTTAGGCGACTGCCATCACAGGCCGGGCACTCGACTTCGCGGTGAAAACCCGCCCACTTTGCGCGAGCGTAGTCGCTCTCAGTCTCGAGCAGTTTTCGCTCGACATAGGCGATAACGCCTTCAAAGCCGGTGCTGTAGCGAAGCTCGCGGCCATACTTGTTCTTCCATTTCACCTGAACATCGAAGTTGTTGCCATACAAGACTGCCTGCTGAATTTCTTCGTCGAGCTTGTTCCACGGAGTGCTCAGTTTGAACTTCAACTCGGTGGCGAGACCCTGCATCATGCGGGTCATGTATGGATAGAGCTTGCCCTGTGGTGTTGACCACGGCAGCAGCACTCCGTCTGCAATCGAGTCGTCAGGGTCGCCAAGCACGAGGTCTGGGTCTGCGCTCTGCTTGGTACCGAGACCGCCACACTCTGGGCAAGCACCAAATGGTGCATTGAAAGAGAATGTGCGAGGTTCGATTTCGGTGATCGCAAGTGGGTGCTCGTTGGGGCACGACATCTTTTCGCTGAACACTCGAGTCTTCTTAGCTGGGTTCTTCTCGTCGACCATGTCGATGACTATGCGGCCACCGGCCAGCTTCAGTGCGGTTTCTACCGAGTCGGTGAGTCTGCCAACGATGTCACTCTTAGCAACCAGGCGGTCGACGACGACCGAGATGTCGTGCTTGAAAGTCTTCTTCAGTGGTTTTGCCTCGGCGAGCTGCACGACTTCGCCATCGACAACCGCACGTGCGTATCCCTGAGAAACTAAATCGCGAAACAGATCGGCAAACTCGCCTTTTTTCTGGTCGACAATCTGCGCCAAAATCTGAAAACGTGTTCCCTCGGCGAACTCCATAATTTGGTCAACGATTTGCTGAGGCGACTGCTTCACGATTCGCTCGCCGCAGTCTGCACAATAAGGAATTCCAATTCGGGCCCAGAGCAAGCGCAGGTAGTCGTGAATCTCGGTGATGGTTCCGACGGTTGAGCGCGGGTTTCTGTTCGTCGACTTCTGATCAATCGAAACGGCAGGGCTCAGACCTTCGATGAAGTCAACGTCTGGTCGGTCAACCTGACCCAAGAACTGGCGCGCATACGAAGAAAGGCTCTCGATGTAGCGTCGCTGGCCCTCGGCGAAGATTGTGTCGAAAGCAAGAGACGATTTGCCAGAGCCGCTCAAACCGGTGAATACCACCATCGAATCGCGAGGAATCTCGATGTTCAGGTTCTTTAGGTTGTGAACGCGAGCGCCCTTGACGACGAGCTTGTTTGAGTGGGTTACTGGAGTGATCGACACCCTAGAAGTCTAAATCGACTAAACCTTGTCGACGTGCCCTGCGGCCTCCATTTGACGAAGTTCGCGCTTGAGTTCGACCATTTCATCACGGATGCGGGCTGCCAGTTCGAACTGCAACTCGGCGGCAGCCGCCTTCATCTGTTCTTCGAGGTCTATGACTACCGAAAGAATTTCGTCGTAGGCCTTGCCGGCAATTCCCTTGCGACCCTTGGTTGCTGTGGCCGGCTGCCCCGACTTGAGTTTGCTCGATGACTTGCCCTTGTTTTCGGCAATCAGCTTTGCCGTGTCTTCTTCTTCGCGCATGATGTCGTCTGTGATGTCGGCAATCTTCTTGCGCAATGGCTGCGGGTCGACTCCCCTGGCTAGGTTGTAGGCAACCTGCTTCTCGCGGCGACGGTCTGTCTCTTCGATGGCCTTTGCCATTGCATCAGTGACTCGGTCTGCATACATGTGCACTTCACCGTTGATGTTTCGAGCTGCACGACCGATGGTCTGAATCAGCGAGGTGGCCGAGCGCAAGAAACCTTGCTTGTCGGCGTCGAGAATCGCGACGAGCGAGACCTCAGGCAAATCGAGACCCTCTCGAAGCAGGTTGATGCCAACGAGAACGTCATAGGCTCCGGTGCGCAGTTCTCGAAGCAGCTCGACGCGGCGCAGGGTGTCGACGTCGCTGTGTAGGTAACGCACGCGAACACCAGCCTCGGTCAAGAAGTCGGTTAATTCTTCAGACATCTTCTTGGTGAGCGTCGTGACCAAAATTCGTTCGTCTTTGGCGACTCGAACGCGAATCTGCTCGAGCAGGTCGTCAATCTGCCCCTTGGTTGGCTTAACTACAATCTGCGGGTCGATCAAACCGGTCGGGCGAATTATCTGCTCAACGACTCCGTCGCTCACGCCCATTTCGTATTTGCCAGGTGTTGCCGATAGGTAGACGGTCTGACCAACGCGCTGCTGAAATTCATCCCAGCGAAGTGGGCGGTTATCCATGGCCGAAGGAAGCCTAAAGCCGTGCTCAACCAAGGTGCGCTTGCGCGAGGCGTCACCCTCATACATCGCACCAATTTGCGGAACGGTTACGTGTGACTCGTCGATTACCGTCAAAAAGTCGTCGGGAAAATAATCGAGCAAACAACTAGGTGCTTCGCCCGGCTCTCGGTCGTCAATGTGTCGCGAGTAATTCTCGATTCCGCTGCAGAAGCCGAGTTCGCGAATCATTTCCAAGTCAAAAGTCGTTCGCATTTTGATGCGCTGGGCCTCAAGCAATTTGCCCTGGGTCTCGAACTCTTTGACCCTTGCAATCATCTCGTGCTCAATGGCCTCCATTGCCCGACCCATTTGTTCTGCCGGAGCAACGTAATAAGAGGCCGGAAAGATTGCCACGGTCGATGGCTGGCCCAAGACTTCGCCCGTGAGCGGCGACAACGAATAGATTGCTTCGATTTCATCGCCAAAGAATTCAATTCGAGTGGCAAGTTCGTCATAGACCGGAATGATCTCGATGGTGTCGCCCTTGACCCTGAAGTTGCCGCGGCTGAAGTCGATGTCGTTGCGCTTGTATTGCAGCTCGACAAAGCGGCGAATCAGGGCATCTCTGTCGATTCGGTCGCCAACCTGAAGAGGCACGCTCTGGTTTAGGTATTCAGCGGGTGCGCCGAGGCCATAGATGCAGCTCACAGTGCTGACCACGATCACATCGCGGCGAGAAAGCAGGCTCATTGTTGCCTTGTAGCGCAGACGCTCGACCTCTTCATTGATCGAACTGTCTTTCTCAATGAAGGTGTCTGTCTGTGGAACATAAGCTTCGGGCTGGTAATAGTCGTAGTAGCTCACGAAATATTCGACGGCGTTATTCGGCAGCAGTTGCTTGAACTCGTTGGCCAACTGGGCGGCCAAGGTTTTGTTGTGAGCAAGAACCAAAGTCGGGCGCTGAACCTGCTCAACCAACCAAGCGGTGGTTGCCGACTTTCCGGTTCCGGTGGCACCAAGCAAAACCACATCGCGTTCGCCGTTGTTCAATCTCTTGGTGAGTTCGGCAATCGCCTGAGGCTGATCGCCAGATGGGGTGTATTCGCTGATTACTTCGAATTTGTTTAGCGCACGAGTTTTTTCCACTAGACACCAGCCAACTTCGCTGCTGCCGATTTCTCGATGTCGCGCCACAACGCATCTGCATCGCGCAATAACAGGTGTATGTCTTGGTTTGAGCTGAGAATGCGATCTGCGCGTGCAGCTCTTTCGACCGGTTTCGCCTGCGTCACGATTCGCGCCTTGGCTTCAGACTCGGTCATGCCACGGATGCCCACTAGGCGGCGCAGCTGTTCTTCTTCGGGCGCTTCGACGGTTACCACGGTGTCGAAGTCGTGGTCGACCGCGGCCTCGACGAGCAATGGAACGTTATAGATCACAATGGCATGTGCTGGCATTTCGGCAAGCAACTCTGCGGTGCGTGCCTTCACCAGTGGATGAACAATTGCGTTGAGAGCATTCAACTCGCTGTGATTGGCGAAGACCACTTTGCCAAGTGCTGCACGGTCGAGCGAGCCATCTTCGTTGAGCACGCCAAAGCCAAAATGTTCACGAATTCGTTGCAGGCCGACGGTGCCGGGTTCGACAACCTCTCGGGCAATTTGATCTGCATCAATTTCGATTGCGCCTAGTTCAACCCACCGCTTGGCGACGGTGCTCTTGCCGGCGGCGATGCCACCGGTTAGCCCAATCAAATACATGTCTAAAGCCTAAACAGAAATTTGGTTAAAGCAGAAAGCGGGTCACCGAAGTG
>JAGOAI010000003.1:20600-57939 GCA_017983965.1 Rhodoluna sp. | reverse complement strand
AAAGAAGACCGCTCGGCAGTAATGCGAACGACCACCATTACAGCTGTGATCGTGGCTGGCTTCATTTTTGTCGACAAGTTGATGCAGACCTGGTTGCCTTATACCAGCAGCGACTACATCTTCTTCAGACCGATTCCAACCGTTGGTCAAACCAACACCTTGCTTCAAGACGAACTGATGGCTAACCCTGACTTCTGGATGTCAACTCTCGACGCACTGTTGCACTTGGTCTTGCCAACTGTTGCACTTTGCATCATCTCGTTTGCTGGCTATGTGCGCTACACCCGAGGCAGCTTGCTTGAAGTTCTAAACCAGGACTACATTCGCACCGCACGCGCAAAGGGTCTAACCGAGCGCACCGTGATCATGCGTCACGCCTTTAGAAACGCGATGATTCCGCTAACCACCTTGGTTGCCTGGGACATCGCCGGACTCATTGGTGGAGCGATTATCACCGAGCGCGTTTTTGGTTGGATCGGAATGGGAACCTTGTTCAACAAGGCCATCACGACATTCGACTTGAACCTGTTGATGGGTGTTGCAATCATCACCAGCTTCCTAGCTCTAATGGCTAACCTTTTCGCCGACCTTGTCTATTCGGCCCTAGACCCAAGAATCCGTGTGAGGTAATTTCATGGCTAAGAAAAACAACATCGAATCAACTGAGTCAGCGGCACAGGGCAACGAAAATGCCATCGCTAACAAAGAGACCGAGGGTCTAAGCCAGGGTCAGATCGTTCTTCGTCGCTTCGTGCGACACCGCGCGGCGATGGTCGCTCTTTTCTCGCTGCTTTCAATCATTCTTTTTGTCTTTACGGCATCGGGTATTCACCTCGGAAGCGAAGAGAAGCCAATTACGATTTCTGGTTGGTGGCACTACTCGATTAACGACCTTCCAGAGCTCGAGTATGAGTCTTGCCCTGGCGGAACCGTGGGTTGCCCGACCCTGAACTTGGTGCCTTTCACCGAAAACTTTGGCATCGGCGACCACCCGTTTGGTCAAGATGACATTGGTCGCGACTACTTCGCTCTAGTTATGCGTGGTGCACAGCAGTCGATCTTGATCATGCTCATCATCGGCACCCTCGGTGGAGTCATCGGAACCGTTGTCGGTGCAATCTCTGGCTTCTACCGCGGCTGGATTGACACCATCTTGATGCGTTTCACCGACCTCATCATCACTATTCCTGCGATCATCATCGGTGCGGTAATTGGTTTCCGCGTCGGAAACCTAGGTGTGATGTTCCTTGGGCTCTATCTGGGTCTATTTGCCTGGACAGGCCTTTCGCGACTCGTGCGCGGCGAGTTCTTGAGCTTGCGCGAGCGTGAATTCGTTGACGCCGCTCGAGTTGCCGGTGCATCTAACCGACGCATCATCTTCAAGCACATCTTGCCGAACGCCGTGGGTGTCATCATCGTGTCGGTGACCCTGTCGATGTCAGGTGCGATTCTTACTGAAACAGCACTTAGCTACCTTGGCTTCGGTGTGGTTTCGCCAGACGTTTCACTCGGTTCGCTAATTAGCCTCTACCAAGAGGCATTCAGCACCCGTCCGTGGTTGTTCTGGTACCCAGGTTTCTTCATCATCTCGATTGCGCTTTGCATCAACTTCATTGGTGATGGTTTGCGTGACGCGTTTGACCCACGTCAGAAGCGCCGCATCACCGCCAAAGAAAAGGCGGCTGCGCGCGAGATTAAGAAGTCAGCGGTCTAAACGTGCAAAACACTAAGAATCAAGAACAGCGCGATGCTGGCAACCAAAGCGCAAGCTGCTGCGTAATTGAATCGGGCACTAGCTCGCAGGTCGCCAACCTCGGAGCCAACACTCTTGATGCGCAGCTTGATGATTTGTGCTGCCTGACCGGAGTGGCTGCGGGGCGAGTCGCCGGGGCTGATAATGGTGCCGGAGTTCAGCTCGAGGCCCTTGAGCTCGCTAGCACGAACCGATCTGGTGTGCCAGCGGCCGGGTGCGGGTGCAGCAAAGACGCTGATCTTCTTGCCGCGAGTGAAGATGGTCAAGGCGTAGCGAGTGTCGATGGTGTCGATTTCGCGCATCGGAACGGTTGCTGTGAGCAGGGGGTTCACAATCGTGATTCCCTCGTTGAAGACCTCGAGCTTTGGGCGAACCAGCAGCAGCCAAACGGTTGTTGCCAGCAAAGCGCCGAAAGCGATGCTCGAGTACTCGATGCGCTCGCTAAAGAAAATGACTTGAACCAAGAAGAGCAAAATCATGGCGCCAGCAGTTGCTGCCAAAATGAGGGAGCTCTTGGGTCTGAAAACAATCAAATTCGTCATTCACTAAGTTTCGCAGGTTTGTCGTTAACTGCCGTTGAAGAAAGAAAGTAATTACAGTGACTACACCAATTCTCAAGGTCGAAAACTACAACGTTGAATTCTGGGTTGATGGCAGCTGGTATCCAGCAGCTATCGACATGAACTACGAAGTTCAGGCCGGCAAAGTTCTCGCCATCGTTGGTGAGTCAGGTTCTGGCAAGAGTTCTAGCTCGATGGGTCTCATGGGCCTTCTTGCATCTAACGCACGCCTTAGCGGCAGCGTAAAGATCAAGGGCGAAGAGATGCTCGGGCTCTCTAACTCGCAGATTCGCAAGTTTCGCGGCAAAGAAGTTGCTTACATCTTTCAGGAGCCGATGACCGCTCTGAACCCGGTTTACACAATCGGTTTTCAGATCGTTGAAACTCTTCGCACTCACTTTGTGATGGGCCCGGCGGCTGCGAAAGAGCGAGCTATCGAACTGTTGACCATGGTAGATATTCCTAACCCAGCCAGCTCATTCGACAAATACCCTCACCAGCTATCGGGTGGCCAGAAGCAGCGCGCGATGATCGCCGTTGCTCTTGCCTGCGACCCAGCGCTGTTGATTGCCGACGAGCCGACTACAGCGCTCGACGTGACCGTTCAGGCCGAAATTCTTGACTTGATGCGCGACCTTCGTCACAAGCTCAACTCGGGCATTTTGCTAATCACTCACGACATGGGTGTTGTTGCAGACATGGCCGACGAGATCCTGGTTATGAAAGATGGCTTTACGGTCGAGCACGACACCGCAGACAACATCTTCAACCGACCAAAGCACCCATACACCCAGCAGTTGCTTTCAGCTGTTCCTAAGCTCGGCACCGTTGCTGTTCGTGAACTCAAGCAAGAGGGCGCTACAAAGGCAGTCCCGGTTTTGAAGATCGAAAACGTTGAAGTTGAATATCCGAAGCGTGGCCGCATTCCGGCTTTCAAGGCTGTTCAAGACTTCAACCTCGAAATCTATCCGGGTGAAATCGTCGGTCTCGTTGGCGAGTCAGGCTCTGGCAAGACCACTATCGGTCGCGCAGCCATCGGTCTTATTCCAATCAACGCCGGAACCATCAGCGTTTCTGGTTACGACATTCTTCACGGAAACAACAAGGCGCTATCTCAGGTTCGCCGCAAGACCGGCATCGTCTTTCAAGACCCTGCTTCTTCTTTGAACCCTCGTTTGCCAATTGGTGAGAGCATCGGCGAGCCAATCTTCTTGGCTGGCCTCGCAAAGGGCGACGAGTTGAACCAAAAGGTAGAAGACCTTCTTGACTCAGTTGAGCTTCCTCGCAGCTACCGCAACCGTTACCCACACGAGCTATCTGGTGGTCAGCGTCAGCGCGTTGGAATCGCACGAGCACTTGCTTTGACTCCAGACCTTTTGATTGCTGACGAACCAACCTCAGCGCTCGACGTGTCTGTTCAGGCTCGATTCCTCGACCTGCTTCAGGGCCTTCAAGAAGAGCTCAAGTTTGCCTGCTTGTTCATCACCCACGACCTCGGCGTAGTCGACATTTTGTCTCACCGAATCGCAGTGATGCAGCACGGTCGATTGGTTGAAGAGGGTCTTCGCGACCAGATTCTGAAGAACCCACGCGACCCTTACACTCAGCGCTTGATTGCTGCTGTTCCGATTCCTGACCCTGCCGAGCAGAAGAAGCGCCGCGAAGCGCGTTTGGCAGCCAAGTAAGTTCACAGGCTCAGCGGGTGTTTAGAGGGTAACCTTTAGGCACCCGCTTAGTTTTTCGGAGTATTTCTTGAAGAAGTTTTTTGTTGCACTGCTTGCATCGGCTTTCATCGCGTCGTCACTGACCGCGTGCTCACCAACTGGAATTCAATCGGGTTCTCAAATTTCGATTGCGCTGACCAACGACTTCAACTCGACCAACGCTGACAACGCAACCAACGATGCAGCACTTGCCGTAAACCGCGAAGTTTCGGCACTGCTCAACCCGAGTTTCTTTCACACGGATGAAGCCGGGGCTCTCGTGGCAAACGAAGAATTCGGCTCGGTCAAGGTGCTCGGCAAAAACCCGTTGAGAGTCGAATATGCGCTCACCGGCAAGGCAAAGTGGAGCGATGGCGTGGCCGTTTCTGCAGATGACCTGCTGCTCTCTTGGCTGGCTGCCAGAAACCCACTAGAGGTCGGTTTCGAGAGCGTGCGCAGGGGTTCGGGTCTCAAGTGGACGACCAGCATTCCAAAGGTTTCAGCAGACAAAAAGTCTCTAACCATCACCTATGACCGTGCAGTTGCCGACTGGCAAGACGATCTCACCATCAACGCTGCTGCCCACCTGGTCGCAATGAAGGCATTCGCGGTCAGCGATGCAACTTCGGCTCTCGCTCGATTTGAGCAAGCCGTTCAATCGGCAAACCTCGAAGATCAAGCGCTGATTGCCGAGCAATACTCGGGTCTTTATTTGGCTCGCGGTGGCAACGAGTTACAGCAAGTCACCGCCGGCCCTTATGCGGTAGCTGCTCACGCCCCTGGAGTCTCGCTCACGCTGAAGGCCAATCGCGAATTCGCTTGGGGCCCGTTGCCGACAATCGATACCGTGAGCATAAAGTTTTATTCAGACGCAACCGCGATGTTAGCCGCAATGCAGGCTGGCGAAGTAGACATCTGCGCACCGGCCGAGTCTGGAATTGCCACAAACACCGACTTGGTTAGCCTCGCGAAATCGGCAGGTGCGAAATATGAGTTTTCGGCAAGCAACAGCATCGAAGCGATCTTGCTGAACTTCTCTGAACAGAGCGTCTTTAGATCGACTTCGAGCGACGTCGAGAAACAGCAGGTGCTTCGCGATGCGTTTTTGAAGTTGATTCCTCGGGCAAAGATCTTGAACGCTTTGAGCGCAGATAACCCTGTCATCGAGGCCAAGTCTTGGTTCTATTCGAACGGCTCGAATTACTACACGCCTTTCACTGAGTCGAACGGATCATCAGGGTTTTTGACTCAAAATGCTGAGGCAGCCGCTGAACTGCTCGAGACCGCAAACATCTCAACGCCGGTCGAAATTCGTGTTTTGTTCGACAGCAATAACCCGAGAGCGAAGCAAGAGTTCTCGTTGCTGAGTCAGTATGCGACGGCGGTTGGGTTCAATCTGATCGACGTTTCGGTTAGAGACCCGAGAACCGTTTCGGCAACAGGGGAGTTCGACGTGTTCATCACGACCGTTGCTCTAGCTGGCGAATCGGCGGGCGACCCATACTGGTTCACCGGTGGCAGCGCCACGTTGTTTGAAGACGCCGAGCTCGACGCGCTATTGGTTGAGTACTCGAGCAAATCAGAGACAATCGACCAGATTGCCGTGCTGAAGACCATCGACGCCCGACTCTATGCCTCAAAATTTGGTTTGCCGCTCTATCAAGTGCCAGCTCTTCTGGTTTATGGCAAGCGCGTGAAGACCGTGGTTTCAGCGCCATATGGCGGCACGGCAACCTATGGCTATTGGAATTGGGCTCTCAACGGTTAGACTTGGGGCATCGAGGGCGATCGCCCAACATCACAAATCTGGCACTCATCTTGCTGTGCCAAGAATTGTCTAAATAACAAGGACTTAATCATGGCTTTGGCCTCTAGAGATGACCTGCGCAACGTAGCAATCGTTGCTCACGTAGACCACGGAAAGACCACCCTGGTCGATGCAATGCTTCGCCAGACCGGATCATTCAGCGACCACTCAAACGTCGGCGAACGAGTCATGGACTCGGGCGACCTAGAGCGCGAAAAGGGAATCACCATTCTCGCGAAGAACACCGCAATTGCCTACAAGGGCAAACACTCTGGCGGCAAAGAAATCACCATCAACGTGATTGACACCCCAGGCCACGCCGACTTCGGTGGCGAGGTTGAGCGCGGTCTTTCAATGGTTGACGGTGTTGTGCTTTTGGTAGACGCATCTGAAGGCCCATTGCCACAGACCCGTTTCGTTTTGCGCAAGGCTCTTGAGTCGAACCTTCCGGTTATCTTGCTCGTAAACAAGACCGACCGCCCAGACGCTCGAATCGACGAAGTCGTCGAAGAGACCCACGACTTGCTTTTGGGTCTAGCTAGCGACATTCACGAGGATGTTCCTGAGCTCGACGTCGACGCAATTCTCGACCTGCCAGTTATCTATGCTTCGGGTCGTGCCGGTCGCGCTTCGATGAACAAGCCAGCTGACGGCACCTTGCCTGACAACGAAGACCTAGAGCCTTTGTTCGAAGCAATCATGAAGTACATTCCTGCGCCAAAGTATGACGACGCACACCCACTTCAAGCACACGTGACCAACCTCGACGCATCGCCGTTCTTGGGTCGTCTAGCTTTGCTCCGCATCTTCAACGGAACCCTAAAGAAGGGCCAGCAGGTCGCTTGGGTTCGCCACGACGGAACCACTCAGACCGTGAAGATCACCGAGCTTCTAAAGACCAAAGCGCTAGACCGTTTTCCGACTGACGAAGCAAACCCTGGTGACATCGTTGCTGTTGCCGGAATCGAAGAAATCACGATTGGTGAAACTCTCGCAGACCCGAACGACGTTCGCCCGCTGCCACTAATCAAGGTTGACGACCCTGCAATCTCGATGACCATCGGAATCAACACCTCACCAATGGCAGGTCGCGTCAAGGGCGCTAAGGTCACCGCACGCTTGGTCAAAGACCGCCTAGACAAAGAGCTAATCGGTAACGTATCGCTCAAGGTTCTGCCTACCGAGCGCCCAGACGCCTGGGAAGTACAGGGTCGTGGAGAGCTTGCGCTTGCCATCCTTGTTGAGCAGATGCGACGTGAAGGCTATGAGCTAACCGTCGGCAAGCCACAGGTAGTTACCAAGAAGGTAGACGGCAAGCTGCACGAGCCGGTTGAAGACCTAACCATCGACGTTCCTGAGGAATTCTTGGGTTCAATCACCCAGCTAATGGCTTCTCGCAAGGGTCGCATGACCAACATGGTGAACCACAGCACGGGTTGGGTTCGCATGGAATTCAAGGTGCCTAGCCGTGGCTTGATTGGTTTCAGAACTGAGTTCTTGACCACCACCAAGGGAACCGGAATCGCAAACGCACTTGCCGCAGGCTATGAGCCATGGGCTGGTGAAATCGTGACCCGTCAAAACGGTTCGATGGTTGCCGACCGCGCTGGTGTTGCCACTCCGTTCGCAATGATCGCACTTCAGGAGCGTGGCTCGTTCTTCGTTGAGCCAACCTCTGAGGTTTATGCGGGAATGGTTGTCGGCGAGAACTCTCGCGCAGACGACATGGAAGTCAACATCACTAAAGAGAAGAAGCTCACCAACATGCGTGCAGCTTCGAGCGATGAGTTCCAGGCGCTAACCCCACCAAAGAAGCTCTCTCTTGAAGAGTGCCTCGAGTTCGCTCGTGAAGACGAGTGTGTTGAGGTAACCCCTGAGGCAACACGCATTCGCAAGCTCGAGCTAGACCCGAACCTTCGTGCTCGTGCTGCCTCGGCTCGCAAGCGCGCAAGCGAATAGAAGTTAAAAAAAGACCCCGCGATTGCGGGGTCTTTTTTTGTTAAGCGGTTTTCGTTTTGCTTCGCTTGACGAAGAGGTAAGTAACCGGAGCAATGTATGCAAACCAAATCAGGGTTTGCAAGTTGGTTGGTGCTGAGTTGAAACCGATCATGCCGTGCAAGACAGACTCGATAGGTGACTTCTTAGGCAAGATGCCGGTTACGTCATAGGTGAGTGCCTGAAGTGGCAGAGTGAAGACCTCTTCGAACTCTTTGACCGCGTAAGCGAGAATTCCGGCCGAAACCAAAATCAAGAATGCACCTGTGTAGTTGAAGAATTTTGAGATGTTGATCTTGAGCGCACCCTTGAACAAGAGGTAGCCGGCAGCGGTGGCAACACCTAGGCCGAGCACAGCACCGAGAACAGGGCTTTCACCTGAGCCAGTGGCCTGGCTTGCGCTCCAGAGAAATACGGCGGTCTCGATGCCCTCGCGAATAACTGCAGTGAAAGCAATTGCAAACAGGGCAAAGCTCGACTTGGTGAGTGAAGCATCAACCTGATTGCGCAAAGTTGAACCGAGTGCCTTGCTCTGGGTTTTCATCCAGAAGATCATCCAGGTGACGAACACCACGGCTAGAGCAGAGCTGACGCCAGCGATGAGTTCGCTGGTGCCGGCCGGAACAGTCTCGACTGTGTAGTTCAGCAATAGGGCCACGCCAATTGAGGCGACAACCGCGGCGCTAACGCCATACATGATGGTTCTGATGCGTTTTGGCTGGCCAATTTTGATTACGTAGGCAACGAGGATTCCGACAATTAGTGCGGCTTCTAGGCCCTCGCGCAGGCCGATAAAGAAGTTTGCGAGCATTTGTTTACCTTTCAGGGCCCGTTATCAGACGGGTTTCGGTGGTAAGGCAAGCCTAAGTTAGGTTCACCTAAGTCGTCAATAGGCGTTTAAAGTAGAGGAATGCCTAAGCAAGCGTTTAACCCTCGTCGCCTTCTCGTGGTGCACGCCCACCCAGACGACGAGAGCCTGTTCAGCGGCCACATCATTGCCGAGCGATTGGCAGCCGGGGCAGAGGTTTATGTTCTCACCCTGACGCGTGGAGAGCGCGGCAAAGTGAAGCTCGAAGAACTCAAAGGGCTCGAAGGTCAACTTCGTGCGATGGGTGCATTTCGCGCCGGTGAGCTTCGCGTTGCGCTAGACGAACTTGGCAAAGCCGGATCAACCCTTCATCACTCGTTCGCTGGAACTCGTGCATTTCTAGACAGCGGAATGCGAATCAACGCGATGGGCCGACCAACTAAGAAACATCGCACCGACGAGATGTCGCTCGCTTCTGCTTCGACCGCGGTAATCGCCGAAGACATTGAACGAGTCATGAAGGAATTCAAACCAGACGCGATTTTGACATACAACCCCAAGGGTGGTTATGGCCACCCAGATCACAAGATGGCACACCAGGCAACTGCAATGGCAATTCGTCAATATCGTCGCGCTCGCAAGCGTGCACCGCAGTTCTGGGTGTTGGCTGAACCAGGTGAGCGTTTCGACGTCGCTATCGGAAACCAAACCACCGCGAAGTTCAAGCGCGCAGCTCTCGAAGCGCACTCTAGCCAGGTATCGATTTTTGCCGAGACCTATTCAGTTTCTAATTCAGAAATTCGTTACGACGAACCAGAACGCATTCGCAAGGCAAACCCGAGCCCGTTGGTTCACCTTCGACCGATTCTTACTTTCTTCTGGGCTCTGCCTCTGGGTGTATTGCTTGGCCTAGCCGGCAGCCTCTTGCACTCTGTGCAAGTTAGCCCGACAGATCATTTTCCGATTGGCTTGCTCGTCGCTTTCACGATGGTGGCTTCGCTTGCGCTCGCACTTCGCCTGCTTCGCAACTCGCGAGGAGCGCTATACCTGTTGACCCTGAGCTTTGTTTCGACGGTGTTCTGGCTATCGCAAACCCAGCCGGGCAGCGACGTGATTATTTATGGCAACGAGGTTGGCAACATCTGGGCTTATGGCTCTGCGGCAATATGCGGTCTGGTCATGTTGTTTCCGAGACTTCGCCCAGACACTTGGCGTCGAAGTGCGTCTGGCCACCGTTAAACTAGCCAATAGCAAAGGCCCGATTAGCGGCCTGAACGCCCAAGAGGAGCAGAAGTGACCTACGTAATCGCGTTGCCATGCGTCGATGTCAAAGACAAGGCCTGCATCGAAGAGTGCCCGGTTGACTGCATCTATGAGGGCGACCGCATGCTTTACATTCACCCGGATGAGTGCGTTGACTGTGGTGCCTGTGAGCCGGTTTGCCCGGTCGAGGCAATTTATTACGAGGATGACCTACCTTCGCAGTGGGCCGATTACTACAAGGCAAACGTTGAATTTTTCAGCACCGTTGGTTCACCTGGCGGAGCTGCAAAAGTTGGCAAGATTGCCGGAGACCACGCGGTAGTTGAAGCCGTAGCACCTCAGGGCGAGTAAAAACTTTTGTTCGATCGACTGCCCGAGTATCCGTGGGAACAGTTAAAGCCTTATGCGGCTAAAGCAGCTTTGCACGCCGGTGGGGCAGTAGACCTTTCGGTTGGTTCACCGGTTGACCCAACCCCTTCGATTATTCAAGATGCGCTAAACGGTTCATCAAACGCACCTGGTTACCCATCGACCGGTGGAACACCAGAATTCAAAGCTGCGGTTGTCGAATGGTTCGCTCGCCGTCGCGGTGTTGAGGGTTTGAAGCCTGAGCAGGTTATGCCAACCATCGGTTCGAAAGAGCTCATCTCTTGGCTGCCGTTGCTGATGGGTCTCGGACCCGGCGATGTAGTCGTGCAGCCGAAGGTTGCATACACGGCATATGTTGTTGGAGCTGCAATGTGCGGCGCTGAAATTGTCAGCGAAGACGACCCGGCGCTTTGGCCGGCGAACACCAAACTCGCGTGGATCAATTCGCCTGGCAACCCAGACGGTCGCGTTCTAGAAGTTGCCGAAATGAAAGCTGCGGTCGATCGCGCACGCGAACTAGGTGCGCTGCTTGCGAGCGATGAGTGCTACGCAGAACTCGGCTGGGATGACTGGTCTGACAAATTGATTCCGTCTGTGCTCGACCCGCGTGTTTGCGGTGGCTCGCACGAGGGAGTGCTCGCTGTTTATTCGCTGAGCAAGCAGTCGAACCTAGCGGGCTACCGTGCCGCCTTCGCGGTTGGCGAGGCATCGCTCATCAAGGGTCTCGTGAACCTGCGCATGCACTCGGGTTTGAACACACCTTGGCCGGTTCAGAGAGCAATGACGGTGGCCCTCGGCGACTATGAGCACGTGGCCGTTGCCAAAGAGCTCTATCGCGAGCGCCGCGAGGTCTTGCTCTCGGCCGTGCGCGACTATGGCTTCGAGCTGAGCGACAGCGAGGCAGGGCTCTACCTTTGGGCAACCCTGCACGAAGACTGCTGGAAGACGGTTGACCGCATGGCAGACCTCGGCATTGTCGTTGTGCCTGGCACGTTCTATGGCGAGTTCAGCACCCAGCACGTGCGCTTCTCGCTGACAGCAACTGATGACAAAATTGCAGAGGCTGCCCGCCGTTTGCGCGATGCCATAGGCTAAAGAAGCCTTTATGCCCCAAGGAGAACCATTGACTGAGCCAGTTTCGACAGACACCGCCCTGATTAGCATCGGCGGCAAGAGTGCCGAATTGCCTATTCTCAACGCGACCGATGGTCACTCGGCAATCGACATTTCAAAGCTCAGCTCGCTTACCGGTCTAAACACTTTTGACCCTGGCTTCGTAAACACTTCGGCAACACGTTCGGCGATCACCTACATCGACGGCGACAAGGGAATTTTGCGTTATCGCGGTTACCCAATCGAAGAGCTTGCCGGCTCGAAGAGTTTTCTCGAAAATGCCTATCTTTTGATTTATGGCGAGTTGCCAAGCGCTAGCGATTTTGGCAACTTTGAAGATCGCATTCGTCGCCACACTTTGATTCACGAAGATCTCAAAAACATTTTTCACGCGATGCCACAGAACGCGCACCCGATGTCAGTTCTATCTGCCGGCGTATCAGCACTTTCGACTTTCTACCAAGACTCACTTAACCCACACGACGCAGCACAGGTTGAGCTTTCAACCATTCGCTTGATTGCAAAGCTTCCGGTGTTGGCTGCATATGCGCAGAAGAACTCGCTCGGTCAGGCATTGCTCTACCCAGACAATTCGTTGAGCTACGTAGAAAACTTCTTGCGCCTCTGCTTCGGCAACATGGCCGAAGACTACGTTCAGAACCCGGTTGTCACCAAGGCTCTAGACACTCTCTTCACATTGCACGCAGATCACGAGCAGAATGCTTCGACTTCGACTGTTCGCTTGGTTGGCTCGACCCAGGCAAACCTCTTTGCATCTGTTTCAGCCGGCATCAATGCGCTCTTTGGCCCTCTGCACGGAGGTGCTAACGAAGCAGTTATCGACATGCTCACGCACATCCGTGATTCTGGCGAAAGCGTTCAGCGCTACGTAGATCGCGTGAAGAACAAAGAAGACGGCATTCGTCTGATGGGCTTTGGTCACCGCGTTTATAAGAGCTTCGACCCACGCGCCAAGATCGTCAAGGCAACTGCAGACTCTGTGTTGCACGACCTCGGCATCAACGACCCACTGCTCGAAATTGCAAAGCAGCTCGAAGAGGCAGCGCTTTCAGATGCATACTTCGCCGAGCGCAAGCTTTACCCGAACGTCGACTTCTACAGCGGTGTTATCTACAAGGCAATGGGCTTTCCGCCGCACATGTTCACGCCGCTATTTGCAATCGGTCGTTTGCCAGGATGGATCGCCCACTGGCGCGAAATGATGACAGACAACCACACCAAGATTGGTCGCCCGCAACAGGTCTATGTTGGCCCTGTCGAGCGCCACATCTAAGCGGTTCGCTTTAGCGGCTGCGACGCACTAGGCGCGGTTCAGCCAGAAGACTTCGGTGTCGCCGTAGCTTTTTGATTCTTCAAGTTCGTAGCCATCTGGCACTGCAAACTTTTCGCCACGACTCGAGCGCTCAACAATCACAGTCGCCTCTGCGTTGAGACGTGGCAGTAGGGCTGCCAGGTTCTCTTCGATCTCTGCGTTAGCGATCTCATATGGTGGGTCAATAAAAACCAAATCGAATTCGTGAGTTGCCGTGCTCAAATAACTTGCCACTGCCTTGTTGACCACTTTTGTTTCGACATCGATGTCTTGCTTCGCGAGTGACTTGTGCACCAAGAGCGCGTTCTGAATGCAAACCGCAGCGGCCTTGCCATCGCGTTCGACTAGCAGGGCAGCGACAGCTCCGCGACTGATTGCCTCGAGAGCGAGAGCGCCGGTGCCGGCGTATAGGTCAAGCACGACCTTGCCCACGATGGCATCGCGCGACTCGAGTCTGCTGAAAATGCTCTCGCGAATGCGGTCGCTGGTTGGTCTTGTGCTCTTGGCTGGCGAGCCGAGTCGAAGACTGCCCGCGTATCCGCCGATTATCCGTGTCATTTGTCGCCAAGCCTAACCTGTCGGCGAAGATTGAAGCATGCTGTTGCCCGAAGACTCGCTCACCGACCTGCTCGGCGACCGCACGTCTAAGGCGCTCTTCAAGCACCTTGGCCTTCGAACCGTGAGTGACCTGCTTCAGCACTTTCCGCGTCGCTATTCGACCCGAGGTGAACTCACGCCGATTGCCGAGATTCCGGTGGGCGAGGCCGTGACCGTGGTTGCCGACGTCGTCGATGTTCGCGAGAGATACATGCGCGGCAAGGCTGGCAACATTCTCGAGGTGCGCATCACTGATGGCGAAGGCTTCTTGTCTGCAACCTTCTTCAATCAAGCCTGGCGAGCCAAAGAACTAAAGCCGGGCTCACGTGGATTGTTCGCCGGCAAGATCTCGAGCTATCAGGGCAAGTTGCAACTTTCGCACCCCGACTATGAATTGTTCGCAGAAGACATCGACGAGGCTGATGCAAAACGTTGGGCCGATTTGCCGATACCGATTTATCCGGCAACTTCAAAAGTCACCACTTGGATGATTGGCCGCGCGGTCGGTGTGCTGCTCGACGTGATGGCACCGCTCGAAGACGAATTGCCACAAGAGGTCGTCGCCAAGAATCGTTTGCTCTCGCTCGACAAAGCCATTCGAGACATTCACCGACCAGAGACCGAGCACGACTGGCAAGAAGCACGAGACACTCTTCGTTTTCACGAGGCTTTCTTGTTGCAAGCCACATTATTGAAGCGCCGAAGCGAAAACGCGACGCTAACCGCAACTCCACGTGCTGCCGGAAAACTGCTTAAAGATTTTGACGCTGCACTGCCGTTCACTCTCACCAATGGCCAGGTTGAAGTTGGCAACGACCTGATCGATGACCTTGCTCGCGAGCACCCGATGCACCGCATGCTGCAGGGTGAGGTTGGTTCGGGCAAGACATTGGTTGCCGTTCGCGCCATGTTGGCCGTGGCCGAGAGCGGCGGGCAATCTGCGCTGCTTGCACCTACAGAGGTTCTTGCCGCTCAGCATATTCGCTCGATTCGCAAGACTCTTGGCGATGACCTCGCCGACAAACTTGGTCTTACCCTGCTCACTGGCCAACTCGGCACGGCTGAGCACAAGCGAGCACTGCTGCAGATAGTGAGCGGCAAGGCCCAGATAGTTGTTGGCACGCACGCCCTGATCTCGAGCAAGGTCGAGTTCTTCGACCTCGGGTTGATCGTGATTGACGAGCAGCACCGCTTCGGCGTTGAGCAGCGGGAGGCCTTGCGCCTCAAGGGCAAGAAGCCTCCTCACGTTTTGACCATGACGGCAACGCCGATTCCGCGAACCCTCGCCGTCAGCGTTTTTGGTGACCTAGACATTTCGACTTTGACTGAGCTGCCAGCCGGTCGCCAGCCAATCACATCGCACGTCGTTCAACAGTCGCAATCGGCTCTTGTCTCACGCACCTGGTCACGCATTGCCGAAGAGGTCGCGAACGGCAGGCAGGCTTTTGTGGTTTGCTCGCGCATCGACGAAAGCGAAAACCAGAGCGACGAAGAAATTTCAATCGAGGTCGACGACGAACTCGAATTGCAAGAAAAACGACCACCTCTCGCAACCGTTGTTGGCATGACTGCGGCACTTAGCGAAACCGATGTGCTCAAAGATTTGCGCATCGAAATGTTGCACGGCCGCATGTCTAGCGAAGAAAAAGACGATGTGATGAATCGTTTTGCGAATCGCGAAATTGATGTTCTAGTTTCGACGACTGTAATCGAGGTCGGTGTTGACGTTCCAAACGCAACTGTGATGGTTGTCATCGACGCAGATCGTTTCGGCATCAGCCAGCTTCACCAGCTTCGCGGGCGCGTTGGTCGTGGTGGCAACGCGGGTCTCTGCCTTTTGCTCACAGCAGCCGAACCGGGCAGCATCGCGCTCGAAAGAGTTCAGGCCGTTGCCTCAACCCTCGATGGTTTCAAGCTCAGCGAAATCGACCTCGAACTTCGCCGCGAAGGCGATGTGCTTGGTGCAACTCAGTCGGGCGGGCGAAGCAGCCTGAAGCTGCTTCGGGTCATCCGTGATTCGGCACTGATTCAAGACGCACGAACCCAAGCCGAGGCGGTGCTCGACCAAGACCCAACCCTCGAGAAAAACCCTCAGCTCGCCAAGGCTCTTGCCGCACTCGAGCAATCTGCCCAAGACAACCTCAGCAAAAACTAATAGCCTTGACCCATGAAGAAAATCGCTGTTTACCCTGGCAGTTTTGACCCGGTAACTTTTGGTCACCTAGACATTGCGGCACGTGCCGCAGCGCTATTCGATGAACTTCACATCGTCGTGGTGCACAACCCAGCCAAGAAGCCTTATTTCTCGAGCGAAGAGCGTGTTGCCCTTATCGAGGCGAGTTTCACCGAGGCTGCCCGATTTGGCAAGGCGTTTCCGACAAGCACCAAGGTGATCGTCGACACCCTAGACAACGGCCTTTTGGTTGACTACTGCCGCAAGGTGGGCGCTAGCGTGCTAATCAAGGGCGTTCGCAACAACGCAGACCTCGAATATGAACTGCCGATGGCCCGCGTAAACCGCGACTTGGCCGGCGTTGAGACCATTTTCATGCCTGCCGACCCAGGTCAGGGCTTCGTATCGAGCAGCCTGGTCAAGCAGGTTGCCGAACTCGGTGGCTCAGTCGAGAACTATGTGCCAGCAGCCGTAGTCAAGGCCCTCAAAGCCTCGACCAAGCAAGCTAGGGCATAGTTATGGCGAATCCATCGCCGTTCGTGATGTCTGTGCACGATTTGATGCACAAACCGGGCAATATGCGTGAATACAAGCTCGAAATCACCCTGCCAAGCGCACTCGGCACAGCAGTTGCCTCGGTTCCGGCAGGCGAAGATGTCGACCTAGACCTCAGATTTGAGTCGGTTCACGAGGGCATTTTGGCTACCGGTGAGGTCTTCGGCGATGCCGTGGCTGAGTGCAGCCGCTGCCTTGACCCACTGACCGTGCCCGTCGAAGTAGATTTCCAAGAACTTTTCGCCTATTCTTTAAGCAGCGAGGATGACTTCGTTGTTGAAGACGAGCAAATCGATCTTGAACAAGTGATTCTCGACGCGGTGGTTCTAAACCTCCCATTTCAACCAATTTGTAGCACTGACTGTTTAGGTCTATGCGCGACTTGTGGTGAACGGATGGCAGACAACCCCCACCATGTGCACGAAGCCGAAATAGATTCTCGGTGGAATGAACTGAAAAAGCTTAAGGAAGATTGACATGCCAGTACCTAAAAGACGCCTCAGCCGCAGCCGCACTCACTCGCGCCGCTCGCAGTGGAAGGCCGCACCAATCGCTTTGGTGAAGACCGTTGAGAACGGCAAGGTTGTTTACAGCCTTCCTCACCGCGCGAAGGTCGTAACCGACTCAAACGGCACCGCTCTATTCATGGAGTACAAGGGCCGCAAGGTCGCTGACGCTTAAAACTTTTTGAGTCAGGCGAATAAAGCGACGCGATGAAACTCGATTCACTGAGTGAAAAACTCGGAGTTGAGATTGACCGCGAACTGCTCAAGCTCGCACTAACTCACCGCTCATACTCTTATGAGCACGGCAACATACCCAACAACGAACGCCTCGAATTTTTAGGCGACTCGGTGTTGGGTTTTGTCGTTACGAGCCATATTTATGAAACCCTCACAGATCTTGCCGAGGGTGAAATGACCAAAGTGAAAAACGCCGTGGTTTCAGCACGCGCGCTCGCGGTAGTTGCCGCGTCTCTCGGCATCGGCGAATATCTTTTGCTCGGCAAAGGCGAACTCGCAACCGACGGCCGCAACAAACCCAACTTGCTCGCCGACGCATTTGAGGCGATTCTCGGTGCGGCATACATGTCGTCTGGGTTTGATGTGGCACGACAGCTTGTTGAAAAGTTTGTGTTTCCGTTGCTAGATAACCCAGATGAGATTCGCGCAAACTCTGACCCGAAGACCACGCTGCAAGAGCGCATTCAGGCCTTAGGTCGCGGCACGCCAACCTATAAGACCCGCTTCGAAGGGCCAGACCACAACCGCGACTACTTCTCGACCTTGCTTATCAACGGCGAAGAGATTAGCCACGGTGAGGGTCGCACCAAGAAGAATGCAGAGACTGCTGCCGCGGTGAAGGCTCTCGACGCTCTAGTCGATGCAGTGCCTAAGGCTAAGAAAAAGAGAAAGCGCCGCTAGTGCCAGAACTGCCAGAAGTCGAGACAGTTCGCGCTGGCCTCGCACCTGCGCTTACCGGCGCACGGGTCGTCGGCATTCAAATCTTGGATGAGCGCAGCCTAAAGCGACACCAGACTGGCCCGCGCGACTTCGTTCGCACACTTACCGGCGCGAAAATTCTTGCGGTTGTTCGCCGTGGCAAATTTCTCTGGATGCCACTCGAACTCGACGAAACGGTTCGCGCTGCCGCCAGCGACAAGAGGCTTGCGCTCGTCGGTCACCTGGGCATGAGCGGTCAAATGTTTCTGCGCAAGGCAAGCGACCCAGAAGACAAACTGACCCGAGTGGTCATCAACGTCGAAACTGCGCGCGGCAAAGCAATCGAGTTTCGTTTCATAGATCAGCGAATTTTCGGTTCACTCGCAATCGACGAATTAGTTGCAACCGAAGACGGCAAGCCTGGCGGTTTCGCAAACACCTCGGCGACCGGCACATGGTGGCAGAATCTGATTCCTTCGACCGCTGCTCACATTGCGCGCGACCCGCTCGACGAAAGTTTTGACGTCGAAAGGGTTCGCGCAAAGTTCGCCAAGAAGCACAGCGGCATCAAGCGCGTTCTTCTCGACCAGCAGGTGCTCTCGGGTGTCGGCAACATTTATGCTGACGAAGCACTCTGGGCGACAAAGTTGCACTACGACCAACCGGCAGACACGATATCTCGGGCAACCTTCGATTCACTCATTGTCGAGGTGAAGCGCATTCTGGCGGCCGCTGTCGCTGAGGGTGGAACCTCGTTCGACGAGCAATACAAAAACGTCAATGGCGAGAGCGGCTATTTCGAGGTTTCGCTGAACGCCTATGGAATGACAGATCGCCCGTGCAACCGCTGCGGTCGGGCAATTCGCCGCGAGGCATGGATGAACCGCGGCTCGCACTTCTGCCCGAACTGCCAGAAACTGCGCAAACGGGCCTAGCCGAAGGCATCCGTGGCTCTGCTCACCGTCAAAAAAGGGTCGCCAAATAGGGTAATTTTGATGGGTTGCGGCAATCTGGCCGCCTGAATCCGACCAAAGGGGAGTGAGCAAGCTGTATCTCAAGAGCCTCACCCTCAAGGGATTCAAGTCATTCGCCCAGCCAACAACCTTTGCCTTCGAGCCTGGCGTAACCGCCGTCGTCGGAAAGAACGGCCACGGCAAGTCGAACGTATTTGACGCCATCGCCTGGGTAATGGGTGAACAGGGCGCTAAGTCGCTTCGTGGCGACAAGATGGACGACGTCATCTTCAAGGGAAGCGCCACAAAGGGCCCACTCGGCCGCGCCGAAGTTTCTTTAACTATCGACAACGCAGACGGTGCTCTGCCAATTGACTACAGCGAAGTCACGATTTCGCGAACCTTGTTTCGCAGCGGCCAGAGCGAATATGCGATCAACGGCGAGAGCTGCCGTTTGCTCGATGTTCAAGAGCTTCTCAGCGACTCTGGTCTTGGCCGCGAGATGCACGTTATCGTCGGGCAGAACAAGCTCAAGGATATTTTTCAGGCGAGCCCAACCGAACGTCGCGGATTCATCGAAGAAGCCGCCGGAATTCTTAAGCACCGTCGCCGCAAAGAGCGCACCGAGCGAAAGCTCGAAGCGATGCAGGCAAACCTCACTCGTCTTAGCGACCTTGCCGGTGAAGTTCGTCGCCAGCTAAAGCCACTTGGTCAACAGGCTGAGGTTGCGCGTCAGGCACAGGGAATCGCATCTGTAGTTCGCGATGCAAAAGCTCGTTTGATCGCCTATGAAATTACAGAGCTGCACAACGCGCTCGAGCAGACAGCAAAGAGCGAGACCGACACAAAGGCCGAGCGAAACATTCTTCAGCAAATCATCGAGACCAACTCGGCTCGCATTCGCGAGCTCGAAACCGCACAGGTTTCTAGCGAACTCGATTCTGCGCGTTCACTTTCATATCAATTCGACGCTATGGGCGAGCGTCTTCGTTCGCTTCTAACCTTGGCAAACCAGAAGGTTGCACTTCTTGGCACACGTTCAGATGCATCTGGTGCGCAACTTGACCCGGCCGCGATTGACGCCGAGGCTGCAGCGGCAGAAGCGCAACTTGGCGAGCTAGACGCCGCCGTTGAAACTTTGAAGGCTGCGCTAGTTGACGCCGAAGCAGGCCGCAACCAAGCTCGCGACATTCTTGAGCAATATGACAACGAGATCGCTGAGCAGAACACCTTGCTTTCGCAATTCGATCTCGAAAAGGCACGCCTTGCCAACGAAGTGACCGTTGCTGAGTCTCGCTTGGCAGGCCTGCGCAGCGAGATGGTTCGCCAGGATGGCACACTAAACGACGCCCAAGACCGCTTGAACACTGCCCGCGGCGAATACGAAACTCTCGAAGCGCAGTTGCAGAACCAACAGGCCGTTGCTGGCGATGGGTCACTGCAGGGTCGCTACGAAGCAGCCCAGCGCGCTGTTAGCGAAGCAGCCGCGAGCATCGAAAAGATTCGCGATGCAATTCACCAGGCAGAGCGTGAGCGCGACTCACTCGAGGCAAAGCGCTCAGCGCTAGATCTAACTTTGAACCAAAAAGATGGTGCCACCGAGCTGACCGCTGCTGGACTTCGAGGCATCCGTGGTTTGGTTGCAACCCACATGAAGATCGACAGCGGTTTCGAAAATGCAATTGCTGCGGCACTTGGCCCATTGGCTGACGCACTGGTTGCTGACTCTCGCGAAGAGGGTCTTGCCGCGATTGAACACTTGAAAAAGAGCGATGGCGGTCGCGTCGAGCTAATCGTTGCCGATGTTGATGCGCGCGGTTCAGTTGCAAACATTCCTAACGTCGCAGGCGCACGTTCTGCCACCGAAGTTGTCGATGCACCAAACGGAATTCTTTCGCTTCTTGCCAACGTCGTGATTGTCGACGATCTGGCAACCGCGCGCGAACTCTATTCTCGTGACAAGTCGGTTGCTGAATTAGTTTTGATTACCGTCGATGGCGACGTTTTGACCAAGAGCGTTATTCGCGGTGGTTCGCAGAGCAAGCCTTCGAAGTTGCAACTTGTTGCAGCGCGCGATGCAGCCGAAACTCGCATTCAAGAAGTGCACGCCATTCTTGAAACCAGCCGTGGAGATCTCGCGCAAGCTCGTGCGAACGAAGACGCAGCAAAGCAAACCGAGAAGAGCTCTCTCGCTGACCTAAACCAGCACGATGCTCAGCTGGCAAAGAACGCTGAAGCTCTCGGACGAGCACGTGTTGCCGTTGAAGCAGCCGAGGCCGAACTTGCTCGTATTTCTCAGGGTGCCGACGCAGCTCGCGGTGCAATCACTCAGGCCGAGCAAGCTCTTGCTGAAGCCGTTCGTCTGCACGATGAATTCGCATCGCAAGAGCGCCCAGTGGTTAGCTATGAAAACCGTCAGACTTTGGCAGACAACCTCGAGCAGGAGCGCAACCGAGAGCTAAACGTTCGCGTTGAGTTAGGTGCCGCAATCGAGCGTGTTCGTGTCGAGCGCGAGCGTGCCGGTTCACTTCGCGCACAGGTGGCCGAGGCTCAAGAAGCTATCGAGCGCGCAAAGGCTGCCGCGGCAGCGCAGGCCCAGCAGTTGGCGTCTGCCGAGCGCGTGCTTGCAGTCTTGCCAATGCTCATGGATGCGGTTGCCGAAAGCGCCTCGGTAGCCAAGGTGGCGCTGCACGAACTCGAGCACGAGCGAAACAACCAGAATCAAGAATTGGTTCGCCTTCGTGGCGAAACCGCCGGTCACCAGATGAAGCTGAGCGAACTGGTTCAGGGCGTTCACAACCTAGAACTGCAGAACCACGACAAGCGCATCAATCTTGCCAACCTCGTTGCTAAGGCGAGCGACGAGCTTGGCCTTGAGCAGTCAATTCTGCTTGCCGAGTATGGCCCAGACATTTTGATCGACGACGAAGACGCAGAGGGTGGCAAGAAGCCATTCAACAAAGAAGAACAGACCAAGCGCCTTCGCGAGTCAGAGCGCTTGTTTGAAAAACTCGGTCGCGTAAACCCGCTTGCGCTCGAAGAGTTCAACGCTCTCGAAGAGCGCCACAAGTTTTTGACCGACGAACTTGCTGACGTCACCAAGACTCGTCAAGACTTGCTTCAGATCATTCACGACCTCGACGAAAAGATGCAGCAAATCTTCAAGGCTGCTTTCGACGACACCGTTCGCGAATTCACCGCAATCTTGCCAACTCTTTTCCCTGGTGGTGTTGGCGCAATGACCTTGACCGATCCGAAAGACCTACTCGTCAGCGGAATCGACGTGCGCGTCAAGCCAGCTGGCAAGCAGTGGTTGCCGATGACCCTTCTTTCGGGTGGAGAGCAGTCACTTGGTGCAATCGCGTTCCTAATGGCAATCTTCAAGTCGCGCCCTTCGCCGTTCTACATCATGGATGAGGTTGAGGCAGCCCTCGACGACGCTAACTTGACCCGTTTGCTTCACGTATTCCAAGACCTGCGCACAAATTCGCAGCTCATCTTGGTTACTCACCAGAAGCGCACAATGGAAATCGCAGACACCGTCTATGGCGTGATCATGGATGAAGGTATGTCTCGCATCGTTGGGCAGCGCTTAGAGCACAACAACGCCTAATGGCTGGTCTGTTTTTCTGGCGCAAAAAGCGCAAGGACGAAGTTGAAGCTCCAGCCACGGATGCGCCTTCGGAAAATCCTTCGGTCGCCTTAAACAACGTCGCCCTCTCAGATTTGCCTCCGGCGCAAGAGGTTGAAGCACCAACAGCGGCTCCGCACCTTGAGTCAGAAAAGCCAAAAGAGAAGAAGCCAAGGCTGTTCAAGCCGAAGGCCAAAGTCGATCCTGTCGTTGAGGCGGTAATCGAGCCAGAGCTTGAGGTCGTCCAAGAGCCGGTTGTTGAAGTACTTCCGGAGCCTGAGGTAACCCCAGAGCCTGAGGTAGTCGCAGAGCCAGAACCTGAACCAGTTGTCGAGCCAGAGCCAGAGCCAGAACCTGAACCAGTTGTCGAGCCAGAGCCAGTGGCCGTGGCACCTGTCGTTGAGCCAGAGGTTGAGCTTGAGCAGGTTGAGCTTCCGAAGCGCAGTTTCGCCAAGGGCATCAAGTCGCTTTTCACTCGCATCAAGTTTGATGTTGAGAATCTGGATGATCTCGAAGACACCTTGATTCTGTCTGACTTCGGTGTTGACGCCTCTGCGCAAATTGTCGAGAGCGTGAAGCAGCGAGCAAAGAAGCAGGGCGCAAAGACCGAAGCAGAACTCAAAGCGATCTTGGTTGACGTGATTGCCGAGGCACTCGAGCGCGAAGACAAGCAGCTAAATCTTGCAGACGGAAAACTTCCATACGTGATTTTGGTTGTTGGCGTTAACGGCGTTGGCAAGACCACCACTATCGGCAAACTCGCAAACTGGTTGAACGAGGGCGAGTGGCGAGTTGTGATTGGTGCAGCCGACACATTCCGTGCCGCTGCAGTTGAGCAGATTGCAACTTGGGCAGAGCGCGCAAACGCGCAATTGATTCGCCCAGATGCCGAAGGTCAAGACCCGGCAAGCGTTGCATTCAAGACTGTCGAACTGGCTCTTAAGAACGACGCCGATGTGGCGATCATCGATACAGCGGGTCGCCTGCAAAACAAAAAAGACTTGATGGCCGAGCTAGACAAGATCAAGCGCGTTGTTGAGAAGCAGGCGCAGATCAGCGAAACGCTTTTGGTGCTCGATGCAACCACCGGCCAGAACGGTCTCGTTCAGGCAAAGGCGTTTGCCGAGGTGGCCAATGTCACCGGCATCGTCTTGACCAAACTCGATGGAACAGCCAAGGGTGGAATCGTCTATTCGATTCAACGCGAATTGGGCATTCCAGTTAAGTTAGTAGGTGTTGGCGAAGGCATCGCTGACTTCGCTTTCTTTGATGCTCGCGAATTTGCGAAAGGACTGGTTGGGTAATGTTCGGCAATCTATCTGATCGCTTAGTCGAAACCTTCAAGAATCTGCGCAGCAAGGGCAAGTTGAGCCCTGCTGACATTGACGCCACCCTGCGCGAAATTCGCCGCGCACTTCTCGAAGCCGACGTTGCTCTCGATGTCGTAAAGGCCTTTACTGCCGCCGTTCGTGACCGTGCCCTTGGCGACGAAGTCTCTAAGGCGCTAAACCCAGCCCAGCAGGTAGTTCAGATCGTCAACGAAGAATTGGTCAAAATTCTCGGTGGCGAGCAGCGCAAGCTCGAATTTGCTAAAAAGCCACCGACAGTCATTATGCTTGCCGGTTTGCAAGGTTCGGGTAAGACGACTCTCGCCGGAAAACTAGCGAAGTGGCTCAAAGATCAAAAGCAAACTCCACTTCTGGTTGCAGCTGACCTGCAACGACCAAACGCGGTCAACCAGTTGCAAGTTGTTGGTGAGCGCGCGGGTGTTGACGTTTTTGCACCAGAGCCAGGTAACGGCAAGGGCGACCCGGTCAAGGTTGCCAAAGAAGCAATCAAGCACGCAGAGAAGAAGCAATACAGCGTTGTAATCGTTGACACCGCCGGCCGACTTGGCATCGACGAAGATTTGATGCAACAGGCTCGCGATATTCGCAAGGCAACCGACCCTGACGAAGTTCTCTTTGTTATTGACTCGATGATTGGTCAAGACGCGGTCAATGTTGCGAAAGCATTCGAGGATGGCGTCGGCATCACCGGTGTAGTTCTAACCAAGCTTGATGGCGATGCCCGCGGCGGTGCTGCGCTTTCGGTCGCCTCGGTGACCGGCAAGCCAATCATGTTCTCATCGACTGGCGAGGGTCTTGACGCGTTCGAGCCGTTCTATCCAGACCGCATGGCAAGTCGAATTCTCGACATGGGTGACGTGCTCACTCTTATCGAGCAGACTCAAAAGGCTTTTGACGAAGACGAAGCTCAGAAGATGGCCGACAAGTTGGCCAATGAGACTTTCACTCTCGAAGACTTCTTAGAGCAAATGCAGCAGCTCAAGAAAATGGGCTCGCTGAAGAGTCTGCTTGCCATGATGCCTGGTGCAAACCAGATGAAGGCTCAGCTCGAAAACTTTGACGAAAAAGAAATCGATCGCACCGAAGCAATCATTCGCTCGATGACTCCAACCGAGCGACGCCAGCCGAAGGTGCTAAACGGCTCGCGCCGACTTCGCATCGCAAACGGTGCCGGCACAACCGTGACCGAGGTCAACTCACTCGTAAACCGCTTCGAGCAGGCTGCCAAGATGATGAAGACCGTGGCCAAGGGTGGCGTTCCGCAGATTCCTGGAATGCAGGGCATGCCTGGCATGGGCGGCGGCTTCATCGGCGGCAAGGCCAAGAAGAAAGACAAGGGCAAGAAGGGCTCGAAGTCGGGCAACCCGGCCAAGCGCGCAGCCGACGAGGCAGCCAAACTTTCGGGCGAGAAGCCAAACCAGGGCGGTTCGGGCTCAGCTTTCGGCGTCTAGCCAGCATCCGTGCCTAATTTGGTTGGCACTATCTGAGTTTTTCTGGCAGAATAGAGCGGTTGTCTGCGCTTGACCCTCTAACCAAGCGACAAGGATGACCCCAAGAGCTTGAATACCGAGTGTGCCCCCACGCTCACGGTTGATTGTTCGCCCCAATACAAAAACAGGAGCATTGTGGCTGTAAAAATCCGCCTAGCGCGTCACGGAAAAAAGCGTGCACCGCACTACCGCATCGTCGTAGCTGACTCACGTACTCACCGCGACGGTCGTGTAATCGAAGAGATCGGTCGTTACATTCCGACCGAGAACCCTTCAATCATCGAAGTTAACTCAGAGCGCGCTCTTTACTGGCTAGGCGTTGGCGCACAGCCAACCGAGCAGGTAGAAGCACTTCTTAAGTTGACCGGTGACTACCAGACTTCAAAGGGTGACAAGAACGCGAAGAACGTTGTTCAGGTCAAAGAAGCGAAGGCAGCATTCGTTGCTGACGCAGCTAAGAAGCCAGTGCTTCAGGCTAAAGAAGCCCTTGAGAACAAGAAGGCTAAGGCTGCTCTAGAAGCTGCTGAAGCTGAGAAGGCTGCAAACGCAGCAGCAGAAGCAGCAGAAGTTGCAGAGAACGCATCGGCCGAAGAAGCTCCTGCGGCAGAAGCAGCAGCAGAGGCAGCAGCAGAAGTTGCAGCCGAAGAAGCAGCAGATGTTGTAGTTGCAGCTGAAGAAGTTGTTGAAGCAGCAGAAGCAGTAGCTGAGGCAGAAGCCGCAGCAGCTGACGCAGAAGAGGCTTAATAAGTGCTTGCCGCTGCGCTCGAACACCTGGTTAAAGGAATCGTCGACAATCCTGACGACGCAACCGTAACCGCACGCTCAACCTCGCGAGGCGACTTGCTTGAGGTTCACGTGCACCCAGATGACCTGGGAAGAGTGATCGGGCGCAACGGACGCACCGCCAAGGCACTGCGCACCATCGTTAACGCGCTTGCCGACGGCAAGAAGATTCGCGTTGACGTGGTGGACACCGATTTCTAGTTCAACCACCCTTCGCGTCGGCCGTCTGGTCAAAGCCCACGGTCTAAAAGGCGCATTCAAACTCGAGCTCTATACCGACTCTCCGAAGCTTCGCTTTGTCGAGGGCGCTGTGCTCAAACTTCAGGTTCCTGAAACTTCACCTTGGTTCGGCAAGACCGTGACTGTGTCTGAACTGCGCTGGTATAACACCATGCCGGTGCTCTTTCTAAAAGAGTGCGAAGACCGCAATGCGGCAGACACCCTGGTCAAAGCAATCTTGCTCGTCGATGTTGCAAACGACGAAGTCACTAACGAAGAAGACGCCTGGTTCGATCACCAGCTCGTGGGCCTCAAGGTCATTCGCGATGCCGTTGAAATCGGAACCGTCGTTCGCGTCGATCACCTGCCAGCTCACGATTTGCTTGCCGTTGAAACATCAGCCGGCGAAGTTCTTGTTCCATTCGTGAAGGCCATCGTTCCGGTTGTCGACATGAAGAACCGAAGCGTCACGATTACTCCACCACTCGGTCTCTTTGAAGAAATCGGTGAGTTTGAAGATTTGGTTGAACTCGAGCAAGTTGAAGGCCTTGAAGACATCGGCGCAGTCGAAGACTTGGCAGAGTCAGATGTCATTGGCTACGAAGAAACCGAAGACGAAGAAGAGGCGTAGCAATGCGCATCGATGCAATTTCGATTTTTCCTGATTTCTTTCAGGCGCTAGATCTTTCGTTGCTCGGCAAAGCTCGCGACAAGTCACTGCTTGAGTTTCATGCGCACGATCTTCGCAACTACACACACGACAAACACCGCACCGTAGACGACACGCCATATGGCGGCGGCGCTGGCATGCTCATGAAGCCAGAGCCTTGGGGAGAAGCGCTCGACGAGCTTTTGGGTGCCGAGGGTTTTCACGAAGACACCGTCATTATTTTCACCTCACCAGCAGGCGAGGTCTTCAAGCAGGCCACCGCTCACGAGCTAGCCGGCGTGAAGCGAATCATTTTCGCGTGCGGTCGCTACGAGGGCATCGATCAGCGAGTTGTCGAGTATGCAAAGACCCGCGCTAACGTGCGTCTGATCTCGATTGGCGACTATGTGCTCAACGGCGGCGAGGTCGCTGCCATCGTGATGGTCGAGGCGATTGCCAGATTAATTCCTGGGGTTATCGGCAATGCCGAGAGTTTGATTGAAGAAAGCCACTCCGACGGCCTTTTGGAATACCCGAGCTACACGAAGCCGGCCAGCTGGCGCGGGCTAAATGTGCCTGAGGTGCTGACCAGTGGCAACCACGCGGCCATTGCCAAGTGGCGAAAAGACCAGCAAATCGAGCGCACCAAGCAGGTTCGCCCAGATCTGCTTGGCGAATAGCCCAACTCTGTGGCAATATAGACAGGTTGCCAACCGCAAGGTGCTCTGCCGCAGGGGAGCCTGGCAAAACCCAGAATTACAACTAACCCGTTATTGACCTGCGCGCAGTGACAGAGATGGATTCAAAATGCACATTCTTGACTCAGTAGACGCAGCAAGCCTGAAGTCTGACATCCCAGCGTTCCGCGTTGGCGACAACGTCAAGGTTCACGTAAACATCGTTGAAGGTAACCGCAGCCGTGTTCAGGTTTTTCAGGGCGTAGTTATTCGTCGTTCAGGCGAGGGCGTTCGCGAGACCTTCACAGTTCGCAAGATCAGCTTTCAGGTAGGCGTTGAGCGTACCTTCCCAGTTCACTCACCAGTGATCGACAAGATCGAGCTAGTAAGCCGCGGAGACGTTCGTCGCGCGAAGCTTTACTACTTGCGCGACCTACGCGGCAAGAAGGCGAAGATTCGCGAAAAGCGCGACAACGTTTAAGTCTTCGCATACTCTTATCGCATGACAGACCTCGGGCCTGGCCCGCACGCAAAAGCACCACGCGACATCCGTGAAACATGGCGTCGTCTAAAGAAAAACATTTTCATCGCTTTCTTTATCGACCTGCTAGTTATCGTGGCTACCGCGTTGGTGCTTTCGCTTTTGGTAAAGACTTTCTTGATTCGCTCGTTCTTCATTCCAAGCGGTTCGATGCTTGAGACTCTTCAGATTCAAGATCGCATCATCGTTAACGAACTAGTGCCAGACGTTGTGCCAATTGAGCGCGGCGATGTCGTGGTGTTCAAAGACCCGGGCAACTGGCTTGGCACAATCACTCAACCTGAGCAGAACTTCTTTCAGGCAACCGGCGAGTGGTTCTTGTCTGCCTTCGGTTTCGCAGCACCAGACTCTTCGCAGCACCTAGTCAAGCGCGTCATCGGTGTTGGCGGCGACCACGTTATTTGCTGCGACGTCGACGGCAAGTTGACCATCAACGGCGTTGCTATCACCGAGCCTTACATCGGCAAAGATGTCGAGCCGAGCAGCGTGAAGTTCGACGTTGTCGTGCCAAAGAACTCAATTTGGGTAATGGGCGACAACCGAGCAAACAGCGAAGACTCGCGCTTTCACCAGGAACTGCCGAGCAAGGGCTTTGTCGACAAGAAGTTCATCGTTGGCCGAGCGTTCGTTGTCTCGTGGCCAAGCGCCCACTGGCAGTGGCTAGACAACTATCCAAATGTCTTCAAAGACGTTCCCAAGCCTTAGCCTCGAACAGACCCTGTTCGACTCTGGTGCCAAGTATGTTCTTGGCATCGATGAGGTTGGCCGTGGCGCTATCGCCGGGCCGGTAGCAGTCGGCGTTGTTCTCTTAGACAAAAGCAAACTCACTGAGCCTTGGCCCGCCAAACTTCGCGACAGCAAGTTGCTGAGTGAGAAGGCGCGCGAAGAGCTATTCGAACCAACCGCCGCCTGGGTGAGTCAATGGGCCGTGGGCATGGCAAGCGCCAAAGAGATAGACGACTTCGGCATTGTTTGGGCCCTCGAGGCTTCGGCTGCAAGAGCAGTTGACCAGCTGAACCTCGAATTCGACTCGGTAATGGCGATTCTCGATGGCACGCACAACTGGCTGGCTCGAGCCCCGTTTCACGTGCATGTGCAAGCCAAGGCCGACCGTGACTGCACCAGCGTGGCAGCAGCCTCGGTGCTCGCCAAGGTAACCCGCGATCGCCTCATGATTAAGCTTGCCGAAACCGTTCCGGCCTTTGGCTTCGAAGGCCACAAGGGCTATGCGAGTGCTGGTCATATGGCGGCCATCCGTGAACTTGGACCAAGCGCCGAGCACCGGGTTACCTGGCTAACTCGCATCTTGGCTGGAGGTTCACAAGCGGGCGGGTCAAAGGCTGTCGGCCAAGAGCCCTAAAATTTGAACATGGATGAGAACGAAATCGAAGACTACGACAGAGACGCCGAGTTGGCTCTCTACCGTGAGTACCGCGATGTCGTCGGCACCTTCAAGTTTGTAATTGAGACCGAACGCCGTTTCTATCTGGCAAACGAGGTTTCGCTAAACCGCGTTGACACTCCAACCGACTTCTATTTCGAACTAAACATGAGCGATGTTTGGGTCTGGGATATCTACCGCACCGACCGCTTCGTAAAGAGTGTTCGCGTTCTCACCTTCAAAGACGTCAACGTCGAAGAGCTAAGCGGCAAGGCATATGAGTTGCCGAAGGAATTCGCGGTAGGCGAATAACTCACAGTTTGCTCTTTGTGCCAGTTGTGCACAGTTTGTTTCTCACAAAGTTTTAACAATTAACGAGCACCCATGCTTGCCTCGTGAATGCAAATCAAGACGTTGGCAAATATGGCGAAGATCGAGCCGCCGAGTTTCTTGTTCGACTCGGCTATGAACTTGTCGAGCGAAACTGGCGAGGTCATGGCGGTGAAATCGACATCGTGGCCCGCGACCGAGATTGCTTGGTTTTCGCAGAGGTAAAGACCAGAACCCGCACTGGTTTCGGCCATCCCTTTGAGGCAATTACCTCGCAAAAACTGCAAAGAATGCGCCGGCTCGTTGCTCAATGGTGCCAAGCCAAAGAGTTGAGCGGTTGCAAAGTTCGGCTCGATGCTGTGAGCGTTCTAGTCGTCGACGGGCGAGTGCACATCGAACACTTGAAGCAGGTCTTTTAGTGAACCTCGCTAAGAGTTATGCCATTAGCTTGCTTGGGCTTAGCGGAACCATCATCGAAGTCGAAGCTGACATCTCGAGCAACCTTCCAGGGTTTGTTCTAGTGGGGCTTCCCGACGCATCGCTTTCTGAATCTTCTGCTCGAGTTCGTGCAGCAATTACCAACTCAAAATTGCTACTACCCGCTCGAAAGATCACAGTTAATCTCTCGCCGGCGGCAGTGCCCAAGTTTGGCTCGAGCTTCGACCTGTCAATTGCAATTTCTGTTCTGGCCGCGAATAAGCCATTTGCAAGCTCAAGACTCGAAGAGTGCATTCACATCGGCGAACTTGGCCTCGATGGTTCAGTTCGAGCTGTAAACGGCGTTCTGCCTGCCGTGCTTTCTGCTCGCGAGGCCGGCTTTAAAGTCGCGATTGTGCCGAACGCAAATTTGTCTGAAGCTCGATTGGTCTCAAACATTGAATGCATCGGTGTGAGCTCTCTTCGCGATGCCGTTCGCATTCACGATTCGAGTGTTGAGCCTGCCGCGGCACCTGCGCTTGTCGAAACGAGGGCTGCCGAGGTAGTCGAATCAGACAAAGACATCGCAGATATTTTGGGGCAAGAACTTGCGGTCGAGAGCATGATTGTCGCTGCCGCTGGCGGACATCACATGTTGCTAATTGGCTCACCAGGTGTGGGCAAGACCATGATGGCCGAGCGATTCGCCGGCCTCTTGCCAGACCTCTCGTTAGAACAGGCTATAGAAACTACGGCTGTTCACTCGATTTCTAAGAATCGGGGTTCAATCGGTTCGAACTTAATTATTCGCCCTCCATTTGAAGCTCCGCATCACACGGCTTCGGCCATATCTCTTATTGGTGGCGGGTCAGGCATTCCCAACCCAGGTTTGGTTTCGTTGGCCAATCACGGTGTCTTATTTCTCGACGAAACCCCCGAATTTCAGCAGCCCGCACTAGAGGTGCTTCGTCAAGCTCTTGAAAGTGGGCAAGTGGTGATCAGCAGAGCTGCGGGTGTCGCCCGATTTCCGGCGCAGTTTCAATTGCTGCTTGCGGCTAACCCATGCCCGTGTGGCAACGCACTCAATCCGAAAGTGCACTGCGTCTGCACTCCCACCGCAAAGCAAAGATATCTCAACCGACTTTCTGGCCCTCTGCTCGACAGGGTAGACATCAGGCTTCAGATTCAATCGATTAACGCAACACAGGCTCTTCTTGAGAAAGACCGAACCGATCGCTTGACCACCGCCGAGGCGAGACTTCAGGTTGCTAAAGCTCGTGAAATTGCGGCTGACCGCCTCGCGGGCACTGGCTATAGCCTCAATGCCAACGTGCCAGCCGCCCTGATGAGAAGAAGATTTGCGGTTTCAAAACAGTCCACGAGAATGCTCGACTTAGCGCTCAGGCGCGGAGCCATCAGCATGCGCGGCTATGACCGTTGTCTTCGCCTCGCTCAGACCATCTGCGACTTAGACAGCACCGACTTGGTCGACGAGTCGCATGTCGCTCGGGCCGTTGCACTTAGAGGCTCAGAGGGCTCATCGAGGTTGGCGGCGTGAAACGCTTTAACGTGAACGACAAGTCAATTGAGTCACTCATTGGTCAGTTGCTGACTGGCGGCGAAGATCACGAGGATGCATTTGCTAGAGCAACCTTGTCTGTTCTCACTGAACCCGGCGACCGATTTGCTGGTGCACTAGTCGCGGCATTCTCTGCGTCAGAGGTGCTCGAGTTTGAAGTGCAGAAACTCACGCCAATTGCCATTCAAAATCGATTGCGAGCTGAAGGTCAACTGGCAGATATCGAAGAAACGTTCGGCGACTTTCAAAATGCCTTCGCTGAGGCGAGAGAGCGCTGGCGACCAAGGCTGCAGCTAGCAGAGGTCGCCAAGGCTTTGCAGCTTGCTATCAAGGTCAACGCAAAACTGGTGACACCCGAAAGCGAGCACTGGCCTGCGCAACTCTCTGACCTGCAATTAGCAAGTCCGCATTGCCTGTGGGTTCGATCTAAGACCTGTTCGGTTCAACTTTTGCAAAATTCAATCGCGATTGTCGGATCACGAATCTCAACCAGTTATGGCGAATGGGTGACCAGCGAAATCGTTTCTGATTGCGCATCGCGCGACCTTGCAATCGTTTCGGGTGGGGCCTACGGAATTGATGCGATTGCTCATCGATCAGCGATTGCCTGCGAACAAAATACGGTCGCTGTGATGGCAGGCGGAATAGACAGGCTGTATCCGAGTGGCAATTCGGCTTTGTTAGAGAAAGTGATCGACTCGGGCGCGGTGGTTGCCGAGCAAGCACCGGGGGCAAGCCCAACCAAATGGCGTTTCTTGCAGAGAAACCGACTGATCGCTGCGCTTGGCAGGGCCACCATCGTTGTTGAAGCGGGGTTTAGAAGCGGAGCGTTAAATACCGTCAGTCACGCGAAACAGCTCGATAGGCCGATTGGAGTTGTGCCTGGCGCTATAACTTCGCAATCATCGGCCGGCTGCAACAGGCTGATTGCCGAGGGTTTGGTGTCTAGCATCTGCTCGCCAACCCAGGCAGCCGATCTCGCGCTCGGCAAACAGGGGTGGTTTCAAGCCGAACTCGAAGGGATTGGCGCATTAGAAACCCGAGCACTCGACGGCATGACTTCTAAGCCGGTCGCGGCAAGTCAAATTGCGGCAAAGGCCGGCTTAACCACCAAAGAACTCACAATTGCGCTTGGCCAATTGTCGCTGCTCGGGTTTGTCAAACAGACAGATAGCGGTTGGGTCAAACTACCCTTAGAGCGTGAGCAAAGCACTGATACAAGCGACCAATGAGTTCGCCGACTATTTGCAATCTGCTCGTGGCTATTCGCCAAACACCGTGAAGGCTTATGAGACTGACGTTCTCGACCTGCTCGACTTCTTAGCCAAGCGAAGCATCGAGAATGTGGTCGACCTTGAGCTAGACCAGGTCAGAGATTGGCTTTACGAAGCCGACCAGCGTGGGTTGACCAAAACCACGCTGGCCCGAAAGAGCGCAGCGATCAGATCTTTTTCTTCGTGGCTCAAAAAGACAGATCAGCTAGACAACGATTTTGCGGCAAGGCTCAAGTCGCCAAAGGCCTCGAGGTCATTGCCGAAGGTGGTATCGCGTGAGACTCTGGCTGAGATTTTTGAAACCCTTAGTTCGCTTGCAACTTCAGATAATCCAAACGGATTGCGTGATCTGTTAGCCATCGAACTTCTCTACGCGAGCGGTTGTCGCGTGAGCGAACTCGTCGGCCTAAATCTTGAAGACATCGACTATTCAAGAAACATTCTGCGTGTGATGGGTAAAGGCTCAAAACAACGAATGGTTCCGTTCGGCGCCCCAGCGAGAGAAGCGCTTGACACCTATGTTCGAGTCGGCCGCACACAGTTTGAAAACGAGAAGAGCGGGCAAGCGTTGTTTCTAAACTCGCGTGGCCAGCGGGTTGGTGTGCGACAGGTCTACGCTTTGGTTGCTGGGTTGCTCGACGGAACGCCTACCGGCGTGGCTGGGCCACACGCGCTCAGGCACTCGGCAGCAACTCACTTGCTCGATGGAGGGGCCGACCTTCGTGCGGTTCAAGAACTTCTCGGTCATGCGAGTTTGGGAACAACTCAGATTTACACTCACGTATCAGTTGAACGCCTTCGCGAGGGTTACAAGCAGGCCCACCCGCGCGCTTAGTGCACGGGCAGCAAGACCGTTGGCGAAAGCTCGCCATATCGCACTAGGGGAGACAAGTAACCCAAACCGGTTCTTAGCGAGAAGTGCAGGCAGCGTTGATCGTCGCAGTGCTGGCGGTAGCCTTTGTCGGCTTCGCAAACGGTTGCAAGGGCCTGGCCAGCTTGCACCTGCTGACCGGCTGCTAGTTGGCTGCAGGCCGGCTCGAATTCAATAAGGTCGCCAGTCTTGGTTCTCACCGAGATTAAGTCTCGGTCTGCGACTTTGCCAACAAACCACACAGTTGAATCAACCGGGGCATAGATTTGCTGGCCCAGGGCTACCCGATAGTCGACGCCTCTGTGGCCAGCCGAATAGTCGCTGCTTGGCTGAAAGTAAGGGTTCACGAGATGCAGCGGGGCATCTAGAGGTGCGAGCCAGGGTTCACCGGCCCTTGCGGGCTGAGCGTCTGCGCTTGCCGCCTGTTGTTGCCAAACGGCCAAAGTGACCAAGGCCAGAGCTAGAGCTCTTGCCACAACTATCTTTCGCAATGGGTGCATAACTCGAGATTGCTCCGAATCCGCGCTCGCGGGAGCATCCGTGATTAATCTGTGGATAACTTTCGGTTAAATGTCAGACCCAAGTTGATGGCCAAAAGGCTAGCCAGAGCCCGAAACCCGCTGTTATGCTTGCTTCTAGCGGCATTCGCTAAACAAAACCTCTTTTGAGACCTTTGTTTTGCTGTGCCGACTTCGCGTGTCGAACAACATACGAATTCTCCAGTCACCAATTTTCATTAGTGCGAATTCGATGCGACACCAGGTGTGATCGACAACCGTCTGATCGCAATTAACTGAGGGTGCGTTCGCGCGCCAAAAGGAGAACTGCAATGGCAGTCGTAACAGTACGCCAGCTTCTCGACGCAGGTGTTCACTTCGGACACCAGACTCGTCGCTGGAACCCAAAGATGCGTCGCTTCATTCTGACCGACCGTTCAGGCATCTACATCATTGACCTACAGAAGTCATTGACCTACATCGACAAGGCATACGAATTCGTTCGTGAAACCGTTGCACACGGTGGAAGCATCTTGTTCGTTGGAACCAAGAAGCAAGCACAGGAAGCAATTGCCGAGCAGGCTCTTCGCGTTGGCCAGCCTTACATCAACCAGCGTTGGTTGGGTGGACTTCTAACTAACTTCGGAACCATCCAGAAGCGTCTTGCACGTCTAAAGGAACTAGAAGTTATGGACTTCACCGGCAAGACCAAGACCGGTCTTACCAAGAAGGAACTTCTTATTCTTCGTCGCGAGAAGGACAAGCTAGAGAAGTCACTTGGTGGTATTCGCAACATCTCAAAGACTCCATCAGCGATCTGGGTTGTTGACACCAACAAGGAGCACCTAGCAATCACCGAAGCGAAGAAGCTAGGCATTCCTGTTATCGGAATTCTTGACACCAACTGTGACCCTGATGAGGTCACCATTGGTATTCCTGGAAACGACGATGCAATTCGTTCGGTTCAGGTTCTAACCCGCGTTATCGCAGATGCAGTTGCAGAAGGCCTTATCGCACGTCACGCAAAGCCTGAAGAGGCAGCGGAGCCACTAGCTGAGTGGGAGCGCGAACTTCTAGAGCAGAGCGCAGCACCAGCAGCAACTGAGGCACCTGCAGCAGTTGAGGCTCCAGCAGTAACAGCAGAGGAAGCAAAGTAATGGCAAACTACACCGCCGCAGATGTAAAGGCGCTTCGCGAGAAGAGCGGCGCCGGAATGATGGACTGCAAGAGTGCACTTGACGAGGCCGATGGCAACGTTGACAAGGCTATGGAAGTTCTTCGACTAAAGGGTCTTAAGGGCGTTACCAAGCGTGAAGGTCGCACAACCAGCAACGGTCTAATCGTTGCTCGTGTAAGTGGCGGAACCGGTTGGTTGGTCGAACTTGCTTGCGAGACCGACTTCGTAGCTAAGGCTGCTGTTTTCATTGCACTAGCTGACAAGGTTGCTGACGCAATCGTTGCCGGCGACGCAAAGACCCTAGAGGCTGCACTTGCTGCAGACCTAGGTGGCAAGCCAGTTGCTGACGCAATCAACGATGAAGCCGCAATAATGGGCGAGAAGGTAGAACTTCGCCGCGTTGCAGTAGCAGAAGGCGAAGCAGTAGATGCTTACCTTCACCGCACCAGCAAAGACCTTCCACCACAGGTTGGCGTTCTAGTTGCTTACTCAGGTAGCGACGCAGAGACCGCTCACGATGTTGCAGTTCACATTGCAGCGTTCTCACCGACCGCACTTAGCCGCGATGAGATCAGCGCAGAGGTTGTTGCAACCGAGCGTCGCATCGCTGAAGAGACCGCTCGCAACGAGGGCAAGCCAGAGGCTGCCCTTGCCAAGATCGTTGAAGGCCGCGTAAACGGCTTCTTCAAAGAGAACGTTCTCGTTGAGCAAGACTTCGCTAAAGACAACAAGCAGTCTGTAGCAAAGGTGCTTGAGAACGCGGGTCTAACCGTTTCGGCATTCGCACGCATGCGCGTTGGTGCCTAAGCCATAAACCACAGATAAAGGCTCGGCCATTTGGCCGGGCCTTTTTCTTTGCTCGCCTAGAATAAGTAGAGAATCAAAGCCAAGGAGGACCAATTGCCAGGTAAAAAGCGTCGCGTATTGCTCAAGCTTTCTGGTGAGGCATTTGGCGGGGGAACCTTAGGAATCAACCCTGACATCGTCGCCGAAATGGCACGTGAAATCGCCGAGGGTGCCAAGCACGCAGAAGTCGCGATCGTTGTTGGTGGCGGAAACTTCTTTAGAGGCGCCGAGCTCTCACAGCGCGGAATGGAACGAGCTCGCGCAGACTACATGGGTATGTTGGGCACCGTCATGAACGCCCTCGCTCTTCAAGACTTTCTCGAGCAGGCCGGCGTCGACACCCGCGTGCAGAGTGCAATTTCGATGGCTCAGGTTACCGAACCGTACATTCCGCTAAAGGCAATTCGCCACCTCGAAAAAGGTCGCGTCGTAATTTTCGGTGCTGGTGCGGGTCTTCCATACTTCTCGACCGACACCGTTGCAGCGCAGCGCGCACTCGAGATCAAGGCAGACGAAGTTTTGGTTGCCAAGAACGGTGTCGACGGTGTTTATTCTGCTGACCCAAAGAAAGACACGAGCGCAAAGAAGCTCGAAACTTTGACTTACCAAGAAGCTCTCATCAAGGGTCTAAAGGTTGTCGACGCAACAGCATTTAGCCTCTGCATGGATAACAAGATGCCAATGCGCGTCTTTGGAATGCAGGGTAAGAGCAACGTGACCGACGCAATTAAAGGAAAGAAGATTGGCACGTTCGTAACGGCCTAATTCTTTAACACAGGAGAATCATGATTTCAGAAATCTTGGCAACCGCCAACGACAAAATGGGCAAAGCCATCGACGCAGCCAAAGAAGACTTTGGCAACGTGCGCACCGGTCGCGCTAACCCACAGTTGTTTCAGAAGGTTATGGTCGACTACTACGGCACTCCAACTCCGTTAGCTCAGCTAGGCCAGCTTGCGAACCCAGAAGCTCGCACTATCGTGATCACGCCTTATGACAAGAGTGCACTGAAGGCTATCGAGCAGGCACTTCGCGAGATGCCAAACCTAGACGCAAACCCACAGAACGACGGCAACCTCATTCGTGTAGTTCTTCCAGACCTAACCGAAGAGCGCCGCAAAGAATACGTGAAGCTCGTGAAGGCCAAGGCTGAAGACGCTCGCGTTTCTATTCGCAACATTCGCCGCAAGGGCAACGACGACCT
>JAGOAI010000003.1:16898-20500 GCA_017983965.1 Rhodoluna sp. | reverse complement strand
ACTTGCTCGTTCTCGGTGATGCTCTTGCGTCGTCCAGAAGACGGTCAGTGGTGGGTGCTCACGTTTGTGCTCACCGTTGCCATGATCGACACGTTCGGATACCTCGTTGGTCGCAAACTCGGTCGCCACAAGTTGGCACCTGGTGTTAGCCCGAAGAAAACCATCGAGGGTCTTCTCGCGTCAATCACGGCCGGTCTCGTTGCTGCTATCTGCTCCGCTGTTTTCTGGTTGCACATCGACTGGTGGTGGGGTGTTATTTTGGCAGCTGCGATGACCCTGACGGCAGTGTTTGGCGACCTAGCCGAGTCGCTCATCAAGCGCGACCTAGGCGTAAAAGACATGAGCTCTTGGCTGCCTGGTCACGGTGGCGTCATGGATAGGCTCGACTCAATCTTGCCGTCTGCCCTCGTCATGTTCATCATCGTAAGTCTGTTCTTTAGTTAGCCGTAGGAATTTCAGTGAGCTACGAATTCGCCAAAGTAAAGAAGCGCAAGCATGGCTACAGCCCAGAGCAGGTAGACGCATTTGTCGAGATGGCTCGCCAGCAATATGAACACCCAGAGGGTCACCTGCTAGGTGCTGAGCGAATTCGCGAGACAGAGTTCGATTTGGTTCGCGGTGGCTATGACGTTAGCTCTGTTGATGCAGCGCTTGACCGCATTGAAGATGCCCTAGCCAATCGCGAAATTATGCGCAAGCGCGAGACTCGTGGCGATTTTGCCATCACCGACCAACTGGAGCGCGTCACCGAAATCGTGCGTGGCCGCATCGATCGACCTAAGAACAAGCGCTTTGACCGCGCGACCTGGCCGGCTCGAGGTTACAACCGCAAGCAGGTCGACAAACTCTGCAACTTGATCGTCGAGCACCTCGTCAACGGAGAAGCCCTGACAATGTCAGAAGTTCGACGTATCGTTTTCTCAGCACAGAGGGGTGGCTATGCAGAAAACCAAGTCGACGCATTCATCGATCGCGTCATTCAAATTCTTCATATCGAGCGCAACAGCTAGCGTTCTCTTTCTTCTAGCCTTGGCGGTTTCACCGCTTAGCGCTGAGGCAACAGCACAAACCAACACGTCGCATCAAGCAGTTCAGCCGACGGCCGTCAGCGCACTGGGCAAGCTCAAAGTGCGTGGAATGTCTTCGCACGATGGCTATCTTCGTTCAGCCTTTAGCGATGGCTGGGGAGACCTCGGTTCATGCGACCTCAGAAACTACATTCTTCAGCGTGACCTCACCGGCATTACCTGGCGGGCTGGCGAAACCTGCATGGTTGCGAGCGGCACGCTTAAAGACCCGTACACCGGCAAGGTCATCAACTTCGTGCGAGGGGTTAAAACCTCGCTTGCCGTGCAGATCGACCACGTTGTCGCGCTGTCTAACGCCTGGTCGACGGGCGCTTCGACTATGTCGTCGTCAGTGCGATACAAAATTTATAACGACCCGCTCAACCTTTTGGCCGTTGATGGGCCAACCAATAGCCAAAAGAGCGATTCTGATGCGGCCTCGTGGTTGCCGCCGAATCGGGCATATCGCTGCGCCTATGTCTCTAGGCAGATTGCCGTGAAGGCCAAATATCGCCTTTGGGTCACCTCGAATGAGAAGACGGCGATGATGGGTGTTCTAAAGACCTGCCCGACATACAAGATTCCTGCCAACTAATCGACTCTGGCGGGTCTATTTTTCGGTGGTTAGACTGGCCTTTTAGGCTATTTCGCGAGGTAAATCATGGGCAGACACGCTGTTGAGCGTCCTTCGCTCGTTGCCCGCACGTTTCCGAAGCTGCATTCATTCTGGGCAGACGCTCACAGCAGCCTGCTGCCACACCTCGGCAAGCGCACAGTGCGCGCCGGCTGGGGGTTCGCGGCCGTAACTGCATTCGCACTAGTCTCGGTCGTCGACCCATACTCGGGAACCATTGCCTCGGCTGACACCATGTCGATGTATGACCCAAACTCTGACGACCCAGCTCAAACCTACGGCCTTGCCGACACCCAAACCATCAGCTTTGCCCGCGGCGGTTTTAACATCGTCACACAGGGCGACGTGAAGCCGCTGTTCGTTTCTAACGCAGCGCTGCCTAGCCCGGGAACCTCAAAAGAATATGCACTCAAGACCATTCTCGAGATGGGCTGGGAGTCAGATCAATATTCTTGCCTCGTAACTCTCTGGGAGCGCGAGTCGAACTGGCGCGTCAACGCGATGAACAAGTCTTCTGGCGCCTATGGAATTCCTCAGTCACTGCCAGGTTCAAAGATGGCATCTGAAGGTGCCGACTGGATGACCAACCCGAAGACTCAGATTAACTGGGGTCTGAAGTACATCAAGGGTCGTTACGGTTCAGCCTGTGGCGCATTGGCTCACTCGAATAAATACAACTGGTATTAAATGCCACGCAGCAATCGCCCGAAGCGCAAACGCGGTCAATCTGACGAGGTTCCTGAACTAAACCTCGATGCTGTTCGCGCTGGCATAAAGCGCATCGAAATCAAAAACGGCGTCGAATACAACGTGCAAACCACAACCGGTGCGCGTGCCGATGATGACAAGTCGTGGGTCTGCCCGCACTGCCACCTGACCATAAACAAAGGCACTGCCCACACCGTCGCCTGGGATGCCCATCGCGACGTTGGCACCCGCCGCCACTTTCACAACGCCTGCTGGAAGTCGTTTCAAGGAAAACTGCTTTGACCGAATCAATCGAGATTCGCTCATCGGTCGAACTGCCGTGCAGGCGAGAATCGCTAACCCTGCACACAAGTGACGGCCTCGATCTCGTTGCCGAGCTGGCGTTGCCTGTCAATCGCGAACCGGTCGCAACTTTGATCATGCTTCACCCGCTGCCGACTCACGGCGGCTTCATGGATAGCCACATCTATCGCAAGGCAGCCAACCGCCTGCCGGCACTCGCCGACCTAGCGGTGCTTCGCTTCAACACCCGCGGAACCGAGTCTCCACACGGCAAAAGCCAGGGCGAGTTTGGCCATGGCGTTACCGAAGCCGCCGATGTCAGGGCAGCCGTAGCCTTTGCCGTTGAGCGCAACTTGCCGAACCTGTGGGTCGTCGGTTGGAGTTTCGGCACCGAGCTGGCCTTGAAATATGCGATCGATGAGCCGGTGCTCGGTGCAATTTTGCTCTCGCCACCTCTGCACAGAACCACAGATGACGAGCTCGAGCGTTGGGCGCACACCGACAAGCGTTTGGTTGCGCTGGTTCCTGAACTAGACGATTACCTAACCCCGACGCAAGCGGCAGAGCGCTTCGCGATGATCGAAGACATTGAGTTGATTGGCGTCGATGGCGCCAAGCACCTATGGGTTGGCGAAGCAGCAACTAAGCGTGTGCTTGATGAGATTGTGCGAGTGGTAAACCCGAGTCGCTATCCGTTGCCAGATAGCATCACGCTCTAACTAAACGTCAGCTGCTTGACGTGGCATCCATACCTGACGAATCACCAGGATGATCGAAGCGGCAACCGGAATCGCAACCAACGCACCGAGAACTCCGAGCAGTGCTCCGCCGGCGAGTGCGCCAACCACAACAACTGCACCAGGAACGTCGACAGCCTTGCGCATTACGCGAGGGCTAATCAAATAAGCCTC
>JAGOAI010000003.1:7860-16798 GCA_017983965.1 Rhodoluna sp. | reverse complement strand
AGTGAGCCGACAATGCCGAAAAACAGCACCAAAACGACCGTGATGGCCAGTGGGCGCTTGAGTTTGCGGCGTTCTAGAAAGTTAACAACCGGGTCGAGCCCAAGCGCGATAAAGATCGCAGCGAAGACATAGGTGATGATGTTGGCGATGGTGGCAACCATGTTGCCAAGCACAAGGGCGGTTAGAACGCCAAGACCGCCGAGCAGGCCAATCTGAAAAGCGTTGGAAACTTTGATTTGGCTGCTCATTGGGGCCTTTCGACTTGCTAACTAATGTTCAGGTTAGCCTGAAGGCGCTCAAAAACCGACTTTAGGTTTTGAACATATTGAGAAACTGCGTCGCGCTCAACTTCGAGTCTGCGCAGCTTGATCTCGGCTTCGCGAATCTCTGCGTTCGCCTTTTCGCGGGCATCGCTAACAATATTGCGAGATTCGGCTTCAGCGGCAGCGACCATTGCATCTACCTTTAGGCGGGTCTCGTCGGTTGACTTCTTGTTTATCGCGCGAGCGGCTGCCTCGAGAGTTTCTGCTTCGAGTCTTGCTGCGTTGGCGCGAGTGATTGCGGTGCTTAGCTGTGCGTTTGCATCGTCGAGGTAGCGCTGCGTTGCGGCAACCGCCTCTTGGTGCTTGCGCAAATATGTCTGCTCGGCTTCGGCACGGCGAGCGGTGAGCTCTAGTTCAAGGTCGATGCGCGCCTGCTCGGTGATTACCGAGAGTGCTCGGTTGTAATCGAGGGCAGCGCTGTTTTCGCGCGACGCGATGAGTTTCTTTTCGGCAAGGTCGCGGTCAACCTTGGCGCGAAGAGCCTCGGTTTCACGTTTTGCGGTTGCGCGCAGCTTGGCAACTTCGGTAGCGATAGATCCGCGAACGGCTCCGGCCTCACGAATTGACTCGTCAACGATTTCGGCGGCCTTTGATTTGGCGTCTGCGATGGCCTGGTCATATTCGACGGTGGCGGCGTTCAAGATTCGATCAGCGCGACGCTGTGCTTCGGCAACCAGGGCGTCGTAGTAGCCCTTGGCTTCGTTGCGCTGGGCTTCGAGTTCTTCGTGCAGGTTCTTGCGGGTGAGGCTGGCTTCGGTTTCGGCGTCGAGAACCAAGCGCTTAGCCTGCTCTTCAGAGGTTGAAAGAATTAGTGCGGCTTTTGCGCCGACACCTGCATAGCTTGGCTCGCCGACCTCGCCAAGCTGACCTTCGGCGGCAATTAGGCGGTTCGAGGTCTCGCGCAGTTCGGCTGCGAGTTGGGCGTTCTGAGCGCTGAGCTGAAGCAGTTCGCGGCGCAAATCACGAATGGCGTCGTCGACTGATTCCCGTTCGTAACCCCTCATGACCAGAGGGAACTCGGTCTCTTCAGCGCTCAAATCAGGGCTCCTAGCCACTTCGATAGACTTATCCACAGGCATTTAGCCTCTCCCAAGTTTAGCCTGATTGGATTTTGCATGCGCTTTCTCGTAGCCGCTGTGCTGTTCGTCCTTTCGACCATTTTGATTCTCACCGGCCTCGCTCAGCGCACAATTCTTGCGCCACCGAGCCAATACTCGCTTTCGATTGAGTCAAAGACGACTTCGCCATACACCGTTATTCCGGCAGACGTGCTTGCGATGCATCCGGGCGCTGTTCAAGTTTCTGTAAAGGGCCCAGCGCAGGCCTTCGTGGCCTCTGGGCGAGAGAGCGACATTCTCGCTTTTGTTGCCGACTCGTCATATGCAGCGCTCTTGAAAGACTCGGCTAGCCAGAAGATTGAGGCCAAGTCGTTCCCTGGCTCTCAAGCATCGGTTGACCCGACCAACTCAGATCTCTGGCGAGCAGAGAGCACTGGCCAGCAGAAAACATCCCTGAAGGTATCGGTCAAGAACGAAGCAGCCGCCTTGGTTGCGAGCGACGGCATTCAGGTTGCTCCGCAGCAAATCGAAATTCTCTGGACAATCAAACACGATCAGATTTTCTCTGGCGTCTTGATCTGGATCGGACTCTTCTTCTTGGTGGTTGCTGCATTCTTGGCCTTCATCGTTTTTAGAAAGATGCGCATCGATCGTGGCCCACGACGCAGAACTCCAAAGGCACCAAAGCCACCGCGTTATCGCTACCGAAGCGTTTTCAAGAGCCCGCAGCGTGGCCGTCGTTCGGCTCGCGGTTTCATTGCGATCGCATCTGCAGGCCTGACGCTCAGCTTGCTTTCTGGTTGTGCGCCATCGCCAACTGCAACACCTTCGCCAACCGCTTCGGCTCAGCAACCTCCGGTGTCTTTGCAACTTGAACAGGTGAAGCGAATTCTCAAGGATGTCGCCGTGGTCGCGGCAGATGCCGATGCGAGCAACGACAAGCGCATTTTGACCGAGCGATTCACCGGTGCCGCTCTCGCCGTGCGCACCACTAACTACGCGCTTCGTGCACGCAACTCTCGAATCGCAAGTTTGCCGGCGGTTGTGGCCGAGCCAATCAAATTCAACTTGCCGGCGGCAACGGCAAGTTGGCCAAGAGTCTTGATGGCGGTCACCGACGAAAAGGGTGACACCGCACTGCCTCAGATGATTGTTTTGCAACAAGACTCGGCGCGAAGCAACTACAAAGTTTGGTTTACCATTCGTCTGATGCCCGGTGCCAAGATTCCAGCCGTTCCTTCTGCAGACGTCGGCGCGATTCCGGTTGACGCAGCATCGCTGTTCTTGAAGATGCCACCGAACAAGTTGCCGCTTGCCTTTGGTGATGTTTTGAATCAGGGCCAGGCCAGCCTGAGCGCCCAGTTGTTCAACTTGAACAACGAGTTCTTCAAGCAAGTTTCTCAGGCCCAAAAAGACCAGGCAACCACTTTGAACAACGCAAACATCACCTTTGCGCACCTGCTCGGTGACCCGAATGTCATCTCGCTTGCGACGTCAAACGGTGGCGCGGTTGTTGCCGTCTATCAACTCGACCGCTACACAATCAAGCCGAAGAAGGCCAACTCTGCCGTCAGTGTTGGCGCTCAAGAGAAGTTGTTGCTTGGCGCAACTGGTTCAACCAGGGGAGTGCGTTCGGTCTACGGCGACATGTTGCTGTTCTATGTGCCGCCAATTGCCGAGTCGGGCAAGATCGTTCTGCTTGGCGCAACTCAGGGTCTAATTAGCGTGGCGAGCCTCTAATGTCAGATCAGTTTTCATCAAACCTCAGAGGCGCATTCGACCTATCGTCGCTAGGCAAGCCAGCTCAGCCAGCCGGTCAAGCAGCGCCAGCGCAGGCCGCACCGGCAACCGAGCCGATCCGAGTTCAGTCGCTCGTCACCGAGCTAACCGAGACCAATCTTCGCCACTATCTTGAGCTTTCGAACAAGGTGGTTGTGCTCGTTGACTTCAAGTCAATCGAAGACGCGGGCAGCGTTTCGCTCTCTTCGAAGCTAGTGAGCCTCATCGACACCTTCGGCGGCAAAGCGGTTTTGTGTCAGGTTGACGTTCAGAAACAACAGCGCGTTGCCGAGGCGTTCTCGGTTTCTCAACCTGCGACGTTCTTGGCAATGATGGCCGGCCAACCGGTTCCGCTGTTTGCGGGCGATCAAGACGCCGAAAAAGTTCAACAGATCATCGAAAAGATTCTTGTCGTTGCAGAAAACAACGGAATCACCGGATGGGTCGTTGTTGACGAGAGCGTTGAACCTGTGTCGACCGCACCGAAACTTCCGCCGCAGCACCAAGCTGCGGTCGAAGCGCTTAACTCGGGTGAATACGCCGAGGCGAAAGAGCTCTACTTGCAAATCATCCGTGACATTCCAAGCGACCCGATGGCCGCCGCTGGTCTCGCTCAGGTTGAACTGCTTCTGCGCTTGCAGGGAGTCGATGTCGACAAGGTACTGAACACACCGCCGCAGAATTTTGATGAGTTGCTGGTTGCTGCCGATGCGCTAATTGCGATCGGCGACTATGCCGATGGCTTCGACGCTCTGCTTATTAACTTCGCTGACGCAACTCAAGAAAACAAGAATGCAATGCGTGAGCGCTTGTTGCAGTTCTTCGAAATTGTCGGCAAGCAAACGCCTGAGGTCATTGCAGCGCGCAATCGCTTAACCTCGATGTTGTTTTAGCCCTTCGGCTTAAACCAAACCGCACCAAGCGGCGGAATGTTGATCTTCGCCGAGTGTGGCTGACCGTGCGAGCCTTCGCCGTTTGCCTGAACAGATCCGAGATTGCCTACTCCTGAACCGCCGAATTCGTTGGCGTCAGTGTTGAGAATCTCTTGCCATTCACCGGCTCGCGGCAAGCCGAGAGTCCAGTCGTAGTGCGGGTGGCCGGCAAAATTGATGGCTACTGCAATCGGGTTGCCCGAGGCATCCCAGCGCAAGAAGGTCAAGACGTTCGACTCGGCGGCACCGCCGTCAATCCAGGTGAAACCGCCCTGAACGTGGTCTTGCTGCCACATGGCAGGGTTTTCTAGGTAAACCTGGTTCAGGCGAGCGACCAGGCTCTTGAGCCCCTGGTGGCTTGGCTGCTCGAGAATCCACCACTCGAGCCCGTGCTCTTGGTTCCACTCAGATTGCTGGCCGAATTCGCTGCCCATGAACAAAAGCTGCTTGCCCGGATGCGCCCACATGTATGCCAGGTAGGCGCGAACGTTCGCCAATTGCTGCCAGCGATCGCCAGGCATCTTGTTGAGCAGTGAACCCTTGCCGTGAACGACCTCGTCGTGGCTAATCGGCAGAATGAATTTTTCGTCATAGGCATAGAGCATCGAGAAGGTCAGCTCGCCGTGGTGGTGTGCGCGATAGGCCGGGTCTTTTTCGATGTAGCGCAGGGTGTCATTCATCCAGCCCATGTTCCACTTGAAGCCATAGCCGAGACCGCCGCCGTCGGTTGGCGCGCTAACGCCACCCCAGCTTGTCGATTCTTCAGCGATCATCATGATGCCCGGGTTGCGTCGATATGCCGTTGCATTTGCTTCTTGCATGAAACGAATAGCATCGAGGTTTTCGCGCCCACCAAATTCGTTTGGCAGCCAGTCGCCACCCTCACGCGAATAGTCGAGATAGAGCATCGAAGCGACTGCGTCTATGCGCAATCCGTCGATGTGAAATTCTTCAAGCCAATAGAGAGCGTTTGCAACCAAGAAGTTTCTAACCTCGGTGCGGCCGAAGTCAAAAATGTAGGTTCCCCAGTCAGGGTGTTCTCCGCGACGCGGGTCTGCGTGTTCATAGAGCGGTTCGCCGTCATAGCGAGCGAGTGCCCAGTCGTCTTTCGGAAAGTGCGCTGGCACCCAGTCGAGAATTACGCCGATGCCGGCGTTGTGCAGTTCATCAATCAGAAACTTCAAGTCGTCTGGTGAGCCGAATCGAGAAGTCGGCGCGTAGTAGCCGGTGACCTGGTAACCCCAAGATGGCGCAAATGGATGCTCTGCAATCGGCATGAATTCAACGTGCGTGAATCCGAGTTCTTGAATGTATGGAATCAGTTCGGCGGCAAGCGTGCGGTAGTTCAAGTCTTTGCGCCATGAACCTACGTGAAGTTCATAGATAGACATCGGTTCTGCGAGCGCATCGCGCTTTGCTCGCTTCTCGAGCCATGAACCGTCATTCCACTTGTGAAAAGACTCGGTCACGATTGAGGCCGTGGCTGGCGGAGTCTCGGTGTGGCGAGCGAGCGGGTCGATCTTGGTAACCCACTGGCCGCTCTTGGTCAAAATCTCGTACTTGTATTTGGTGCCAGCGCCGAGCCCAGGAATGAAGAGTTCCCAGATGCCGCTCGAGCCCATGACCCGCATTGCGTGGCCGATTCCGCTCCAGTGGTTGAAGTCACCGACCACCCGCACGGCCTGGGCGTTTGGTGCCCATACCGCAAAGCTGGTGCCGGTGCTGCCGCCCAGATCGCCATCGATTGTGCGAACGTGCGAGCCAAGGGCCTTCCAGAGCTCTTCGTGTCGACCCTCTGCAATCAGGTGAATGTCGACTTCGCCGAGGGTTGGCAGGTAGTGATATGCATCGTCGGTTCGCCAATCGACTAGTTCGCCATTTTGCAAATAGGTTGCGACGATTCGATAGTCGGGTGATTTCTTGGTCTTGATGAATCCGTGAAAAATGCCGTTCTCGAGATGCTCGAGTTCGTGGCGAATGCCGCCGTCGAGTTCGACTGCAACTTTGGTTGCCAATGGCTTGAGGGTTCGAATAACCCAGCCACCGTCAACCGCGTGAGCGCCGAGCACTGAGTGTGGGGAGTGGTGCGAGCCAGTCGAAACTTTATAAAGGGTGTCGGCGTCGATTGACGGCAGTTCTGGTTCTTTCTTGCCAAACACCATGACGACCCCTAGTTGATCTTTGTGACGTGAAGAATGTGAGCCGGCATTTCGCGCGGGTCTAGGCGCACGTAGTTGTCTGCAGTCCAGTCAAATTTTTGTTCGGTCAGCAGGTCGTGAACTTCAAAGTTGCTACCGGCGATTCCGGCGCGAGCTAGATCTAGGTGAACGCTAGTTTCGCGAACTGAGTGTGGGTCGACGTTCACAACAACAATCACGACATCGGCATTGCCGGTTGAGCTGTGTTCTGCTGCGAGGTGCTTTGAGAAAACCAGAATCGATGGGTCGTCGCTGAAGTGCAGCTGAAGATTGCGAAGTTGACGCACCGCTGGGTGGTCTTGTCGAATCTCATTTAGCTTTGCGATTAGCGGTGCAATAGAGCGTCCGTTTTTCTCTGCACCTTTAAAGTCGCGCGGTTTGAATTCGTATTTCTCGCTGTCGATGTGTTCTTCTGCGCCTGGGCGTGCAACAGACTCGACAAGCTCGAAGCCGGCATACATGCCCCAACTCGAGCCGGCCATTGCAGCAACGATCGCGCGAATCTTGTGACCCGCAGGGCCGCCGAACTGAAGATATTCGGTCAAGATGTCAGGCGTGCTCACCCAGAGGTTTGGCCTGAAGAAGTCTGCGCTCTGGTGGGCAAGCTCTGACAGGTAGCTCTCGAGCTCTGCCTTGGTGTTGCGCCAGGTGAAGTATGTGTAGCTCTGCTGAAAGCCGACCTTGCCTAGGGTGTGCATCATCTCTGGGCGAGTGAAAGCCTCTGCCAGAAAGACAACGTCGGCGAACTCAGCGTTTACCTCACCAATGAGCCACTGCCAGAAATTGACCGGCTTGGTGTGCGGGTTATCGACCCTGAAAACCTTGATGCCAAGCGAAATCCAGTGTTTTACGACTCGCAAGACCTCTAGGTAGATGCCATCGCGATCGTTGTCGAAGTTCACCGGATAAATGTCTTGGTACTTCTTTGGTGGGTTCTCTGCGTAAGCAATCGAGCCGTCTGCACGGGTGGTGAACCACTCTGGGTTCGATTTAACCCACGGATGCTCTGGCGAGGCCTGAAGAGCTAGGTCGAGAGCAATTTCGAGACCGAGGTCTTTTGCCTTCTTGACGAAGTCTGTGAAGTCTTTTTCGGTGCCGAGGTCTGGGTGAATTGCGTCGTGACCGCCGGCATCGCCGCCAATTGCCCAAGGTGAACCAGGGTCTTGCGGACCTGCGTTGAGGGTGTTGTTTGGGCCTTTGCGAAACGCCTTGCCGATTGGGTGAATCGGTGGCATGTAAAGAATTTGAAAACCCATTGCTGCGACTTCGGGCAGGCGCTTTGCTGCGGTCTTGAAGTTGCCAGATGTCCAAATCTTGGTCTTGGCGTCGAAAGTCGCGCCTTCGCTTCTCGGAAAGAATTCATACCAAGCAGCCGAGCCGGCATATTCGCGTTCGCAGTTGATGCTGAATTCATCGCTGAGAGTAACGAGACTGCGAATCGGTTCATCGGTAACGATTTTGACGATCGCTGCAGTTTCGGCTTCAGCGAGACGAGCCTTTGCAGACTTGGTCTTATCGCTCAACTTTTCGACGAGCTCGACAAGTTTTTTTGCATCTGTTTTTGAACGCTCAGGCTCACCTGCGGCATTTGCAAAAAGCGCAACACCCTCGAGCATCATCAATTCTTCGTCGACGCCAACTGCGATTTTTACCGATGCGTTGTGGTGCCACGTTTCGTAGTCGTCACCAAAGGCGCGAATCTGAAACTTATATTTGCCCTGCTCGGTTAGCTGAGCAACCGTGTGCCATGAGTCTGTGCCTGGTGCACCGGCAGCCATGCGGTGAATCGAAGTTTTGCCGCTTGGGCTGGTCAGCAATAGTTCGACACCAAGCGAATCGTGACCCTCTCGAAAGACCACGGCCGAGAACGGAATGACCTCTGAAACGAAGGCCTTGGCCGGCCAAAGACCGCCATCAACCGCAGGAGTCACCTTGGTGATCGGCAAACGACCGATTGGTGCCTCGTGGCGATAGTTGATTTCAGGCGATTTGCTCACAAGCCAAGGCTAGTCATCAATCGGCTAGCCGACCAATTCGATTTAGAGAACGTTATAAAGGCGAATGCTTGTTGCCGGCAGCTTGATTACCTCGCCTGGCTTGGCAGTCGACAACGCGGCGGTCGGGCGCTCTAGGTGGCTATCCCAGAGAAGTTCGAAGCCGGCAGTCTCGATTTCACTTGGCAGCGTGAACTCGATGCCGGCCTCGGTGCCGTGCACCACAAGCAAAAGCTGGTTCGTGCTGCCGTTTTCATCGACGCTCTTGCCCAGTTTGCTGAAGGTGCGGTTTTCGCTGTTGTTCCAGTCGTCTTCGGTCATGATTTGCCCAAAGACGTTGTACCAGCGGGCAAGGTCAGACTCGGCGGTCGCTTCGTCGAAATTGTTGAAGCGTTTTGGTCGCAGCACAGAGTTCTCGTTGCGAAGGCGAATCAGGTGAGCCACGGTGTCTTCGAGGTCGAGTTCGTGTTGGTTGAGCTGCCAGTTCACCCAGCTCAAAACGGTGTCTTGGCAGTAGGCGTTGTTGTTGCCGTGCTGCGTCTTAGCTCGCTCATCGCCGGCCGTGATCATTGGAATGCCGGCCGAGAAAAGCATGGTCGCCATCATGTTTCGCATGGCCCGCCTGCGCTGAGCGTGCGTCTCGCTGTCGACCTG
>JAGOAI010000003.1:0-7760 GCA_017983965.1 Rhodoluna sp. | reverse complement strand
ACCAGGTCGACAACGTGCGTGTTCGAGAAGTCGAGTGAGTTACCGCAGCCGGTGGTGTCGTGGTAGTTGCCATTGTCATCTTGACGGTAATAGCTGCTGGCGTCGAGCCCGCGGTAGCTGTAGGTCAGACCGCGGCTGCCGGCCTCTGCGGTGTGGTTATAGACAACGTCGAGCAAGACTTCGATGCCGTTGCGGTGCAGTTCACGAATTGTGGTCTTCACCTCGTTGAGAATTGCCTGCGGCCCCGCTTCGATCGCGCTGACACTGGCATAACGGTGGTGCGGGGTAAAGAAGTTGATTGAGTTGTAACCCCAGTAGTTGAAAAGACCCATGTTTAGCAGGTGAGGCTCAGAGATGATCTGGTGAATCGGCAGCAGTTCAACCGAAGTCACGCCGAGCTTCTTGAGGTGGGCGATGGTGCTCTCGTGGGCGAGGGCAGCGTAGGTTCCGCGAATGTCATCTGGCAGTGCCGTGTTGCCGCGGGTCAGGCCTCGGGCGTGGGCTTCGTAGATTATGACCTTGTCTAGCGGCACGTTTGGCTTGGTCACGCCCTGCCAGTCAAAGCTGTCGTCAATGGCCACGCAGTAGTAGTCGCGGGCGGTCTCGCGCTTGATGCCGCGGGCATAGGGGTCAATGAGCAGCAGGTCTCTGTTGAACGCATGACGCGGGCCTTCTGGGCCTTCTGCGCGCAGGGCATATTTCATGCCCGGCTTGAGAGCAGCCGAGGTGGCGCTCCAAATGTCGTTATTGCCCTTGAGCAACTCAATCTCGCGACGAATCTCGCGTGGGTTCTCGTCGTCGAGAATGACGATCCAAATCTGTGATGCGTTCGTCGAATAAACACGGATAGTGCCAAGCTCGTTAGCAAAACTTATGCCAAGTGCGGCTCGTGATTCGGCGAAAGACATAGGCAAAAGCCTAAGCCCGCCAAGTTTCGAATTTGTTTAGGCTAGCCACATGGCTATCTACCTCGATTACGCGGCATCCGTGCCAATCAATGCAGAGGTGTTAGCAACATTCACAGAGGCTCTAACTGTTAGCGGCAACGCAAGTTCAACCCATTCGTTCGGGCAGAACTCACGAATGATGCTTGAAGAGTCACGAGAGCGAATCGCGCTCGCGGTAGGTTGCGATCGAAGCGAAGTAATTTTCACCTCTGGTGGAACCGAGAGCGACAACCTTGCCATCAAGGGGTTGTTCTGGCAGCGCAGGGGTGAAAACTCACACCGAAACGTGATTGTGTCGGCATACACCGAGCACCACGGGGTCATCGACCCAATTGAGTGGCTCGAGGCACACGAAGGTGCCGAAGTTATCTGGGTTCCGGTGCTCGACAACGGACTCGTCGATCTAAAAGCTCTCGAAAACGTGCTTCTCGACCGTGCTCTCGAAATCGCTTTGATTTCGCTCATGTGGGCGAATAACGAAACCGGCGTAATCACAGACATACACGAGGTCGCCGCGCTCGCGGCGAAGCACGGCATTCCTGTGCACACCGATGCGGTCGCTGCCTTTGGTCACATGCCCATCAACTTCGCGAAGTCGGGCCTTGCCGCGATGAGCATCACGGCCCACAAAATTGCAGGGCCTGTTGGCGTTGGCGCGCTCATTCTTTCTCGCGCAGCTAAAGTCACTTCGCTTATTCACGGCGGTGGACAAGAGCGCGCAATGCGCAGTGGGACTATGAACGCCGCTGGCGCTAAGGCCTTCGCTCATGCTGCCGAGCTCGCCGTGAAGAACCTCGACGAACACGGCAAGCACACCTCAGCGCTTTTGGCCAGGTTGCGCGACTTCGTCGAAACCAAAATTGAAAACTCCCGATTTAGCAGGGGAGAAGCGACCGGGCTCTCAATGAACGCCCACTTCACCTTCGCCGGCCTCAAATCTGACGGCCTGCTCTTTTTGCTCGACCAGGCTGGCTTTGCCGTCTCGGCCGGTTCTGCTTGCCAGGCCGGCGTTGCCCGAGCTTCGCACGTTCTGCTGGCCATGGGCAGAAGCGAAGAAGATGCAAATGCCTGCCTTCGCGTCACCTTTGGCCAAGAGACCACCGAGGCTGAGATTGACGCATTCTTGCAAGCTTTGGTTCCAGCTGTCGAATCGGCTCGCAAAGCCAACTAGTTGGTCGGCATGGGGGCGGCCCTGCTTAAACTTGAACCATGAAGGTTCTTGCTGCGATGTCTGGTGGAGTTGACTCCGCCGTTGCCGCAGCTAGAGCCGTTGAGGCTGGCCACGAAGTTGTCGGCGTTCACCTAGCCCTCTCGCGCATGCCTGGCACGCTGCGAACCGGTTCACGAGGATGCTGCACCATTGAAGACAGCATGGATGCCCAGCGAGCCGCAAACATTCTCGGCATTCCTTATTACGTTTGGGATTTCAGCGAGAAATTCAAAGAAGAAGTTGTCGATGACTTCATTGCCGAATACCAAGCCGGAAGAACTCCAAACCCTTGCATGCGATGCAACGAGCGCATCAAGTTTGCGGCACTTCTCGAGAAGGCACTCGCACTGGGTTTCGATGCAGTTTGCACCGGTCACTACGCAACTATCTTGACAGGCGACGATGGCGCGCTCGAACTTCACCGAAGCAATGCTTATGCGAAAGACCAGAGTTACGTTCTCGGCGTGCTCACCGCAAACGAATTGAAGCACGCATACTTTCCGATTGGCGCTTCTGCATCTAAAGATGACATTCGCGCAGAAGCGGCAGCTCGCGGTCTCGCTGTTGCGAATAAGCCAGACAGCTATGACATTTGTTTCATTCCCGAGGGCGACACCCAAGATTGGCTAAACGACAAACTCGGCGAGCAAGACGGAAACATTGTTGATCGCAGCGGCAAAGTTTTGGGTCAGCACACCGGAGCACACGGATTCACCATCGGCCAGCGCAAAGGTCTGAACATCGGTCGCCCGGCCGCAGACGGCAAGCCACGATTCGTGCTCGAGATTCGCCCGAAGACCAACGAGGTTGTTGTCGGTTCGCACGAGGCGCTTGCAGTCACAGAACTTGCCGGTTCGCGCTTCACCTGGTGCGGCAGCGAGCCAGCAGACGCAACCACTTGGTTCGACGCAGACGTTCAAGTGCGCGCTCACGCCGATGCCGTGCCTTGCTTGGCGGCCTTGGTTGACGGCGAAATCGTCATGAAGCTTCGCGAGCCGCTCATGGGCGTGGCTCCTGGTCAAACCGCAGTCTTGTATGTCGGCACTCGCGTGCTAGGCCAGACCACTATCGACCGCACGGTCAGCGCGGTAGCCATCGACGCCGAAGAAGCCGAAGCGATCAACGCATGACCCACGCCGCAGCTGCGAAGCGCGTCGCCGAGCTGGTCGACGAAATCAATCGACACCGAACCGCCTATTACGGCAAAGACAGCGTTCTTATTTCAGACGCCGAATATGACGCGCTCATGCGTGAACTCGAATTGCTTGAGGCAGAGCATCCAGATTTGATCACTGGCGATTCGCCAACCCAAACAGTTGGCGGTGAAGCGTCAACAACTTTCTCACCGGTGCAACATCTCGATCGCATGTGGTCGCTCGACAACGTTTTTAGCGAAGAAGAAATGGCAGCCTGGGTTGCCAAGACCGGCGCTGGCCCGTTCCTATGTGAACTCAAGATTGACGGTCTAGCAATTAACTTGCGCTACGAAAACGGCAAGCTGGTTTCTGCGGCAACTCGAGGCGACGGCGTTGTTGGCGAAGATGTAACCGCAAACGTGCTGACTATCAAATCGATACCGCGCGAACTTGCCGGCAAAGGCCACCCGCCGGTTGTTGAAATTCGTGGTGAGATTTTCTATGCCGTTGCAGACTTCGCCAAGTTGAACGAAGGATTGATTGCCGAAGGCAAAGCTCCGTTTGCAAACCCACGAAACTCTGCATCAGGCTCTCTTCGTCAAAAAGATCCAAAGGTTACAGCTAGCCGACCTCTTCGAATGTTGGTGCACGGAATCGGCGCTTGGAATGATGCACCACTTAAGAACCAAAGTGAGCTCTATGAACTGCTCAAGTCATGGGGGCTGCCAACCTCTGAGCGTTACCGTGTGGTCAACTCGGCAGCCGAAGTTCAGCAATACATCAACGAATTCGAAGCACACCGTCACGACCTAGAACACGAGATTGACGGTGTCGTGGTCAAGGTCGACGCCCTTGCAGAGCAGCAGGAGCTTGGCTTCACGAGCCGCGCTCCACGCTGGGCAATCGCCTATAAATACGCTCCTGAGCAGGTGCACACCAAGCTGCTCGACATCCGTGTGTCTGTCGGTCGCACTGGGCGAGCGACTCCTTACGCTGTGGTTGAACCGGTCAAGGTTGCCGGTTCTGTTGTCGAGTTTGCAACGCTGCACAACCAAGACGTTGTCAAAGCAAAAGGCATTTTGATTGGCGACACCATCGTGCTTCGCAAGGCCGGCGATGTGATTCCAGAAATTCTCGGCCCGGTAATTGAACTTCGCGATGGCACCGAGCGCGCATTCGTGATGCCAAAGAAATGTCCTGACTGTGGCGCAGCTCTTCGTCAAGAAAGCGAAGGCGACATCGACCTTCGTTGCAGCAACAATCAAAGTTGCCCTGCGCAATTGCGCGAACGAATTGCATACATCGGTTCGCGTGGCGTTCTTGATATTGAAGCCCTAGGCGAAGTGGCCGCCGATGCACTTACCCGAAGCGGCGAGCACGCGGAGATTCTCACTTCTGAGGCCGGCATCTTTGACTTGACTCTTGAGAAACTCATCGATGACTTGTTCAAGAAGAAAGATGGCACGCCATCTGAGACTGCGCTCAAACTGCTGCGCAATCTTGAAGAAGCAAAGTCGCGACCTCTCTGGAGAATTCTCACGGCCCTCGGCATTCGTCACGTTGGTCCGGTTGCTGCTCGCTCGCTTACCAATCACTTCGGTTCGCTAGATGCGATTTTCGGTGCAACCGAAGAAGAGTTGAGTCAGGTCGAGGGTGTAGGCGCAACACTTGCAACTTCGATCAAAGACTGGATCTCGATTGATTGGCATCGCGAAATCATCGAAGCCTGGCGCAAGGCCGGGGTAGTGCTCGCAATCGAGGGGCACTCGGGCCCAGGTGCAGCCGTGGTTGAAGGCGGCAAATTCAGCGGCCTAACCATCGTGGCAACCGGCTCGCTGAAGCAATTCACTCGCGAGGGCATCGAAGAGGCAATCATTTCGAACGGCGGCAAGGCTGCCGGCTCGGTATCCAAGAAGACCAGCTTCGTGGTCGCTGGCGAGAACGCTGGCTCAAAACTGGCGAAGGCCGAAGAACTCGGGGTCGAAGTTATCGACGAAGAAGAGTTCATGCGCAGGCTAAACGCCTGAAACACCGCCGAAACAGGCTGTCGGCTAAACTCAGAGGGTAATCATCCCTCGTTCTGAGAGAGCTCAATGTCTGAAATTACCCCTGACCTAGTGCGTCATTTGGCTGGTCTTGCCCGAATTCTCGTTTCTGACGAAGAAGTCGAGCAGTTCACCAAGCAACTATCGCTAATTGCCGACTCTGTCGCAACCGTTAGCAAAGCAATCGACGCCGACACCCCTTCGACCAGCCACCCGATCGCGATGGCTAACGTCTTTCGCGAAGACGTGGTCGAGCCATCACTCAGCCAGGCAGAGGCGCTTTCTGGCGCTCCTGACTTCGCCGAAGGCCGCTTCAAGGTCAACGCAATCTTGGATGAGGAGTAGGCCATGACCGACTTGATTCGCAAAACCGCGAGTGAGCTCGCAGCGCTAATTCAGAGCGGCGAGGTTTCTTCTGTTGAAGTAACCCGCGCGCACCTAGACCGCAGTGCTGCCGTTGACGGCGCAGTGCACTCATACCTTTATCAGAACCCAGAGGCATCGCTAATCTCGGCTGCCGAGGCAGACCGTGCCCGCGCGGCTGGCGAACTAACCTCGCCACTTGCCGGCGTTCCGATAGCAGTCAAAGACAACTTGACCACAACCGATGCACCGACAACTTCTGGTTCAAAGATTCTTCAGGGATGGATTCCTCCATACGACGCAACCGTCGTGAAGAAACTTCGCGCTGCTGGCATGCCGATTCTCGGCAAGACCAATCTCGACGAATTTGCAATGGGCTCATCGACCGAGTTCAGTGCTTATGGACCATCGAAGAATCCGTGGGATCTCACTCGCATTCCTGGTGGTTCGGGCGGTGGCTCATCTTCTGTTGTTGCGTCGTTCCAGGCTCCGCTTGCGATCGGTTCTGACACCGGTGGTTCGATTCGTTTTCCTGGTGCGGTTACCGGAACCGTCGGAACCAAGCCAACCTATGGTGCGGTTTCGCGCTACGGCTTGATCGCTCTTGCGTCTTCGCTAGACCAGATCGGCCCGGTAGCTCGCAACGTTCTCGACACCGCAATGTTGCAAGACGTTATCGCCGGTCACGACCCGCACGACAGCACCTCGCTGCCTGAGTCGCTCGGTTCAATGACCGCCGCTGCCAAGAAGCTAGACGTCAAGGGCATGCGCATTGGCGTTATCAAGCAGCTTGCCGGCGACGGCTTTCAGCCTGGCGTTGCCGCTCGCTTCAAAGAGAGCCTGAACCTTCTCGCCGCCGCAGGCGCTGAGATCGTTGAGGTTGACTGCCCGAGCTTCGAATATGCGATCGCCGCCTATTACTTGATCTTGCCTGCAGAGGCATCTTCAAACCTCGCCAAGTTCGACAGCGTGCGCTTCGGCATGCGCGTTGAGCCAAACGAGAACGCAACCATCGAGCGCGTTATGGCTGCCACCCGAGAGGCCGGCTTTGGCCCAGAGGTTAAGCGCCGAATCATCCTTGGCACCTATGCGCTTTCGAGCGGTTCGTATGACAAGTTCTATGGCGCAGCGCTCAAGGTTCGCACCTTGATTCAGCGCGACTTCGATGCGGCGTTTGCCAAGGCTGACGTTTTGGTTTCGCCAACCGCACCGACCACCGCGTTCAAGTTCGGCGACAAGGTCGATGACCCCCTAGCGATGTATCTAAATGACATCGCTACCATTCCAGCAAACCTAGCCGGAATTCCAGGCATGTCTGTTCCTAACGGTCTAGCCGATGAAGACGGTTTGCCTGTTGGCATTCAGTTGCTCGCACCAGCTCGCGAAGACGCGCGTCTTTACCAGGTTGGCGCATGGCTCGAAAAGGCTCACGAAGAAATTTGGGGCAAGCGAATGATTGACTTCGCTCCAGAGTTAGAGGTGAAGTAATCATGGCTAAAGCAGAGTTGATGAACTACGAGCAAGCGCTCGAGCAGTTCGAAGTTGTTATCGGTCTTGAGGTTCACGTTGAGTTGAACACCAACACCAAAATGTTCTGTGGTTGCAAGAACGAGTTCGGCAACGAGCCAAACACCAACGTTTGCCCAATCTGCATCGCGTTGCCTGGTGCTTTGCCAGCGGTCAACAAGACAGCTGTCGAGTCGAGCATCAAGATTGGTCTTGCACTCGGATGCGAAATCGCGCCAACCGGCCGCTTCGCACGCAAGAACTACTTCTACCCAGACCTCGCCAAGAACTTTCAGACTTCGCAATATGACGAGCCGATTGCCTTCGAAGGCGCGCTTGAGGTCGAGGTTCCGTCAGGTGCAGTGCACAACGTTCTAATCGAGCGTGCTCACATGGAAGAAGACGCTGGCAAGCTAACCCACATCGGTGGCTCGACCGGCCGCATTCAGGGTGCTGAGTATTCACTCGTTGACTACAACCGCGCTGGTGTTCCGCTAGTCGAGATTGTCACCAAGCCGATCTATGGAGCTGGTGCAGAGGCACCTGAGCTAGC
>JAGOAI010000020.1 GCA_017983965.1 Rhodoluna sp. | reverse complement strand
GTGTCTGCGGTTGTCGATCGAATCACGGATGCTCACCCCGGCGGCCGCCTTTTCGTCGTCGGCGGTGCCGACGTCGCCAGGCAGTTGCTCGAAGCCGGCAAGCTCGACGTGGTGGTGTTGACCACAACTCCTGACGTGCTGGCGGTTGGTCTCAAGCTTTGGGCTGCCGACTCTTGGCGCGAAGGGTTCGAGCTCGTGGCACGCGAAGATTTCGCGAGCGGTCTCTCGCAAGAGACTTGGCGCCGCAAGTAGTTCTTCACAGCCACTCTTGGCCGCTTCAACATGTCGTGGGCGACGAATATGCTCTCTAAATGAGCAAGAAGTTCAACGCCTACATTGATGGATTCAACCTTTACTATGGGTCGCTACTTGGGCATCCCGAATTGAAGTGGCTCGACTTGAGAACTTTGGCAGCAAATCTCTTTGAAGGTGCAGAAGTTGACAAGGTTTATTACTTCACGTCTAAATCAAAAGGAGCTTTTCCAAGTGATCAAGGCCCAAATAGGCAAGACCGCTATTGGAGGATCCTTGCCGCGAACGGAGTTGAGGTAGTCACAGGCTTTTTCAACACCTACGACCACCACCTTCCCATCGCAACCAGCTCACTTAGCGAATTCACAGCCCCTCCGCTCAGAAATCACTTCGGCCTTGTTCAAAAAGCGTTCAACACGATGACTGCTTCAATTGCCCCGCAGAAGCCGAAAGCTTTTGTGACTAGACGTTCAGAGAAAGCAAGCGATGTGAATCTTGCTTCGTATCTGCTCAGAGATGTCTACGAAAATGGCTTAACACATGCTTTGGTCATAACCGCAGACGCTGACCTAATAACGGCACTTCGTTTCGCTCGGCAAAAAGGTGTTTATATCGGTCTCTTCCCACCTCGACGACCTGAAGATCCCGCGCCGCGAAGACTGCTGGATGAAGCAAATTACATTGAGTATTTGAAAGATCACCAATTACTCGCTGCTCAATTTCCCGACGAGGTCATAGGGCTGAATGGGAAAGAAGTCCGCCGGCCTGAAAGCTGGACTTAAATACAAGAGCCCGGTCATCGACCGGGCTCTAACCCAGAACTCGAAGGAACTGGGGAAGTACTTATAAATTAGCAAAGCCAACCGACATTTAGCAATTACGAACTCGCGCGAGTTGCAAAAGACCCCGCCGGAAAACCGACGGGGTCTCTTGTAAAGCTTGAGCGATTAGCGTCCGGCTGAGCCTTCGACGAAGTCGCCTTCGTTCTCTGCCTTGCGCAACCATGAGAAGAGCTTGCGAAGTTCGCGGCCAACCTTCTCGATTGGGTGAGCCTCGCCCTTAGCGCGCAGCGCCAAGAACTCTGGAGCGCCGGCATCCTGGTCTGCAATGAAGCGACGAGCAAAGGTGCCGTCTTGAATGTCGGTTAGAACATCGCGCATGTGCTCTTTGACCTCTGGGCCAATAACGCGTGGGCCAGAAACATAGTCACCATATTCAGCGGTGGTCGAAACAGACCAACGCTGCTTCGCGATTCCACCCTCATACATGAGGTCAACGATGAGCTTTAGCTCGTGAAGAACCTCGAAGTATGCAACCTCAGGCTGGTAGCCAGCCTCGGTTAGGGTTTCGAAACCATACTGAATCAACTGTGAAGCGCCACCACAGAGAACGGCCTGCTCACCGAACAAGTCGGTTTCGGTCTCTTCGGTGAAGGTGGTCTTGATGGTGCCCGCGCGGGTTCCGCCGATTGCCTTCGAGTATGAAAGCGCTAGGTCGAATGCCTTGCCGGTTGAGTCTTGCTCAACAGCGATCAAGTTAGGCACGCCCTTGCCAGCCTGGTATTCGCGGCGAACCAAGTGGCCTGGGCCCTTAGGTGCAACCAAGAACACGTCAACGTCGGCAGGTGGCTTGATTAGGCCATAGCGAATCGAGAAACCGTGACCGAAGACAAGTGCGTCGCCAGGCTTCAAGTTCTTCTCGATTGCCTCAGCGTAAACGTGACGCTGAATTGGGTCTGGAGTCAGAATCATGATGACGTCTGCCCACTCGGCTGCCTCAGCAACGGTTAGAACCTTTAGGCCCTGCTCCTCTGCTGCTGCGATTGACTTTGAGCCGGCCGCTAGACCAACCACAACGTCAACACCTGAGTCCTTCAGGTTTAGTGAGTGTGCGTGGCCCTGTGAGCCATAACCGATAACGGCAACTTTGCGACCTTGGATGATCGAGAGATCTGCATCCTTGTCATAAAAGATTTCAGCCATGTTCTTCTTTCTCTATTCTTTGGTTGTTGAAGCTGGATAAAACTGAATGAAACTAAAAACTACTTAGCGACTTTTTCGGTGATCGACTTTGAGCCACGGCCCATAGCCAAAACACCTGATTGAACAAGTTCTTTGATTCCGAAGGGTTCGAGCACCTTGATAAGGGCCTGACACTTCGATGTGTCGCCGGTGACCTCGATGATTACAGCGTCGCTCACAACATCGATGACGCGCGCTCTAAACAAGGTTACCGCTTCGAGCACCTGACCGCGGGTCGACGCATCGGTCTTCACCTTGATCAGCATGTGGTCGCGCTGAACCGCCTGGTCAGGCTCTAGCTCGACAATCTTGATTACATTGATGAGCTTGTTGAGCTGCTTGGTGACCTGCTCTAGCGGAGCGCCATCAATCTGCACCACCACGGTGATGCGGCTGAGGCCCTCGATTTCACTGGTGCCTACGGCCAAAGACGTGATGTTGAACCCACGACGGGCAAATAGTCCGGCAACGCGAGTTAGCAGACCTGGCTTGTCTTCAACGAGCAGTGACAAAACGTGCTGTGACATTTTTACTCCTCACCATCCCAGACTGGCGCCGCATCTCGGGCATATTTCACTTCGTCGTTCGAAACACCGGCAGAGACCATTGGCCAAACCATCGAGTCGCGGCTGACGATGAAGTCGATGACCACTGGTCGGTCGTTGGTTGCAATCGCGAGCTTGATGGCTGCGTCGATCTCTTCTTCTTTTTCAACACGGATGCCGAGGCAACCATATGCTTCTGCCAACTTCACGAAGTCAGGAACCATGATGGTGTCGGTGCCGGTGTTCAAGTCGGTGTTCGAGTAGCGCTTGTCATAGAACAGGGTCTGCCACTGACGAACCATTCCGAGTGAAGAGTTGTTGATGATCGCAACTTTGATTGGAATGTTGTTGATGGTGCAGGTTGCGAGTTCTTGGTTGGTCATCTGAAAACAACCGTCGCCATCGATTGCCCAAACCAGACGATCTGGCTGACCAACCTTTGCACCCATCGCTGCAGGAACCGAGTAACCCATGGTTCCGGCGCCGCCCGAGTTGAGCCAAGAGTTTGGTCTGTCGTACTTAATAAACTGCGCACTCCACATTTGGTGCTGACCAACGCCGGCCGCATAAATTGCTTCTGGGCCGCTGAGCTCACCGATGCGTTGAATCACGTGTTGCGGTGCAAGCTTGCCGTCTTCTTCGTGAGTGAAACCGAGCGGGTAGCGCTCAACCAAACCGTTGACGAACTTCCACCACTCTGCGAGTTCTGGCTTCGACTTTTGCGTCGCTGCAATCTCGGCGTTGAGTTCGGTTAGAACTTCTTTTAGGTCGCCGACGATTGGCACATCTGCAAAACGAATCTTGCCGATTTCGGCAGGGTCGATGTCGACGTGAATCACCTTCGCGAACGGTGCGAAGCTCTTGGCGTCGCCGGTCACGCGGTCGTCGAAACGAGCGCCGAGGGTGATCAGCAGGTCTGCCTTTTGCAGCGCCGTAACCGCAGGAACGGTTCCGTGCATGCCAGGCATGCCTAGGTTCTGTGGGTGGCTATCAGGAAAAGCCCCGCGCGCCATAAGAGTAGTAACCACCGGTGCGTTGATGAGCTCGGCTAGTTTCAAGAGCTCTTGCGATGCCTTCGCACGGATGACACCGCCACCTACATAGAGAACCGGCTTCTGCGATTCGGCAATCATTGCCGCCGCTGCCTGAATCTGCTTGCCGTGTGGCTTGGTCACTGGCTTGTAACCAGGCAGGTCAACCTTCGGTGGCCAAACGAATGGCACCTTTGCGTTCTGTGCGTCTTTGGTGATGTCAACCAACACTGGGCCAGGGCGACCGGTGGTTGCAATCAAAACTGCAGCAGCGATCGTCTCTGGAATATCTTCTGCGCGAGTAACCAAGAACGAGTGCTTAGTTATCGGCATCGTGATGCCGACAATGTCTGCTTCTTGAAAAGCGTCGGTTCCGATTAGGTGCGAACCGACCTGGCCGGTGATCGCAAGAAGCGGAACGCTATCCATGTGTGCATCGGCAATCGCGGTAACCAGGTTGGTAGCGCCAGGGCCAGAAGTTGCGATGCAAACACCGAGCTTGCCGGTTGCGCTCGCATAACCTTCGGCCGCGTGACCTGCACCCTGTTCGTGACGAACAAGAATGTGGCGAATCTTGGTTGAGTCCATCAGTGGGTCGTAGGTTGGCAAAATTGCGCCACCAGGCAAACCAAAGATGGTGTCAATGCCGAGCATCTCAAGACTGCGAACGATTGACTGAGCGCCAGTCAAAATTTCGTTAGACATATTTATCCTCGTTAGCTTGTGTGCCAACTATCCGGTGTAGGCACCCTCAGCAGCTGAGTGAACCAACTTTGCATATTTAGCGAGTACGCCGCGCGTATAACGCGGTGGAAGCGGCTGCCAATCTTGCTTGCGGGCAACCAACTCTTCTGGCTCAACGAGTAGTTCGAGCGAACGAGTTGCGATATCGACTCGAATCAAGTCTCCATCGCGCACCAGAGCAATTGGTCCACCTTCGGTGGCCTCTGGAGCAATGTGTCCGATGCAAAGGCCGGTTGTGCCGCCTGAGAATCGTCCGTCTGTCAATAGTAAGACATCTTTGCCAAGGCCGGCACCCTTGATAGCGCCAGTAATGGCCAACATCTCGCGCATGCCCGGGCCGCCCTTAGGGCCTTCGTAGCGAATAACCACTACGTCGCCGGCCGAGATCTTGCCTTCGGTGAGGGCATCCATTGCTGCTCGCTCGCGCTCAAACACGCGGGCTGGGCCGGTGAAGCTCTCGAGGTCGAAGCCAGCGGTCTTCACAACGGCTCCCTCAGGAGCCATGGTTCCGCGAAGAATCGAGATTCCGCCGGTCTTGTGAATCGGGTTGCTGAGCGAGCGAATGATCTTGCCGTCTGGGTCAGGCGGGTTGATCGAGGCTAGGTTTTCGGCAACGGTCTTGCCAGTCACAGTTAGTGCGTCGCCGTGAATCAGACCTGCGTCGAGCAGAGCCTTCATAACGACTGGCACGCCACCAACGCGGTCGACGTCGGTCATTACGAACTGACCGAATGGCTTGAGATCGCCAAGGTGCGGAACCTTGTCTGCGATGCGGTTGAAATCGTCGAGGGTTAAGTCAACTTCGGCTTCGCGCGCGATTGCGAGCAAGTGCAGAACAGCGTTGGTTGAACCACCGAATGCCATGGTCACGGCGATTGCGTTTTCGAAAGCTTTCTTGGTCAAGATGTCGCGCGCAGTGATGCCGAGGCGAAGCAAGTTGACGACTGCTTCACCCGAGCGGTGTGCCCAGTTGTCGCGACGACGGTCAGCAGATGGTGGCGATGCGCTGCCAGGCAAGCTCATGCCGAGTGCCTCTGCTGCCGATGCCATTGTGTTTGCGGTATACATTCCGCCACAGGCACCTTCGCCAGGGCAGATAGCTTTTTCGATGCGATCTAGATCGCCCTTCGACATCTTGCCGGCCTTGCAAGCACCAACGGCTTCGAATGCGTCGATAATGGTCACTTGCTTTTCGGTGCCGTCTTCGAGACGCACCCATCCTGGTGCAATTGTGCCGGCATACAAGAACACGGATGAAAGGTTGAGGCGAGCTGCTGCCATGAGCATGCCCGGTAGCGACTTGTCGCAACCGGCGAGCAACACGCTGCCGTCGAGACGTTCTGCCTGCATCACGGTCTCGACTGAGTCTGCGATAACTTCGCGGCTGACTAGAGAGAAGTGCATGCCTTCGTGGCCCATTGAGATGCCGTCAGAAACTGAGATGGTGCCGAACTCAAGCGGGTATCCGCCGGCGGCGTGAACGCCCTGCTTGGCTGCGTCGGCCAGACGGTCGAGGCTCAGGTTGCAAGGGGTTACTTCGTTCCAAGAGCTGGCCACACCGATTTGAGGCTTGACCCAGTCTTCGTCACCCATGCCAACGGCACGCAGCATGCCGCGAGAGGCGGCTTTTTCGATTCCATCAGTTACATCGCGTGAGCGAGGCTTCATATCTGCAGACATCTGCCAATTCTAAACCGCGAGCGCGCTCGCCTCTAGCCCAGATTCGCCCTCGTCGAGCGCTTGATCTCGCGCTTAGGCTTAGAGGCGTGCAGAGAAGCAGAATATATCGCGATGGGCAGTTAGCCGAGACAACCTTAGATCTCGAGCTGATTTCAGACCTCGAGGGTGACAAACATGCCTTCTATTGGCTCGATCTCGTCGCACCGAGCGAAGCCGAGCTGGCCAAACTAGGTCAAGAGCTGAAACTCAACGCTTTCGCTATCGAAGACGCCTTCAAGGGCAGCCAGCGCCCAAAGCTTGAGCACTATGACTCTCACCTCTTCATTAACGCCTACGGTTCAAAGTTCAACCACGAGACTCTCGAACTGAACACCCAAGAAATTGCAATCTTCGTAACCTCTAATGGGCTCATTACCGTTCGTGACGATGACACCTTTGACATTGATGCTCTAATCAAGCGCTGGGATGAAGCTCACGAGCTAGCCGAAAACGGCGTGGCCTTCTTGCTCTGGGCATTGCTCGACCAAATCGTCGATGGATATTTCGAAGTCATTCAAGAACTCGATCAAGAACTCGAGAGCCTAGAAGACATGCTTTTCGACGAAGTTCGTCACGATGCAAAGATTCAGCGAAAGAGCTATGCCCTTCGCAAGGCATTGGTGGTGCTTCGCCGAATCGCGGTTCCGATGCGCGAAGTGCTGAACCCGATCATCAAGCGAGACACCCAGGTAATCGGCAACACGATGTTCCCTTATTTTCAAGACATCTATGACCACGTGATGCGCGCTGCCGACTGGACAGACTCACTTCGAGACTTGGTAACCACACTTCTCGAAACAAACCTGACCATTCAGGGCAACCGAATGAACATGGTCATGAAGAAAGTCACTTCTTGGGCGGCAATCATCGCAGTGCCAACCGCAATCACCGGTTTCTACGGGCAGAACATTCCGTATCCCGGATTTGCAGAAGAATGGGGATTCTGGGTTTCAACCGCAGCAATCATCGTGATTTCGGGCGGCCTCTATCTCGGCTTCAAGAAGAGAGACTGGCTCTAATGAGCAATCAAACAACGGGCATTGACCTCTATAACAAGGTCGCCCACGAGTCGGCGAGCGTGGTTATTTCGCAGTATTCGACCTCGTTTGGCTGGGCAACCAGCCTGCTGCCTGAGGGCGTTCGCGGCAAGATCAAAGACATCTATGCCCTGGTTCGCGTTGCAGACGAAATCGTTGACGGTTCGGCCGCCAATTCGAATGGCGCTCAGAAGGTCAACATTCGCAAGCAGCTCGACGATCTAGAGGCTGAGGTCTATGTGGCGCTGAAGCTCGGCTTCAGCACCAACCTGGTGGTTCACGCTTTCGCGTTGACTGCTAACGAAGTTGGCATTACCAAGGCCATCATCGAACCGTTCTTCACGTCGATGCGCATGGATATCACCAAGGCGAAGCACACACCGAAAACTTTCAAAGACTATGTCTATGGCTCGGCCGAGGTTGTCGGGCTCATGTGTTTGCGCGCTTTCATCGCCGGTCGCGAATCGCACTACTCGCCTGCCGAGAAAGTTGCACTCGACGAAGGCGCTCTCGCACTGGGTGCCGCATTTCAGAAGATCAACTTCTTGCGCGACCTCGAAGCAGACTTTCGCGCGCTTGGTCGCAGTTACTTTCCGGGTGTCACCGTCGAAACTTTCAACGAAGAGCAAAAGCAATTCTTGGTTGACGACATCGCTGCCGATTTGATCGTTGCGGCAAACTCAATTCGCCTGCTTCCTAAAGACGTTCGACCAGCCGTTTCGGCTGCACAGTTCTTGTTTCAAGAACTCACCACGAAGGTGGCCGCTACCCCGGCCCGAATCTTAATCTCGACGCGCATCCGTGTTTCGAACCCACGCAAGCTAGTGCTAGTTGCCAAAGCACTGTTAGGTGTAACTCCAAAATGAGCAAGCAGAAAAAAGTTGTAGTTATCGGTGGCGGAATCTCTGGTCTCGCTTCGGCCGCATTGCTGGCAAAGGCCGGTTGCGAGGTGCAGCTATTTGAGGCGCGTGAGCGAGTCGGTGGCCGTGCATACACCTGGCAGAAAGACGGCTTCACCTTTGAAACCGGGCCTTCTTGGTATCTCATGCCTGACGCGTTCGACCAGTTCTATAGCCTGATGGGCACCACCGCGGCCGAACAGCTCGACCTGGTTCAGCTCGACCCGGCATACAAGACCCTCTATGAGGGCGACCGCGAGCCAGTGTTTATCTATGATTCGCTTGCTAAGAACAAGGAAGTCTTCGAGGCCGTCGAGCCTGGAGCCGGTGCGGCACTCGGTCGTTATGTTGACTCTGGCGAAGAGGTTTATAACCTCGCAATGAAGTACTTCTTATACACAAACTTTCAGGGCATCAAAGGTTTCTTGAAGCCAGACCTGCTCAAGAAAACAGGAATGTTCTTGCGACACCTTCTGACTTCGCTCGACGGGTTTGCGGGCAAGCACGTGCGCGACGAACGCCTGAAGAAGATTCTTGATTTTCCGGCAGTGTTTCTTGGAGCGTCGCCTTATGACACTCCGAGCATGTATCACCTGATGACTCACGTTGACATGAACTTTGGAGTTTTCTATCCGCAGGGTGGTTTCTACAAGATCATCGAGTCAATCGATCGACTAGCCAAAGAGCACGGTGCGAAAGTTCACACCAACGCACCGGTTTCAAAAATCGTTGTTGAAGACGGTGTGACCAAGGGCGTCATGGTCGGCGAGATTTTCTATGAAGCCGACGTTGTGGTTGGCACCGCAGATCTTGAGCACGTTGAAACGAAGATGCTCGATGAGCAGTGGCAAACATACCCAAGTTCGTATTGGAACAAGAAGCAGCCTGGGCCTTCGGCGCTGTTGTTGTTGCTCGGCGTCAAAGGTGAACTGCCACAGTTGAACCACCACACGCTTTTGTATTCGAAAAACTGGAAGAAGAACTTCGCAAAGGTTTTCAAGAAGGCAGACGGCAAGTCTGAGATTGCCGACCCGGCTTCGCTATACATTTGCAACCCGAGCAAGACCGACCCAACTGTTGCGCCAAAGGGTTATGAGAACTTGTTCGTGCTCGTGCCAGCAGCTCCAGACCCATCTCTTGGTGGCGAGGGCGACGCAGCGCTCGAGGCAGCAGCCGATCGAATCATCGACCAGATTGCAGATTGGGCAGACATCAAGGATCTTCGCGAGCGCATTGTGGTTCGCCGAATCATTGGACCGGCAGACTTTGCCAACGACCTAAACGCCTGGTCTGGCACCGCACTGGGCATGGCCCACAGCCTCGGCCAGAGCGCGTTCTTCAGACCAAGCAACAAGAGCAAGAAGGTAAGCGGCCTGTTCTATGCCGGCCACAACACCCTGCCAGGCATCGGTCTGCCAATGTGCTTGATTGGCGCTGAGCTGGTTTACAAACACCTCGCCGGCGACAAGTCGACCACGGCAACTAAGAAGCTAAAGAAGCTCTAATGCCTGGGCTCTATCTTGGCGCTCTGCTGTTTTCAATAACCGGCCTTGCCATGCTCGATCGCAAGTACCGCCTGGTTTTCTTCGCAAACGCGCGCCTGGCCAGCATCACCACCGCAGCTGCCGTTCTGTTCTTTTCAATCTGGGATGCCTTCGGCATCGAAAACGGCATCTTCTTCAAGGGCGAGAACTCGCTGTTGATCGGGGTTGAGCTTTTTCACGAGTATCCGCTCGAAGAACTCTTCTTCTTGACGCTCTTGGCCTATTGCGGGCAAGTCGCCATGGCCGGTTGGTTGCGATACAGCAAGCAGGCTGACAAATGACCTACCTGCAACTGAACTCGTATTTTGTGGTTCCGATTTTGTTTTTGTATTTTGCAAAGTTTCGAACCAGCAGACTTTGCTTCGACCGCATTCCAGTTTTGCTGCTGATGATTTTGACCGCAGTTTTTGACAACATCATCGTGCTAACCGGAATCGTCTCTTATGACGAGAGCAAGATATCGGGAATCAAGATTCTTGCCGCTCCGATTGAAGACTTCGCATACACCCTAGTGTTGGTGCCGTTAATCGTTTTGATTCGCACCTACTACGAAACTTGGATTCGCAATAGCGAGAAGCTGAAATGAAAACATTTAAAGCACTTTTGCAATCTTCTCGCCCGGTTTCATGGATCAACACGGCGTTTCCGTTTGCGGCAACATACGTGTTCTTCACCGGCCGCTTTGACCTAACTCTGGTTATCGGAACGCTCTTCTTTTTGATTCCCTACAACCTACTCATGTATGGCATCAACGACGTCTTCGACTATGAGAGCGACCTGCGCAACCCGCGCAAGGGTGGCATCGAAGGTGCGCTGCTCGACAAGAGCTTGCACCGCCTGACCATCTGGACATCGATTTTGAGCTGCGTGCCGTTCGTGATCTATTTGCTCGCGGTTGGCAATGCGGCATCTGGCGCGATGCTGCTATTCGCCGTGTTCACCGTGCTGGCCTATAGCGTCAAGGGTCTTCGCTTCAAAGAGAGGCCGTTTCTCGATTCGATCACCTCGGCCAGCCACTTTGTGAACCCGATGCTGTTCGCTGCCCTGCTGGTCGGCCACAGCCTGTTTGAACCGGTCTTCTGGCAGAGCTTCGTTGCCTTCGCCTTCTGGGGCATGGCATCGCACGCCTTTGGTGCGGTTCAAGACGTGAAGGCCGACCGCGAGGGCGGCATTGCCAGCATTGCCACGGTCATCGGAGCCCGCCGCACCACTCGCTTTGCCTTCGCGCTCTATTTGGCGGCGGGCGTGCTCATGGCTGGCGTCTCGTGGCCGGCGAACCTGGCCGCCATCGCCGCGGTGCCATATCTTGTGATCTTGTTGCCCCACCTGAACATCACAGACGAAAATTGCGAATCGGCAAACCGCGGATGGCGGCGGTTCATCTGGCTCAACTTCTTTGCGGGGTTCGTTGTCACCCAGCTGCTATTCATGAGCGTCTAGCCCGCTAGCCTTCGCGTTTTCTCCAGCGAATTATGTAGCGCGAATCAAAGTTCTTTGTGCAGAGCGCGCACGAAACCATTTGCTTCGGTCGACGATAGCGATAGTGCTTGTGCCCCATTGGGCAATCGCCTATCCAAGGTGCCGTCTCTTGCGCAATCTCTTTGCCGGTGAATTTCTCGGCGCGATAGCCAATGCGTTTCGCCGTTGCCAACCAAACTTTCGAGTGCGCGGCTTCGCTGCCGGCCATGGCGTGGGCGACCTCGTGCAAAACCACCTGCATGTTTTCGTCGACCGAATGAATGTCGACGTGATATTTCGAAAGCTGAATCTTTTGCTCGGTGTAGTTGCAAAGACCGGCGCGACGCTTTGCCGAGTCGAACTCGAACTTCCAGTTTTCGAGATCTAGGTGCTCTGCGATTTTTCGCTCGGCAAGAGCACGTATCAAATCGGCTTTTTCGACAACCATGCGCTGCCAGCGGTATCCGTCTTCGCTGTATTGCCGCTTCGGCTGAAAGCCGAACTTTTCATAGGTCGAAATCGCTCGCGGGTTTTCAACCCAAACGCTCAAACGCACGCGACGCAGTTTTAGCTTGTCGAACGCAAAGATCAGCACGGCTTCGATTGCGTCTGAGCCGTATCCGTGATTGAAATATTGTGGGCCGCGCAGTGCGATGCGCAGATTCATCGAGTTGTCTTTGAGCTCATATTCGTTGAGCACGATTTCGCCAACGAACTCGCCGAGCTTCGATTCGCGAATTGCCCAGTCGAGACGCCCTTCGGCTAACGGCCGGGTCGTGAGCCACTCAACAATGCGCTCGCGCGTGAACTTGGGAGCCGGGCCAGTGAGCCGCCCAACCTCTGGGTCGGCAAGCATCTCAAGATAGGGGTCGAGAAAGAACCCGTCTAACGGTTCGAGGTCAACCGAACCCTTGCGCAAACTCGGCGGGCGACGCGCAAGCCAATCTGCCATCGTTCACCACCTCGAATAAATCAAACCATGCCCGCACTTGAGAGGCGGGCACGGGCCACGGCTAAAATTGGCGAATGACAAAGCGCAACCGCCCGTGGGGTTATCAAGACAGCATCGATCCCCCATCGCCCGCTTGGAGCCTGCACCCCGACACCGTCGCCGTTCGCGGCGGCCTCTCGCGCACCGGCTTCGGCGAGACCGGCGAGGCCCTGTTTCTGAACTCTGGCTTCACCTATGACTCGGCCGAGCAGGCAGAGGCTGCCTTCAAGGATGAAACCGAACACTTCTTGTATTCACGCTTCGGCAACCCAACCGTTGCCACCTTCGAGCAGCGCATTGCAGCAATCGAGGGCTCAGAAGCTGCGCTGGCTACCTCGACCGGAATGTCTGCCATGTTTGCTTCGGTTGCCTGCCTGGTTCAGGCCGGCGACCACATCGTTGCCTCGGCGTCGATGTTCAGCTCTTGCTATGTGGTGCTCACCGAGATCTTGCCAAAGTGGGGCGTGACCATCGAGCTCGTCGAGGGCAACGACAAAAAAGTTTGGGCGGCCGCTCTCTCGAAACCAACCAAGGTGGTTTTCATCGAATCGCCGAGCAACCCGCTCATGGAGATCGTCGACATTCGCATGGTGAGCGATTTGGCACACAAGGTTGGCGCAACCGTGATTGTCGACAACGTGCTTGCATCACCGGTTTTGCAAAGGCCACTCGAACTCGGTGCCGATGTCGTCATGTATTCGGCAACCAAGCACATCGATGGCCAGGGTCGAGTTCTCGGCGGTGTTGTCTGCGGTCGCAAAGATTACATTCACGGAGTGCTTCGCCAATTCACTCGTCACACCGGACCAACCATGGGTGCATTCGAAGCCTGGGTTCTAACCAAGTCACTCGAGACCATGACCATGCGCGTCGAACGAATGAGTGCGACTGCTCTCGAGGTCGCAAAGTTTCTTGAGGGTCACGCAAAGGTTAAGGCCGTTAGGTATCCGTGGTTGAAGTCACACCCAAGTCACGCACTTGCCAAGAAGCAGATGCGCGCCGGTGGTTCGACCGTTGCCATTCAGTTCAAGGGCGACAAGTCGAAAGTTTTCAAGTTCATGAACGCGCTTCAGGTAATTGACATCTCGAACAACCTCGGTGACTCGAAGTCACTAATGACTCACCCGAGCTCGACAACTCACCGCCGATTGGCGACAGAGGTTCAGGCGAAGATGGGCATCACCGAAAGCACTGTGCGTTTGTCTGTTGGCCTCGAGCACGCAAGTGACCTAATTCGCGACATCGAGCAGGCGCTCAAGAAGCTCTAGCGCACGGATGGCCTGCGGGGCCACTCCTATAGGCAGCTGATGCGGTCGATTGCGGCCGTGATGTTCTCTTTGCTCGTGGCAAAGTTGAAGCGCACAAACTGACCATATTGCGGGCCAAAGTTGCTGCCCGGTTCGAGCGCTACACGAGCCTTCTCGAGAATCTTCACGGCCGGGTAGTCACCCAAATTCATCTCACTCACGTCTAGCCAGGCCAGGTATGTAGCCTGCGGCAGGTGGGTTTTGATCTTCGGAAGCTTGGCAGCAATCTCGGTAAGCAGGTGGTGACGGTTCTCGTCGAGTGCCTCGACCACCTCGTCGACCCAACCGGCGCTGCGATCGAAAGACTCTGCCATCGCAAAGGCTCCGAGCAGCGAGGCTCGCCAGTGCATAGCCTCGGGCAGCTTGGCAACCAGGTGCAGCATCTCGTCTGACTTGGTGACCACGATTGCCGCCTTGAGTCCGGCGGTGTTCCACGACTTGCTCGAAGAAGTGATGCAGATGCCGACCTTCTCGGCGTCGTCTCCGCAATCAAGAAACGGAACAAACTCGGCGTCTTCATAAGTTAGGGGTGCGTGAATCTCGTCGCTCACCACAACAGCGCCGTGCTTGCGAGCCGATGCCGCGAGCGCGGTTAGTTCTTCGCGGGTGTGCACTGTGCCAACCGGGTTCTGTGGGTTGCAGAGAAGCAACACCTTCACACCAGAAGCAAACGCTTTGTCGATTGCATCGAGGTCGAGTCGCCAACCGCGCGCGCGGTCGAGAGGAACATCGAGAATCTCGGCGTGCACCTCTGGAATCCATGTCCAGAAGTTTGTGTAGACCGGCGAGTTGACCATGATCTTGTCGCCAGGTTTTGCGAGTGCGCGAAAAATCTCGACGGCGGCTACGCCGACATCCGTGGCTAACTTCACCTGATGGGCATCAACCTGCCAGTGCCACTTCTTGGCGGCATATTTCGAGAAAGCCTCGCCGACTTCGGGAATCGGCCCAAGGTAGCCGAGGTCTGATTCGTTGATCATCTTCGCCAGAGTTTTGCGAATGCCAGAGGCGACCTCGAAGTCCATCTCTGCCACGTGCATCGGCAACACGTCGTGTCCGTAACGTCTCCACTTTGAGCTGTGACGGGTTCTGAGTTGCGAAAGTTCTGGAATGTGATTGTGTTCACTAGCCATGTTTATGAGTCTAGGCCTGCCGGGCTCTACTATTGCCTTAGCAAGGGAGCGCACATGAGCAATCAGCCCAAGATTCTGGTCATCGTTCACGACATCGACGACCACCTCAACGAAATGGCCAACCCGATTGCCGAGGCCGGCATCTTGATGGACACCTGGGATGCCCAGAACGACGGCGATGGCCGGCCCATGCTCGAGACGCTCGACCAGTATTCGGGCATCATCTCACTTGGCGCACACGCCGGCGTGCTCGAAGAGGCAGAACACCCATGGATGACCCACGAGCGCAAGATCATGACCTGGGCGCTAGACACCGCTACCCCGCTGCTCGGTCTTTGCTTCGGCTCGCAGTTGCTCGCTTCGGCTGCCGGCGGTCGGGTCTATAAGGCCGAGGTTGGCGAGTTTGCCTGGACCAAGGTGAATCTGCTGCCAGAAGCGGCAAACGATCCTGTAATCGGCGCTTTAGGTGAGACAGCAGATGCCTTTCACTTTCACTATGACACCTTTGATTTGCCAGAGTCGGCCGTGCTGCTCGGTGAGACCAACGGAATCAATGAGGCCTTCAGGGTCGGCTCGAGCGCTTGGGCGACCCAGTTTCACCCAGAGGTTGGTCTCTCGCAGCAGTTGGCGTGGCTGAGCACCTACCGCCGCGCATTCATTCGCGAGGGCATCAACCTCGACGAGCAGATTGCAAAGTCGCACGCACTTGCCGCTAGCTATCGCAAGCAGGCTTGGGTGCTATCCGAGGCATTTGCCAAGCAGGTCTTGGCCTTTCACGCCAACCGCTAATCGATTTGGGTGATGACCCAATAGGTTGAGCCGTTTGGCGTGCGGTCGAGAATGCGATTCTCGATCATCATGCGACGTGCAAACACGTGATCTTCAAATAGTTGCATCAACAGAATATTGATTTCAGTTTCGGTGTATTGCTTGCCTGGCTCAAAAAGGGTCGCCGCACGCTCAACCTGAATTCTTCGCTTTGCTCCCCTGCGCGCCAGCGGCTCTGGAGCTTCAGGCATAACTCCGGCCGGTGCAAATTTGATGTCCATAATTAGTGTTCTTTGCGATCGGTTTTCAGGTGCTTGAACCCGGCGGTCAACGAGAACGCAAATAGCGCTACAACGACGCTGAATGCCACATAGGTCACGGTCGGGTTAGCCTCGAGAGAAATCACAAGTTGGCGAACGTTCAGCAGCACAATCAGGTTGCCAACAAGAATGCCCAACATGCGCTGTGGTGCTTTGCT
>JAGOAI010000052.1 GCA_017983965.1 Rhodoluna sp. | reverse complement strand
GCGCGGTGGCTTGGGCGAACGAGGTTCAAGTCGTCAGGCTCGGCGCTGTATAGATAGGTGACAGCGAATACGGCCATGGCTACTCCTCGATAATCGGCAAACTCTGGGTGTCGACAGAAGGCTTGCCCAAGTCTGGAGTGATGCCTAGCGACATCACCGCTACCAGTGTCGCACCCAAACCAAAGACAATTGCGATCAAGAGTGACGCTGTCGGCGAAACCACGTCGATGGCGATGCCGGCTAGCGCTGCGCCTGCCGAGTAGCCCATGAGCTGACCGGTGCCTGCCCACCCGTATGCCTCCGGGGCATCCGAGGTCTTGACCGTCACGCCGATAATCGAAGCCATCGTGCCGAGGGCCGGGGCGATGCCGAGGCCGGCGATGAACCAGGCGGCCGAAACCCATACCGGGTCGGTTGGGTTTATGAAGACCAAGACGTAGCCGAAGCTGATCAGTGCCATGAAGCGGGTGAGTGCCCACTTGCTCTTATTGCGGTTGCCGAGAAGCAGGCCGCCAATAATCGAACCGACCGAGAACACTGCGATGACTGGCCCGGCCATTGCTTTGCCGAGCACCGCGACCGTGCCAACTTCAACGCCGCTGAAACTGCCAATTAGCAGCATGCCCAAAATGAGGTTTGCAAAAACAACTTTGTTCTTGAGAACGCCACCGAGTTTGCGACCCGACTTAGGAATGTCGATGTTTGCAACTTCTTTGTTTGCAACGAACAACCAGGCTCCGAGAATTTGAAGCGCTCCCATGAGCAACACCGGAAACGCCGTGTTGATTTGCGCTGCGAGAACGGTTGCGAGAACCGGGCCGATGACCCAGATGAGTTCTTGCGAGGTTGCATCGAGTGCATAGACCGATGGCAGAAGTTTCTTCTTCACGAGAGTCGGGTAAACCGTGCGGGCTGCAGATTGAATCGGTGGTGAAGTTAGACCAACGATTGCCGAAAGCGCAATTGTCATCAGTGGGTGAAAGTCGAAGAAGACGATTCCGAAAATTGCAGAAGCGCTGACAATCGAGAACGGAAGAATTACCTTGCGAACACCAACGACACCCATTCGTCTGCTTAGAAATGGGCCGCTGATTGCCGCACCGATTGTCTCGGCACCGAGGGCGAAGCCGGCAATTGCATAAGAAGAGTAAACGTGCTGAATGTGCATAACCAGCGCGAGGCTCATCATGCCAAACGGAAAACGAGCGAGCAGCTGGCTGGTGATTACGCGCAAGAAGCCCGGCGACTTGAAGAGCGCGCGGTAGTTATTAGCCATTAAATCCAACTCGGTATAGGCATGTGCAAGAACCAGAACCAATATGGGGTCCAGGTGCCGAACCAGATCGGCAAATAGAACAGGCTGAAGGCAAGGGTAGCAAAGGCATAGGTGGCATAGCCGGCCATGAGCCTAGAACGCCGCTCTGGTGCGGTTCTGCGCCAAATCACGGCAAGCGCATAGACCAGGGCGAGAATGACGAATGGCTCAAACGCGATCACATAGAACTGAAAAACGGTGCGCTGCAGATAGAGCATCCATGGCAAATAGCCGGCTGCGATGCCGAGCAGAATCATGTTCGCTGTTTTGTCGCGCTGGCGAATTGCGATGACAATCAAGAAGACGATGGCCACGATGGATGCCCACCAAATCAGCGGGTTGCCGAGAGCTGTGATTGCGCTTGAGCATCCGCTTTGGGCAACGCAGTCTTTTTCGCCTTCGGCTAGACCCTCATAGAAGAACGATGTTGGTCGACCCAAGAAGAACCAGCTGAGCGGGCTGCTCGCATAAGAGTGCGGCGTGCGAAGCCCAACGTGAAAGTTGTATGCGTCAACGTGATAGTGCCAGAGCGATTGCAGTGGTGTCGGCACCCAAGACAATAGGCCAGTCCATCGGTTGGCGATATCTTCAGACCAGTTGCGGTCATAGCCACCGGTAGTTGTCAACCAGCCAGTCCAGGTGGCGACATAAGTCAAGATTGCGCTCGGCACCAGAAGTACAAATTTGCTTGCAGCCGACTTCGCAAACTGCACAAACGAGGTGTCGCGATTGGCGAGCAATTCTGACGCAACAACATAGAGGCCAAAGAAAGCTAAGAAATATGCGCCGCTCCACTTAACTGCGCTAGCGCAGCCGAGTGCAATGCCGGCTGCAAGAAGCCACGGACGATTCCACATTTGGCCGAACGAACGATCGCGATCGAGCAGCAAGAACCAGAAAGCCAACAAGACGAAGAACATCAAAATTGAGTCGAGCAGAGCTGTTCGAGCCATAACGATTGACACGCCATCGATTGCAAAGAAGAACCCCGCGAGCGCGGCCCACACCGTTGACCTGAAGAGCTTGCGGGCGACCAAGATCACGAGCAAAACGGCTGCCGTGCCGAGCAGCGCCACGCTGAAACGCCAACCGACGGCGTTGCCAGGGCCGAACAGCCACATGCCGATGCTGATAATCCACTTGCCGAGTGGCGGGTGCACCACGAACGAGCCGGTGTCTGCGAATGCTGGCACCTGACCGGCGGCAAAGCCCTCGTCTGAACCAGCTGGCCAATCGTGCTCGAAACCGCTCTGACTGAGGCTGAACGCGTCTTTGACGTAATAGGTCTCGTCGAAGACCAAGGTCTGTGGGTAGCCCAGGCCAAAGAAGCGCAAAACGGCAGCCAAAGTGACGATTGCCCAAGGCGACCAAGTGTCGAAAAGCGCGCGCAGGCGAGGTTCATAGACGAACTTGGATAGTTGGGTGAGCACCCCTCAATGCTAATCTGCGGGGCCACCGGTCGGCCAAGAGAAAAGCGCGGCTGGTAGTTTTGGGCTGTGTTGATTCTCGCTGCGACCCCAATAGGCAACCTTGGTGATGCCTCGCCGCGCTTGGTAGAACACCTAACCGGCTCGCAGTACATTGCTGCCGAAGACACCCGAACCCTGTTCAAGCTTGCCCAGGCCCTTGGCATCAAGATCAACGCCAAAACCTTCAGCCTGCACGATCACAACGAACGCGAACGCATCGAGCAACTGGTCGAGGTCGCACGCGAACACGATTTGCTTGTCGTGAGCGACGCCGGCATGCCGACCGTTAGCGACCCTGGCTTCAACCTGGTTCGCGCCTGCGCCGAGGCCGGGGTAGAGGTGACCATCGTGCCCGGGCCGTCAGCAGTGCTGAGCGCGCTCGCGGTGTCTGGTCTGCCGACCGACCGCTTCACCTTCGAGGGCTTCATGCCGCGCAAAGACGGCGAGCGCCGCACACTGTTTGAGCAACTGCTTCGCGAGCAGCGCACCATGATTTTCTTCGAGTCGCCGCACCGTCTGCTCGAGTCACTTCAGGCGGCCGCCGAAGTCTTCGGCGCTGACCGCAAGGCATCGGTCTCGCGCGAACTCACCAAGAAGTTTGAGCACACCGAACGCGGCACTCTTGCCGAACTCATCGAATGGGCAAAGACCGAGCCGAAGGGCGAGTTTGTTGTCGTGATCGCCGGTGCCGGTGAACTCATCCGTGATATTCACGCCCTGGTCGAAGATGTGCTCGGCTTGGTTGCCGGCGGCGAGCGACTAAAAGAGGCCGTCAATCAGATCGCCGAGATGGCCAAGGTTTCGAAGAGCGAGCTCTATCAACTCGCCTTGGATGCCCGCAAAGATAAGTAATCAGCCGAATCTGGGCTAGGTGAGCCCTAAACGGCTCGGTTAAGATAGTTGAATGCCTAACAACCTCGACGCGTCTTTCTATGCCACGACGCCGATCTTCTATGTGAACGATGCCCCGCACATCGGCCACGCATATACAGAGGTTGCCGCAGACGTTTTGACCCGTTGGCACCGCCAACGCGGCGAGGATGCCTTCTTGCTAACCGGCACCGACGAGCACGGCGAGAAGATTCTTCGCACCGCCGCCGCCAATAAGGTTGAGCCACAGGCTTGGGTCGACAAGCTAGTGCACGACGCCTGGCTGCCGCTGCTCGACACCATCGACATCGATAACCAAGACTTCATTCGCACCACCGAACCTCGCCACGAGAAGAACGTGCAGAAGTTCTTGCAGCACCTCTATGACAAGGGTTTTATCTACCGCGGCGAATTCGTTGGCAACTACTGCGTCGGTTGCGAGGAATACAAGACCGAGGGCGACCTAATCGATGGCGAAGGCGACTTTGCCGGTCAGGCCGTTTGCGCAATTCACTCGAAGCCAGTCGAGAAACTTCACGAGACCAACTACTTCTTTAAGCTCAGCGAATTTCAGCAGCCGCTGCTCGACTTCTATGCAGCGAACCCAAAGTTCATTCAGCCAGAGTCTGCTCGCAACGAAGTAGTTTCGTTCGTTCGCCGCGGTCTAGAAGATCTTTCGATCTCGCGTTCAAAAGAAAAGTTCGACTGGGGAATCGACATTCCTTGGGATGACTCACACATCACCTACGT
>JAGOAI010000051.1:3141-4623 GCA_017983965.1 Rhodoluna sp. | reverse complement strand
TTGAGTCATCCCAGGGATAGTTCTCAAACACCAGCAAGCCAGTCTGCCCCGCGTCTAGCGAAGGCAAGCTGTCGTTGGTCCAGTCAACGCGGGTCTCTGACGAGTCGAGCATGTTGATTTCGCCATAGACACCGTTCGAGCAGCCGTAGTGCGGAACAACCTTCATCTTCCAGAAGTTGCAGTCGCTGCAAGGGTCGCTGCCCTCTGTGGTCGCCCACTTGTATGCGATGTTGTCGTCATACATTGTGAAACCCGCCGGAACCCAACTGGTGTCTGGCAAAAGGTCTTCGGTCGAGGTGTCATCCCAGGTTTCTGACGAGCTGTAGTCGTTCGTGCTTGAAGAGCTGCCGTTCATCGAAAGCCCAACAACAGCAATCGCAACGATTGCAACAGCCGCAATGGCAGCAATCAAGACAACCGGGTTCATCTTTTTCTTTTGAGCCTGAACCGCGTATGGGTTCGATTCGAAGAATGTGGCTTGGCTTGCGGCTGGCTCGGCAGCCGGTGCAGACGCATCTGCAGCTATTCGTGACCCGCAGTTCTTGCAGAAGATTGAATCGGCGTCGTTTTGGCTTTGACAGAATTTGCAGTTCATTTTTACCCCTCAAACAAAACTATGGCACAGCTACTATGCCGACTTGGCCAACTTTTCGATAACTTGTTCGGTGCTAAACACCTCGGCGAAGTCACCGTTTAGGTTGGTGGCGGTTGCCTGCGAAAGCTCTTCGGCCGACATTTTCACGCCGTTGAATTGCTTTGCAAAAGTGTGAGTGGCATCGAGCGCGAACCAAACGTCATAGCCAAGATTGCCTGCCATGCGAGCAGTTATTTCGCAGCACATGTTGGTCTGAATTCCGCAGATGGCAATCTCGTCGATCGAATTCTCTTGAAGCCAAGCGTGCAAATCTGGGCTGCCATAAAAAGCACTGTTGACCGATTTGCTAACTAGCAAGTCTGGGGTTCCGGTTAGCGCTGGCTTGAAGTCGTTGCCAGGCTGGCCAGGGCGAAGAACTGAGGTCGGTTGTGTCGAATCGTGGCGCACGAAAACAATCGGCAAACCGCGAGCGCGCCAAGCCTCGATCAACTTGGTGACGTTGGTTTCACAGTCTGGATTGTTTCGTTCGCCAGGTTCATCCCAGGTTGAAAACCCCTGCTGAACATCGATGACGATAAGTGCGCGTTTGGCCATATGAGAAGAGTAGGTTAGAAAAATGAGCGATTTCAACAGCGACAAATTCAAAAAGAAACTTAAGAAGAAGATCAAGAAGAACATTGTGAACAACAAGAACTACAACGTGAAGAGCGGTGGCGGTTTCTACTTCGTGGGCTTCGTTGGCGCAGCCATCTACTTTGTCTCGACGGCAGACGGTTTCTGGGTTGGCGTGCTTGGCATTCTCAAGGCTCTTGTCTGGCCAGCATTCTTGGTTTTCGAAGCTCTGCAGGCTCTCGGCGCATAGCGCGATTTTCTTTTTCTAGAGCCGA
>JAGOAI010000051.1:0-3041 GCA_017983965.1 Rhodoluna sp. | reverse complement strand
CCAGCGAACCCCGAGCATGGCCGTCGCAAATTGCGAAGCTATCGGAATTTGCAGGACAGGCTGGGTGAGACTTGCACGAGTTACTTCACCACGAGATGCGCGATTTTCTTTTTCTAGAGCCGACCAGCGAACCCCGAGCATGGCCGTCGCAAATTGCGAAGCTATCGGAATTTGCAGGACAGGCTGGGTGAGACTTGCACGAGTTACTTCACCACGAGATGCGCGATTTTCTTTTTCTAGAGCCGACCAGGGGACTCGAACCCCTAACCCTCGCATTACAAGTGCGATGCGCTACCAATTGCGCCAGGTCGGCCTAGACACCTGATTTGCAGAAGAGATTTGACCACTCTTCTTACGAGGGCGAGCTCGCAATCTGTGTCTATTGATCACCAAAGGTGAACATCGGTAATTCTACTTGCCGGCAGCGATTCCCATAACGAACTGGGCGAATGCTGCGGCGTTGTCAACGGCACCTTCAAAGTACTGGCCGTTTACGAATACTGCTGGAGTTCCGTGCTGGTCTTTCCAGAAGGTTGCAGTGTATTCAGGAACACCGTTCTCAAGAGTTGAGTCGGTGGTCTTGGTGATCCACTTGCCATATGACTTCTGGTTGATGCAGTCGCGAATCTTGTCTTGGTTGGTGATGCCAACGCTCTTCGCGGTTGCAAACAATTCGTTGTTCTCTGGGCCAGCGGTGCCTTCTTCAGGCTGGTTCTCAAAAATTGCCTTGTTGAATGCCAAGAACTGATTTGGTGAGTAGCTGGCAACGCAAACAGCCGCGTTTGCGGCACGACTTGAGTAAGTGTTTGGTGAGCCGCGGCCATCCAAGAATGAAAGCGGACGAATTTCGAGTGTTGCTACTCCGGTGTCTAGCCATCCTTGAATCTGAGCCATGTTCGCGTTTTCGAAGTAAGCACAGTAAGGGCACTGGTAGTCAACGTAGGTGATGATCTTGACCGGGGTCGCAGGAGCAGCAGTTGCTCCAGGAACAGGTTCGACTGTCGGAGTCGAGGTGCTTGTGAACATCTCGCCGTTTGCTCCAACGAGGAAACCGTTGTTGGTGGTCTGGTTAACCGGAGTTGCGCTCTGGTTTGAGTTCACGTTTCCGGCCATTCCGCCGATAACAACCGAAGCGATGATTGCGGCTGCTGCCACAACTGCCAACGCGATCGATGCCTTGATGGCGAGACCCTTGCGACGTTCGCTCTTCTTGTGCTGCTCGCGCATGGCCTTTGCCTTGGCGCGGGCCTCTTCACGCTGCTCAGAGCGGGTTGGGCGGTTGTTAGAACTCATGAACTACCTTTCGTCACGATTTGGTTTCGGACAGGTCTATAAGTCTAAACGAGGCCTTTGGCGGGCAAAAGCCTTGGCATAATTGGGTTACCAGCCGGCAACCGCTGTCTGGCTCTATCACTATGGATCGTCCGGCACGTACCTGCCGGTGAGGAGAAGAAATGGCATCAGTAACATTCGACAACGCCACCCGCATTTACCCTGGTGGCACCCGCGCTGCGGTTGACAAGCTAAACCTTCAGGTCGCCGATGGCGAATTCTTGGTTCTTGTTGGCCCATCTGGTTGCGGAAAATCAACTTCGCTGCGCATGCTCGCAGGTCTAGAAGAAGTTAACGAAGGACACATTCGCATCGGCGAGCGCGACGTCACTGACGTTCCGCCAAAAGACCGCGACATCGCAATGGTGTTCCAGAACTACGCTCTCTACCCACACATGACTGTGGCCGAGAACATGGGCTTCGCTCTAAAGATTGCTGGCGTTAGCAAAGAAGAGCGTGCAGAGCGCGTTCTCGAAGCAGCCAAGCTTCTTGACCTCGAGCCATACTTAGCTCGCAAGCCAAAGGCACTTTCTGGTGGTCAGCGTCAGCGTGTAGCAATGGGTCGTGCGATCGTTCGTAAGCCTCAGGTGTTCCTCATGGATGAGCCACTATCAAACTTGGATGCGAAGCTTCGTGTTCAGACCCGTACTCAGATCGCATCGCTTCAGCGTCGCCTCGGAGTAACCACTGTTTATGTAACCCACGACCAGGTCGAAGCTATGACCATGGGTGACCGCGTTGCAGTAATGAAGGATGGCGTGCTTCAGCAGGTCGACTCACCTCGCAACCTATACGAGAAGCCAAAGAACCTTTTCGTTGCTGGCTTCATCGGTTCACCTGCAATGAACCTTCTCGAGCTTGAGAAGGTTTCTGGCGGAGTTCAGTTCGGCAACACCGTGCTTCCGGTTTCTGCAGCAATTCTTAGCAAGGCTGCCGGAAACACCATCTTTGTTGGTCTTCGTCCAGAGAACCTAGACGTAACCAAGAAAGAGGGCATCGAGGTTTCGGTTGACGTAATCGAAGAGCTCGGAGCTGACGGCTACCTATATGGTTCAGCACAGGTAAACGGCAAGGCAACCGACGTGGTCTCACGCGTTGACGGCCGCGTTCACCCAATGGCTGGCGACACCGTATTCCTTAAGGCAACCTCTGAGGCAATCGTTCACTTGTTCGATGCTGTTTCAGGCGATCGCCTTAACTAATTAGCTCTTGAGTTCATCTCTAGACATAACGGCTGCCACGGTAGAGCCAGCACTGCTGGATCTACCGTGGCATTTGCCTTTAGAAGACTGGCCTAGCGAGACCATTGCCGCTTTGCCAAAGGGCCTCAGCCGACACATCGTGCGCTTCGCCCACCTCGGTGATTATGTAATCGCCATCAAAGAAACTTTGCCCGAGCTGGCTCGTCGTGAATATGAAATGCTCAAAAGCCTCAACAAACTAGACGTTCCTTGCGTTGAGCCATTTGCGGTTGTCAGCAATCGCACCGATGCAAACGGTGAGCCGCTGCTTGCCACGCTCATCACTCGTCACCTCAAGTTTTCACTCCCCTATCGCGCAATGTGGTCACAGGGTCTTCGACTTGAAACTGCAAAGCGTTTGGTCGATGCACTTGCGCTGCTGCTAGTTCGTCTTCACATCACCGGATTTTTCTGGGGCGACGTTTCGCTCTCGAACACGCTCTTTCGTCGCGACGCCGGTTCGTTCGC
>JAGOAI010000050.1 GCA_017983965.1 Rhodoluna sp. | reverse complement strand
CAGAAGGCAATGAAGTCGGCAACCGACAACGCCGAGAAGTTGATTTTGAACTACACCCGATTGAGCAACGCTGCTCGTCAGTCAGAAATTACCCAGCAGATTTCCGAGATCGTTGGTGGAGCCGATGCATTGGCTACACAGGGCGACGAGGACTAAGAGAAAGAAAGAGACATGGCCGAAACCAAAAAGAAGCCAGCCGCAAAGGCAGCGTCTAAGCCAGCAGCAAAGGCAGCAGCTCCAAAGGCAGCCGCACCTAAGCCAGCAGCAAAGTCGACTGTTAAAGCCGGTGGCGTTGGTCGCATCGCACGTGTAAATGGTCCAGTTGTTGACATCGAGTTCCCTCACGATGCGATTCCTGCCATCTACAACGCGCTGACCACCGTTATCGAGCTAGACGGCGAGAAGACCACTCTTACTCTTGAGGTCGCTCAGCACCTTGGCGACGACTTGGTTCGTGGCATCGCGCTGAAGCCAACCGATGGTTTGGTTCGTGGCGGTGCTGTTCAAGACACCGGCGCACCTATCTCGGTTCCAGTTGGCGACGTCACCAAGGGCCACGTATTCAACGTGACCGGTGAAGTTCTAAACGCCAAGCCAGGCGAGAAGATCGAAGTCAACGAGCGTTGGTCGATTCACCGTCAGCCACCAGCATTCGACCAGCTCGAGTCAAAGACTCAGATGTTCGAGACCGGAATCAAGGTCATCGACTTGCTAACCCCTTATGTACAGGGTGGAAAGATCGGTCTATTCGGTGGTGCCGGTGTCGGTAAGACCGTTTTGATTCAGGAAATGATTTACCGCGTTGCAGAAAACCACGATGGTGTGTCTGTATTCGCCGGTGTTGGTGAGCGCACTCGTGAGGGTAACGACCTAATCGACGAAATGACCGAGTCAGGCGTTATCGACAAGACCGCGCTAGTGTTCGGCCAGATGGATGAGCCACCTGGCACGCGTCTTCGCGTTGCTCTTTCAGCGCTAACCATGGCTGAGTACTTCCGCGACGTTCAGAAGCAAGACGTGCTGTTGTTCATCGACAACATCTTCCGCTTTACTCAGGCAGGTTCAGAGGTTTCAACCCTTCTAGGCCGCATGCCTTCAGCAGTGGGTTACCAGCCGAACTTGGCTGACGAGATGGGTCTTCTTCAGGAGCGCATCACCTCAACTCGTGGTCACTCGATCACTTCGTTGCAGGCGATCTATGTTCCAGCTGACGACTACACCGACCCAGCTCCGGCAACTACCTTTGCTCACCTAGATGCAACTACCGAGCTTTCTCGTGAAATTGCTTCGAAGGGTCTATACCCAGCGGTTGACCCGTTGACTTCGACCTCTCGAATTCTTGACCCTCGCTACATCAGCAAGGATCACTACGAGACTGCAACCTCAGTGAAGCGAATTCTTCAGAAGAACAAGGAACTTCAGGAAATTATCGCCATCCTTGGTGTCGAGGAGCTTTCTGAAGAAGACAAGATCACCGTTTCACGCGCACGTCGCATTCAGCAGTACTTGTCACAGAACACCTACATGGCTACCAAGTTCACCGGTGTTCCTGGTTCAACCGTTCCAATCAAGGAGACCATCGAGGGCTTCCACAAGATTGCAACCGGTGAATTCGATCACATTCCAGAGCAGGCGTTCTTCAACGTTGGTGGTCTAGACATGGTCATGGAACAGTATGAGCGTCTACAGAAGGAATCAGGCAACAAGTAATGTCTGAGAAGACCCTGCACGTAGAGCTAGTAGCAGCCGACCAGGCTGTCTGGACCGGCGCTGCCAAGATGATTGTCGCTAAGACAGTCGAAGGTGAAATCGGTTTGCTTCCGGGTCACGAGCCAATGCTCGCGATTCTGAGTGCCGGAGAAGTTCGCATCACCTTGCCAACCGGTGAGCAGTTGAAGGCTTCGGCCGAAGACGGCTTTCTGTCAGTTGAGCGCGATGCAGTGACTATCTTTGCTCGTCACGCTGCACTGGTCTAAAGATTCACACTTTTATTTAGAAACAAAAGAAACCCCACCTAGTCGGTGGGGTTTTTCTTTTTGCTCGGTTTATCTTCGGGCGATGGCTTGGGTTTGATTGCCTCACGTTGCTCTTCAATGATTATTTGCGCCGAGTGGGCGCTCGGGTTATAAAGCTCATTGAACACTCCGAGGGCACCACCGGCGCCGCTAGGCCGCTTGCGCATGCTCTTGCGCAGATAGCTCAGCAAACCCATGGGCTATTCGGTGCGGGTTGGGTGTTCTGGACGCTCGCGACGGTTAGCCGCAGGAACCCACTTGACGTCGCCGCCGTGCTTGATGTTGGCATAGCGCGCCAAGACAAACAGAAGGTCGCTAAGTCGGTTGAGATACTTCGCTGCAACCAGGTTGATGCCACCGTCGTTGTGGCCCTTCTTGGCAGGTTCGGTTCCATAAGTTTCGATTGCGTGCCAGGTGGCACGCTCTGCGCGACGAACCACAGTTCGGGCAAGGTGTAGGCCCGCCGCCAAACCTGAACCGCCAGGCAAGATGAATGAGTCGAGTTTCTCGAGGCCCGAGTTGTAGTGGTCGATGGCTTCTTCGAGAGCGTCAACCCAGATGGCATCGACTCGAAGTGGCTCATATTCGTAATGCTCGTTTAGCGGGTTCGATAGGTCAGCGCCTAGATCAAATAGGTCGTTCTGAATCTGCGACAAAAGCTGAAGTGTGTCGTGGTCAAATTCGTTTCGGGCTAACGAGACGGCAACACCGATCGCTGAGTTTGCTTCGTCAACATCGGCATATGCCTCGATGCGCGGGTCTGTCTTGCGGGTTCTTGAAAAGTCGCTCAACCCGGTCATACCTTCGTCGCCGGTGCGGGTGTAAATCTTCGTAAGTTTGACCATTGCTCAAGTGTATGCCCGACCATTGCAAGGCTCTTGCCCATCGATGAACCTAAACTGACTGTGTGCTATTTCTCTTGCCTCCCTCTGAAACCAAAGCCAAAGGCCCTTATCAAGGGGCGCGTGAGAGCGCGCTTTCGACGAAGCAAGTGTCTCTGGCTTTTGGTTCACTCGAGCCAGCTCGTGCCGAGGCTGCCAAGTTGCTAGATGATCAAGGCGCGCTCGACGCACCAACCATGATGGCAATTGACCGCTACACCGGAACCCTTTATGGCGGCATTCACGGAAGAGGCCTCAAGGGCACACCAACTGAGTTCGCTCACTTGAGCGCTGATGCCCTTGCGCGAGCCAAGGAGTGCGTCTTGATTCAGTCTGCGCTCTTCGGGCTGATTCCAGCCACCGGCTTGATTCCGAACTACAAACTTTCGGCAACCCCGAAGTTGAAGGCCATCTGGGCCGAGCCGCACCGGGCGGTCTTTCGCCGGCTCACCGGCCCACTGATTGATATGCGCTCGAAGCAATACGTTTCCTTGGCACCGATTGCAGAAGACATCGAGAGCTATTGGCTCGACGTTGTGCTCGAGTCGGCCGAAGGTGAGCGCAGCTCGATGAACCACTTCAACAAGAAATCTAAGGGTGAACTCATTCACGCGGTCTTGAACGCTAAGCAGTTGCCAGAGACGATCGCCGATCTCAGACGAATTGCCAAGAGGGCCGGTTTTGGATTGGAGCAGTCAGGCAGTGAGTTAACTCTCGTCGTGAAATACGACGGCCCTGCCGACAGTTAGAGCTGCGAGCGTCTGAAGCAACCAGGTGCGTGATCGTTCACCATGCCGGTTGCCTGCATGAGGGCATACATGGTCGTTGCTCCAACAAAGCCAAAACCTAGCTTGCGCAAGTGCTTGCTCAGCGCTTCAGACTCAGCGGTGGTTGCTAGCCAGGCGAAGTCGGCAGTTGGCCGCTTGCGCTTGCTAGCCGGCGGAGCGAAAGACCAAACTATGTCGCTAATGCTTTCGCCGTTTTTCTGAAGTTCGAGAATGATGTTGGCATTTCGAATTGTGGCCTCAATTTTTGCTCGATTTCTAATGATGCCTTCGTCTTGCATGAGACGGTCAACATCGGCCTCGGTCATTCGAGAAACCTTGCGCAAATCAAAGTTCTTGAACGCTTTGCGAAAGCCTTCGCGACGCTTCAAAATGGTGATCCAAGAAAGACCCGCCTGAAAACCCTCGAGTGCAATTCGCTCGAATATCTCTTGTTCGCCGGTCACCGGAACGCCCCACTCGGTGTCGTGATATTCGCGGTAGAGCTCATCTGCGTTTAGCCACGAGCAGCGAACGATGCCGTCTTCGAATTTTTTTGACGCGCTCATTCTTTGCTAGAAATGCCTTCGAGCTTAAGCAGCAGGCGCTTTGTCGGCAGCCCGTCGCCACCCGAGTAACCGGTGATTTTGCCGGCAGCTCCAAGCACGCGGTGACAGGCCACGATGATCGGAACAGGGTTAGAACCAACCGCGCCGCCAACCGCCCTAGCGGCAAGGGGCTTGCCGATCTTGGCCGCGATGTCTGCGTAGGTTAAGGTCTTGCCATAGCCAATCTTGGCTATCTGCTTGAAGACTGATTTTTGAAACTCGGTGCCGTGCAAATCAACCGGTAAGTCAAACTTGGTCAGTTTGCCGGCAAAGTAAGCCTGCAACTGCTTTTTCGCCTCGCGCAAGACCTTGCTTGAGCCGAAGTCAGGGGAGGGCTGGCCCATTCTCAGCCCGGTGAT
>JAGOAI010000049.1 GCA_017983965.1 Rhodoluna sp. | reverse complement strand
CCCCGGCAGTCTCCCATGAGTTCCCACCATTACGTGCTGGCAACATAGGACGAGGGTTGCGCTCGTTGCGGGACTTAACCCAACATCTCACGACACGAGCTGACGACAACCATGCACCACCTGTATAGAGACCTTGCGGGGAGCGTATTTCTACGCTTTTCCTCTATATGTCAAGCCTTGGTAAGGTTCTTCGCGTTGCATCGAATTAATCCGCATGCTCCGCCGCTTGTGCGGGCCCCCGTCAATTCCTTTGAGTTTTAGTCTTGCGACCGTACTCCCCAGGCGGGGTGCTTAATGTGTTAACTTCGTCACGGATCACGTGGAATGTGACCCACAACTAGCACCCACCGTTTACGGCGTGGACTACCAGGGTATCTAATCCTGTTCGCTCCCCACGCTTTCGCTCCTCAGCGTCAGTTACGGCCCAGAGATGTGCCTTCGCCATCGGTGTTCCTCCTGATATCTGCGCATTCCACCGCTACACCAGGAATTCCCATCTCCCCTACCGCACTCTAGCTTGCCCGTACCCACTGCAGGTCTGAGGTTGAGCCTCAGGTTTTCACAGCAGACGCGACAAACCGCCTACGAGCTCTTTACGCCCAATAATTCCGGACAACGCTTGCACCCTACGTATTACCGCGGCTGCTGGCACGTAGTTAGCCGGTGCTTTTTCTGCAGGTACCGTCACTTTCGCTTCTTCCCTGCTAAAAGAGGTTTACAACCCGAAGGCCTTCATCCCTCACGCGGCGTTGCTGCATCAGGCTTTCGCCCATTGTGCAATATTCCCCACTGCTGCCTCCCGTAGGAGTCTGGGCCGTGTCTCAGTCCCAGTGTGGCCGGTCACCCTCTCAGGCCGGCTACCCGTCGTCGCCTTGGTGAGCCATTACCTCACCAACTAGCTGATAGGCCGCGAGCTCATCCTTGACCGAAATTCTTTCCAGACCCGAAGATGCCTTCGAGCCTCGTATCCGGTATTAGCTACAGTTTCCCGCAGTTATCCCAGAGTCAAGGGCAGATTGCTCACGTGTTACTCACCCGTTCGCCACTAATCCACCGGAGCAAGCTCCAGCTTCATCGTTCGACTTGCATGTGTTAAGCACGCCGCCAGCGTTCGTCCTGAGCCAGGATCAAACTCTCCGTAAAAATTTTTCTCTCACCAGCAAGCTGACAAGAAATTTTTCGAAACGCCGGAAATTTGGCGCATCAGTTTGATCTGACTAAATAGATGTCATTGCTGACAATCTGTCTAATCCAATTTGTTCTCTTGGCTAGTTACAAGTAACTAACCAACAGGTTCTTGGCATCGACATAGATTTTTGTGCACACTGTTGAGTTCTCAAAGATCGGATGCTGCTACAGCTTTTCGCTAGAAAATCCGCAGAGCAACTTCACTAACTTACCAAAGATTTTCTGTTTGTCAAAGCCTGACACGCAGAAAATATTCAGAAGTTGGTAACAGCCAAATATCCACTAAAACAAAGGCCTTTAGAGCCGTTGCTAGCTTCACGCTTGTCTGTTGTTTTGTTGCACTTGAGCCGGCTACCTAATCAGGATCTGCCAAACTTTGGTCAACAGGTGTCAACATTACGCATTGATAACTTTGATGTCAAATCGAAATGGGCATATATCCCAATAAATTTGCCGTTTTTTGCAAAATTTATTGAATTTTGACGCTATTTCTTGAAAATGCCGGCGAGGGTCTTCTTGCCACGGCGCAAAACAGCGAAGTTTTGCTGGATAAACCCATCCAGCACGGCAGCCTCGTCTTCAACCTTGACGTTGTTGAGATAGACGCCACCCTCTGCGATAGCCCGACGGCCAGCCGAAAGACTCGCGACCAACCCGGTCTCTACCAACAGGGTTGCGATCGGCGTGCCAAGTTCGGCTTGCAGGTTTGGCAGTTCGCCGAGCGCTGAGCGCAAAGTTGCAGCATCGAGCGAGGTCAACTCCCCCATGCCGAACAATGCAGCAGACGCATCGATTGCAGCTTGCGCATCTTCTGGTGAATGCACGAGTGCCGTGACTTCGAAAGCCAAACGCTTTTGTGCCGAGCGAAGATGCGGAGCGGCGATCGTCTGCTGCTCGAGCTCTTCGATTTCTGCGCGAGACAGGAACGTGAAAACTTTTAGTCTGTCGACAACGTCTGCGTCTTCTACGTTTAGCCAGAACTGGTAGAACGCATATGGCGAAGTGAACTCAGCGTCTAGCCAGACAGCGTTGCCTTCAGACTTTCCGAACTTCTTGCCATCTGAATTTGTGATCAGTGGAGTTGCGAGGATGTGCGCGCTCTTGCCTTCAACCTTGTGAATCAAATCGGTTCCGCTAGTTAGGTTTCCCCACTGGTCGCTTCCGCCAGTTTGCAAAACACAGTCGTATCGACGGAACAATTCAAGGTAGTCGAGGCCCTGGAGAATTTGGTAACTGAATTCGGTGTAGCTGATGCCATGTTCGCTATTAAGTCGCGCACTCACTGCATCTTTGCTAAGCATCTTGCCGACACGAAAGTGCTTTCCGATTTCGCGCAAGAAATCGATTGCAGAAATTGGAGCTGTCCAGTCGAGGTTGTTCACCATGCGCGCTGCGTTGTCGCCTTCGAAAGAAAGAAAGCGCGCTGCCTGCCTGCCAAGTTTTTCAACCCACTCTTCGACTGTCTCGCGAGTGTTAAGCGTGCGCTCTGCAGTCGGACGAGGGTCGCCAACGAGACCGGTCGAACCGCCGATAAGCGCGAGAGGTTTATGCCCAGCAAGCTGCAAGCGGCGCATGGTTAGAAGCTGAACGAGATTGCCCAAGTGCAAGCTCGCGGCAGTTGGATCGAAGCCACAGTAGTAAGTGATTGATCCAGAAGTTAGAGCTTTGCGCAGGGCATCTTCGTCGGTAGAGATTGCAACCAGACCGCGCCACTTGAGTTCGTCGAGAACATCTTTGAACGATGAGTCGTTTGTTTGCTGACTGAGAGTTGAGCTCACTTGAAACCTTCTTCTATGCGTTGCGCTTTGGTGCAAGTTTGCGAAGTGCCGTGATTTGGTCAAGCACTCGAGGAAGCGCTGTTCCGCCCGCTCCCTGGCGGGCTTTGATTGATCCGCCAACGCTGAGAACATCTCGAACATCGGGAGTCAACATTGGCGAGATTGCCGCCATATCAGAGTCTGCGACTTCGTGCAAATCAAGGTTGTGCTGTTCACACCACGACACAAGCTTGCCCGTGATTTCGTGCGCGTCGCGGAACGGAACTTTTTTCTTCACTAGCCACTCGGCAACATCGGTCGCCAACGAGAACCCTGCGGGTGCAAGAACTTCGAGGCGGTTGCGGTTGAAAGTCAACGTCGCAATCATTCCGGTGAATGCCGGAAGCACAAGAGTCAGTTGATCGATTGAATCGAAAACCGGTTCTTTGTCTTCTTGCAAGTCGCGGTTGTAGGCAAGCGGCAAACCTTTGAGCGTTGCGAGCAGACCGGTTAGATTGCCAATCAATCGACCCGACTTGCCACGAGCAAGCTCGGCGATGTCAGGGTTTTTCTTTTGCGGCATGATCGACGAACCGGTTGAGAATGAATCGTGCAACTTGATGTAATCAAACTCTGCGCTTGCCCAAATGATGATCTCTTCGCTGAAGCGTGAGAGATTGATGCTAATCAAAGTTGTGATGAACAAGAATTCGGCAACGACATCGCGACTTGCCGTTGCATCAATCGAGTTTTGAGTTGGTGCAAATAATCCGAGCTCTTCTGCAACGAGATTTGGATCTAATCCGAGGGTGTTTCCCGCGAGCGCGCCAGCACCGTATGGCGAAAGCGAAGCGCGCTTCTTGAAGTCTTGCAAACGCTCGAGGTCGCGAACCAATGGCCAGGCGTGCGCTAATAGGTGATGAGAAAGCAGAACCGGTTGGGCGTGCTGAAAGTGTGTGCGACCCGGCATGGCTACCCCGAGGTGCTCTTCTGATCTGGTCAGGATGACTTCGATTAGGTCGATAACCAGGCGGTGCAGAACCTCGGACTGCTCGAGCAGGTAGATGCGAATCAAGGTTGCGATTTGGTCGTTTCTTGAGCGACCGGCACGCACCTTGCCGCCAAGTTCTGGCCCAGCGATTTCGATTAGACCGCGCTCGAGAGCCGAATGCACGTCTTCGTCTGTCTGTTTAGCAGTGAAACTGCCTGATTCGACGCGGCTAAGCAATTCGATAAGGCTTCTGTCGAGCTTTTCGTGCTCGAGAGTCGAAAGGTAGCCGGCAGACATGAGTGCCTTGATGTGGGCACGGGTGCCGGCGATGTCATATTTGGCCAAGCGCCAGTCGAAGTGCACCGAACGACTAAGAGCCGCTAACGAGTCGGCCGGGCCGCCCTCAAATCGGCTGCCCCATAGTGAATTTGCGTCGTTCATTCGCCAATTCTATTCGGCGCATGGTCGACAGACCGGCTAGCGCTGTTCGGCAAGCCAAGCGAGCAGAGCCTTCTGAGCATGAAGGCGATTCTCGGCTTCATCCCAGATAACTGACTGGGGGCCGTCGATGACTTCGGCTGAAACTTCATAGCCTCGATATGCCGGCAGACAGTGCATGAAAATCGCATCGTGTTTGGCGTGGGCCATGAGGCCGGCGTCGATAGTGAAACCGGCAAAGTCGGCAACTCGCTTGGCCTTCTCGGCTTCTTGACCCATTGAAATCCAGGTATCGGTCAC
>JAGOAI010000019.1 GCA_017983965.1 Rhodoluna sp. | reverse complement strand
ACGGCCATGACCTTCGTTTTCTTGCTGCTTGCAGCCCCGGTCGAACGCTTGCTTGGCGAAACCGGGCTGATGGTGGTCAGCCGCATTCTCGGCTTGCTGCTCATTGCCATTGCGGCATCAACCATCATCGCAGCGCTAAGTTCGGCGTTTCCGGGGCTTGCCAGATAGAAAAATGGCCCCGATTGGGGCCATTTCTCATTTGAGTCGAAGCTAGTTTGTGCCAGCGAGCAGCGGTGCAAGCACGCCCGAGAATACCTGCCAAGCGAGCAAAGTCTTTGCCACCAAGCTGAGCGTGATGTATGAACGCTCGCCCTGAAGGTAGCTCGCCCACTTGCCAACCTGACGGTATTGCAACCACTGGTTGAGCGCGAAGGTGTTGAACAAGACGAAAATCGAAACGATGATGACAACCACGAAGCCAGGTGTTTCTGCATCGTTGGTTGAACCAGGCTGCAGGGTGTTTAGCATGACTGCGAACCAAGGAACGATTCCGACCATCGAGCCAAAGATAAATGGAAGAAGCTTCTTGGTTCCTGGCTTCTCATACTTCTCTTGCAAAGCACCAAACAAAATCATCGAAGCGTTCAGCGCAAAAATCGTGACAAGTGCGTTGAAGTCTGTAACGCCGGTTAGCTGAGCAATCAAGAAGATCATGATTGATGAGCTGAGTGAATACTCTGCCCACCTGAAGTAGTTATGGTTTGCTAGCAAGCCATTCTTGTAGCGAGTGAAAAACGCCGGGCTGGCAACCAAGAAGTGAAAGAAAGCGCTAAGCAGCAAGAAGCCGATTAGTCCGTAACCCATGTTCACGGTGAAGAGCTCGACTCGCTCTGCTGGAATCGGTGAGCCCGGCGGACCTGCCATGTAGTCAGCGGTGACCGGAAAGTTCGCCTGCGCGTCGAGCGCAGCGATGATTGCGATCATGGCAATTGCCTGACCTAGGTGTGCGACCGCAGCCACGATGTTGTAAACACGAATTCTCTTTAGTTGAGTTTCGGTGTCGCGAATTTTCTTAGCCATGGTTTCCCCTTAGTTAGCCGTTATTCGCAGTCTAGGCTGGTATTCGACCGAAAGGACCATCCATGGCAGAGAAGAAAGCCGCAGCATTCACGGCAGAAGAAAAGGCTGCGATGAAGCAGCGCGCCAAAGAGCTAAAGGCCAATGCCAGCAAAGAAGTCGCCCTCAAAGAGGTTCTTGCAGCTTTCAAGAAGATGGCTCCTGCTGACCGCGAGATTGGCGAGAAGCTGCACGCGCTCGTGGGCAAGGTTGCCCCTCAGCTATGGGCAAAGACTTGGTATGGAATGCCGGCCTATGCAAACGAAGACGGCAAGGTCATCTTGTTCTATCAAGATGCGGGCAAGTTTAAATACCGTTACTCAACCATTGGTTTTCAGGAGCACGCAAACCTCGATGACGGCGCAATGTGGCCCGCATCTTTTGCAGTGCTTAAGTGGAACAGTTCAGTCGAAAAGCAGATTTCTGCTCTAATCAAAAAGGCAATTAGTTAGTCGACTCGCAGCATCTAGTTCGTGACCGACTGCGAGAACTAAAAGTTCTCCCCAGATTTTATTTGCGCCAACAACTTGTTTGGCTTTCTTGCAATTCTTGCCGCAGGCAACATGGCTGCGCGATGTTGCTCGCTTAAAAAGAAAAGATCCGCGCAAACGGATCTTTCTTTTGAGCTTCCCAAGGGGATGGCTCTAGGATGCCTTAGGCATTCCAGGTGCAACACCTAAAGGAATACTAAGGCAACCCACTCGCCACGTGCAAGTGATTCCTGGAGTGCAGCCCTACTGAACGCAGTTTAAGTAGGGGGTGGCTAGATGAAACTCGTCATAGCCATTATCAAGGTGGTCATAAGCATTGTGTCAATGCTTTTGACCATTTTGGGCAGGTAATGCCGGCGCAAATCTCAGGCGAAAGCCTGGGGTTTGTGTCGGCGTTCATCCTTGATTAGTCGGCTCGCAGCATCAACATGTATTGACCACCGCCAGGGTTAATCTGCGTCGAGAATGAAACCTCTGGTGCAAAGCGACTGAGTCGATCGAGCAACCAATCGCTCGCCTGTTGTGCGTCTGCCTCAGTTGAACAGCGGGCTACAAGCTCGCGACCACCCTTGCGCGAAAGGCGCTCGACGGTTTCAACAATTGGTGCCGGTTCGGCAACTAGCAACTCAGACGACCAAGGCACAACAGGTGCGATCTTGCCCTTCATGGTGTTGCACATGCGGTGTGCGAGACGCTCGCCACCTGATGCGCCTTTCTTCGATTTAGCAAGCGCGAAGCTGTCGGTGCTTGGGCCGAGATCAGAATTCACCGATGCTTCTGGGTCAACAGCTTTGTCGCACAACCAGCAAATCCAGTTATCGCGATCGCCGATTTCGTTTAGGTCGCTCATTGCGCAGTCTTTCTGGTTAGCGTGCCAGTCAGATTCGTTCCCTGTGCCACGGTGTTGAAGATGGTTCCGAATTTACGCACGTTTTCATGCAATAGATCTAAGCGTCTGTCTTCTTCGTTGGTCTCGACAACAATCGAATACTCGATTGATTCGATGCGCGCTTCGGTCTCTGGTCGCTGCGCCTTGAGCTCTATCTCGACACCATCAAGTTGAAAGTTGAGTGTCGGAACAACTCGTTCAATGCCCTTGATCATGCAGGCCGAGAGTGCGGCAAGCAGAAGTTCGACAGGGTTGAACGCCTCGCCACTCTTGACCATGCCCGTATCCATGAAGATTTGAGCATTTTCGGCAGTTGCCAAAGATCCATTTTCGTCGACCCGTTTAGCCGACACGTTGAAAGTCATCATGAGGTGACCCTAGTTCTGCGGCCAGCCACCAGGCGGGCCAATCACAAGCAGGGCGGCGAAGATTGCCGAGACAACGAGAAGCATCGTGACAGCGAGAAGTGCGGGGCGGTTCAAGAACCAGCGGAACAGTCTGTCGAACCAGTTGTTGTCGCGCGGGTCAGTGCTGGCTTCGCGCCTCCAACTGCCGGCCAACAAACCCTTTTCTTCGACATTGCGCTCGAAAGGCAGCGTCGCAAACGGAACGATGGCCAAGGCAACGCCAAGCACAATTCGGCCGACGTGCCAGCGGTTGTTCACGCCTACCAGCGAGGCAATAACCGCATACCCCAAGAACATTGCTCCGTGAAGCCCACCAATCACCGTTAGAACGGCAGGTGGCAGGCCGACGAGGGCTCGAAACGCCAACCCTCCGAGCAGCAAGCTCCAGGTCAGAGCCTCACCAAAGGCGAAGGCTAGAAACGCTTTGCGCGGGCTCGAGAAGATGCCGCTTTTGTTTTGGGTGGTCATAATTAGAGTCTATGAAATCGAGCCGGCCCGTGCGTGTTGCGTTTCTGAGCTTCTATTTTGAAGCCTGGGATGCACTTGCCGACATCTACCGCCTGATGCTCGAAGACCCACGATTCGAGCCAATCGTGATCAGCATTCCACGAAGACTGACCGGCGAGACCGTTTATTCGGGCGAAGACCGAGTCAGCGAGTTTTATGACTCACAGGGCATCGAACACTTGCGGTTTAATTTCGAAGACTCAACCGTAGGCACTGCGAAGCTGCGCGAGCTCGCACCCGACTACGTTTTCTTGAACTATCCGTGGCAACGCAACTATCAGCCGGGTTACCGAGCCGAAGTGCTGAGCCAATTCACCAAGGTGTGCCAAGTTCCGTATTACTCGTTTGCGCTCATAAATGAGCCTGGCGATCACGGGGTGGCACCATACCTTTATACCCAGCGTTCACACCAGCTTTCTTCGCTGATTTTTACTCAAGACCCTGCGGTTGTCGACGCCTATGCAAGCACCTCACGCGGAAACTCACACGTTCACCTAACCGGTTCGCCAAAGATTGATTCGCTGGTTAGCAACGCACGAGAAAACAAGCTTGACCGCTACACAATGGTGTGGGCTCCGCATCACAGCTATTCATCGCACTGGTTGAACTTTGGAACTTTCGCAAGCATGCACAAAGAAATGTTGCACTTCGCAGAGCAGCACGCCGACGTTGACATCATCATGCGACCGCACCCGTTCTTGTTTGGCACTCTTGCCGAGCGTGGAGTGGTGAACAAGGCAGAACTCGACGATTGGCTGTTCGCCTGGAACGCCCTGCCGAACACTTCGATTGAAACCGGCGGCGACTTTGCCAGCCTGTTCAAGTCTTGCGACCTTTTGCTGAGCGACGGCATTTCTTTCATCGGTGAATACCCGTTGGTGGCCAACAAGCCCGGCGTCTTTCTTGAGAATGACAGCCACTGGGACTTCTCGCCGATTGGCGAAATCGCCGTCGAAGCCAACTGGCGAATCAGCGCGTTCTCGCAGTTTGCCGAGTGCTTCGATGAGATTCGCGAGCAAGGGCTTGGCGACTATTCGGCGGCCATCGAGCGGTTGAGGCAGGCGGCTAGCCCGCATCCGGGTGAGGCAGCTGCCCGCATTGCCGAAGTTATTGCAGCCGACTTTGCCACCCAAACCCCGCTTGTCGACAAGGCGACAATCACCGAGCTCGCCTGGGAGTTCGGCCCAGACAAAGAGCCGCTAGTCGACTAGTTCGAGCCTGTTTGCCTTGAAAACAGCGGGCGACAGCACCACGATCATGGCTAGGCAGAAGACGCCCGCGAAGCCTAGAACCGCACGGATGCCGAATGCGCCGATCAGAATGCCCGCGATTCCCATGCCAGCGACCGAGGCCACCGAGAAGAGCGCGCCGACCGAAGCCATGACTCGACCTCGAGTTGCCTCAGGAATTCGGTTCATGATCAGCGAGATGCCATAGGCGTTGAGCGCTGCGTTGAACATGCCCGCGATGAACCATGCGATTGCAACCACAACCCAGTGCCACGCGAAAGCGAGACCGAGCGTGATTGCCGAAAGTACGAGAAGTGCAAGAACCACGATTGGTGCGTGACGTTTTTCTGGCACCTTCATCACCGAGGTTGCTACGGCACCGAGAACTGAGCCAAGAGCAAAAGTCGCCGAGACGATTCCATAAGTGAATGCGTCTGCACCGAGAATGTTCATGACCAAAAAGACTTCGCCAATGTTGATGACGCTCACGGCAAGAATGATCATTGCAATCAAAATCACGAGCGCACGAACCAGCGGGTTGACCATGATGGTTTTGAGTCCATCGAGTGCGCGCATCTTTTCGCCCTCTTCGTGCGACTGAGGTGCACGGTTGATTCGCAGAGCAACGATTGCCGCCGCCAAAATCAAAAACGAAATTGCATCGATGCGAAACGGCCAGGCATAAGAGTCAGTTGTCGAAACTAAGAAACCGGCAACACCTGGGCCGAGCATTGCGCCAAGCGACGAACCGGTTTGCATCAAACCGTTCACTCGCGGCAAGTCGTCGGGAGTCGAATAAACCGGAAGGGTGGCGTTGAATGCCGCGCCAACCGGAGTTCCGCAAGCTGCAGTGATTGCCAAGAAGGCAAGCGACCAAAAGAAGCCGAGGTCGAGCGAAAGCATGAAGGTGCTCAGACCCATAATGCTGAGCAAAATTGGAATCAGCTTGCCTGAGTTAAAGCGGTCTGCCAGAACACCGCCATAAGGAGCGGCCAAGATGGTTGGCAATATCATCGACAGCATGATTGCCGAAACGCCGTTTGGGCCAAACTCATCCTTGTATCGAAGCACCACGGTGAACGTCGTGAGGGTGCTGCCCATCCAAGAGATGGCGCCGGCTGCGGCGAGCAGACGAAGTTTGGTCCAGTTAGTTTGCATTGCTTCAGCCTAAACGGGCAAACGAAAAGCCCCTCGAATTGAGGGGCTCCCGTCTAAATCTGGGTTACTTAGAACCGCACTGGCAGCCAGCGCCGCACTTGCAGTCTTCGCCCATTGAGCAATTAGGGTTGTCGCACATATTCAACACCTCCTATAACTCCACTATCTCACCTCAAGGGTCGATTTATGCATGAGAATTGCCTGTATGAAATCAGCACTTTTAGTCGTGGACGTTCAGCGCAACATGGTCGAAGGCCCTTATGCGGTTCCGCAGTCTGAAGCCTTTCTGGCCAAGTTCGAGGCTCGAATTGAAAAAGCCCGCGCCGATGGCTGGCCGGTGATCTTCGTGCAAAACGATGGCCCAGAGGGAGACATCGACGAACCGGGCAGCGAAGGTTGGCAGCTGTGGTTCACTCCTGCCGAGGGTGAGCGCGTTGTGCGCAAGACCACGCAGAACGTTTTTGAATCGAACCCTGATCTCGCCGCAGAGCTTGCTGCCGACGGCATTGAAGCTGTTGAACTAATTGGAATGCAGTCTGAATATTGCGTTCAGGCAAGTGCGCGTGGAGCGAAGGCTGCAGGCTTCAAGGTTTCAATTCAGCCTGACCTGCACGCGACTTTTCACGATGGCACTCCAGCGACTAACGCACCCGGTGCCACTTATGAAGTTTCGGCGACCGAGCTTGCCGCGCAGGTGCACGCAGGGCTCGTCGAAGACGGGACTCTCGCCTAAATCGTCGGCAAGACTCGCTTAATGAGTTCAATGTCTGAAAGCTTGAAGGCGAATTCGTCGCGAAGTCGATCAAACGGAACCTCAGGTTCAGACTTAAGAAACTCAATGCCAACGGGCTTGCCTTCACTATCGACGTCTACATTTAGATAGTCATTTAGCGAGGTTGTGCGATCAACCTTGTTCTCTGAGAATTTGAAATAGGCAACGCCGAGTTCGGGTTCAAGTGTGAATACGCTCATGTCAGCCCTTCCAAACAACGGTCACGATAATCGTAGGCACATTCACCGGAAAATCTCCAGCAACATAAACCTTCAAGGTTCTGCCATCTGGGAACGTTCGACTCAAAATTGTTGTGCCTGGTTGCCCTGGGCGAAATATGTCAGGTCTCTCAACGACATAGAGAATTTGCGACCCCGTCACATCGCGCTCGAGCATGCGGCTAAGCGCATGAGCTGTAAAGATCAGGTTCTCGAACATTTAGCGAGAATATTTGCTTCGAGGATGCCGTCAACCACCTCAGCAAAGTCTGTGGATAACCCACGAGAAGAAGTCAAACGTTAGCCGTTTAGACTCGGCTTATGGCGAAACCCGCGAACCGCTTATGGCTGGTTCTTTATCTTGCACTCGGTGTGATCTGGGGTTCGAGCTTCTTCTTAATTCACGAGGTTCTTCAAGCGATTCCGCCAATCGGAATGTCATTTTGGCGCTGCGCACTTGGCGCACTGACCATGTTGGTGATCGTCGCACTTAGTCGAACAAAAGCAAACCTAGATCTCAAAACGGTGGTGATTATCGGTGGCGGCGGAATGTTCATGAACGGCATTCCATGGATGCTCTTCGGTTATGCGCAATCACACGTGACCTCGATTTTGGCGAGCATCATCAACGGGGCAACACCCATAATGACTCTGATCGCACTAATGACCATCTTTCGTAGCGAGAAGACTCAGTTGCACGTAATAGTCGGCATCTTGATTGGCGCGGTTGGGCTAATGATTGCCCTCGCGGCTTGGCAGGGTTTCGGCGAGAACGACCCGCTTTCGATTGCGGCTCTAGTCGGTGCAATTGCCTGTTACGGCATTGGCGGGCCATACATTCGTCGCTTCGTGACCCCGCTCAAAGTGCCGAACACCGTAACCTCATTTGTGCAGCTCGGCGTCTCGACGGTCTTCGTGCTTCCGTTCTATTTGCTCACCGGGCCACTCTTCGTGGGCGAGGTAACCCCTTCGATTGCCTTGGCCATGTTCACCCTAGGAGCGCTCGGCAGCGGAATCGCATACGTGTTCTATTACCGAGTCATCGCCGATGCTGGCAGCGCGATTGCCAACACCGTGACCTACATCACTCCCCTGGTTGCCGTGTTCTTGGGCGTGATTGTGCTTGGCGAGACCCTCTATTGGTATGAGCCGGTTGGCGCAGTTGTTGTGATTCTCGGTGCCGCGATTTCACAGGGATACCTGACCCGCAAGAAAGCACTCGCCTAGTGGCCCGCCTGCTGGCCGGTCGATTCGGCAAGGTCGACATGTTGCTGCTTGCCACCGCCGTGGTTTGGGGCGCGAGCTATCTGGCGGCGAAAGACCTGACTGAACACGCGACCGTGAACTCGATGCTGGCCTTTAGGTTTACTTCGGCTGCGATCATCATGGCGATTATCGCCGTTATTCGCGGCAACAAGTTTTCAAAACACGACTGGATGCTCGGTGCGCTCTATGGTGTCGCAGTCGGCACAATCATGCAAATTGAAACCAATGGCATCAAACTCACTTCTGCGACAAATGCCGGTCTGATAATTTCGCTAACCATTATCTTCACTCCGATTCTCGAAAGTGTGTGGTCAAGGTCTTGGCTGCCGAGAATGTTCTTTGTTGCAGCGGTTGGCGCAATCGTAGGCGTTGCTTTGTTGGTAAGCGGCAACGGTTTTAAAGAGCCGAACTTCGGCGACGCGTTAATGCTTGGTGCAGCGGTGCTTCGTGCAATCACGACGACGGCACAGGGAAAACTCGCTGAAGGCCGACAAGTGAGCAGCTTCAATGTGACAGTTGTTCAGTTGTCTGTTTGCGGTTTGAGTTATTTGGCAATCGACTTCAATGGTGTGACCGATTTGGTTCAAGAATTCGCAATGCAGCAGTGGCTAGAGATGGCGTTCTTGGTTTTGCTCTGCACGGTGTTCGGTTTTGTCGCTCTGCAATATGGAATTTTGCGCACCTCGGCAACCCGCGCAAGTTTGCTGCTCAGCACCGAGCCGATCTTTGCTGTGCTGACAGCCGTGGTCTTTGGCGGCGAAATGCTTTTCATCGTGGGCATGGCCGGCGCAGCACTTATCGTTGGCAGTTCTTATTGGGGCTTGGCCATCGAGGCCAAACACCGACTATCGCTTAACGGCGATGGGCAACCGAAGGGCGCCTGACGCACGCTTCGGCACAACCGGGTTGTGTGGCTGAATCGGCTCTGTGACGCGGAAATTGGCGCCAAGCTTCGGTCGCAAATCGCGCTCCCCCTTGTTCGGCCAGTGTGCCGCGGCCCACTCTGCCTGAGCGGTGATCGAGAGAGACGGATTCACACCTGGGTTAGCCGAGAGCGTTGAGCCATCGAAGATGTGCAAGCCAGGCTGACCAAATGCGCGAAGGTAGCCATCGACAACGCCTTCTTTTTCGTTTGCTGCAATCACGCAGCCGCCCAAGAAGTGTGCCGTCATCGGAATGCCAAATGGTTCGGTGGTAACCGCACCTGGTGTTCCGTTCATGTCTTTCGCGAGTTCACGAGCAAATGTGTGGCCGGCTTCAACCCAGGCTGGGTTGGTCTCGCCGTATCCCTGTCGCGAAGTCAACTTGGTGCGACCAAAGATTGTCTTCTTAGCAAATGTGGTTAGCGAGTTATCGCGCGCCTGCATCACGAGCAGAATCAGAGTGCGCTGCGGCCACTTGCGCAGATTATAGAACTTAGGCAGGCGGTGCAGATTCATCAAAGTCACGCCGAGCAAACGAAGCGGCGTCGGGGCTTGGCCCTTTTTGCCAGAGGCAATGACCGACTCCATGATTCCCATGAAGCCACTGCCGTGACCATATCTAACCGGCTCGATGTGGGTGTGCTCATCAGGAAACACACTCGACGTGATTGCGCTGCCCTCGCTGTAGTCGATGTCATCGTTGCGCGAAACAACACCGAGAAGCGATTCACTGTTGGTTCGACTTAGCGCGCCTAGCTGATCGCTCATTCCGGCAAGGCGGCCGTTCGCGCGAACCTTCTGCAAAAGCTTTGCCGTGCCGAGTGCACCGGCCGCGACGACTACCTGATCAGCTGTGATGTGGTTCGGCTTGATGATGCGGCTAGCCCAGCTCGCCCTGGTTGAAAGCACAAAGCTGCCGTCGTTTACTTCACGTATGTCGATCACGGTGGTGTCTGCGATGACCTCGGCACCGGCCGACTCGGCCAGGTAGAGGTAGTTCTTGACCAGGGTGTTTTTGGCACCGTGACGACAGCCGGTCATGCACTCGCCGCAGTTAATGCAGCTGGTGCGGGTTGGGCCTTTTCCGCCAAAATAGGGGTCTTCAGCCACGGTGCCCTCGGCAAGGCCCTTCTTTGCACCGAAGAAGATGCCAAGCGGAGTCAACTTATAGGTCTTGCCGAACCCGAGACGATCTGCAACCTTTTTGACCGCGCGGTCACTGTTGCTTTCGAACGGGTTGGTTTCAACGCCGAGCATGCGCTCTGCCTGATTGAAATATGGTGCCAGCAATGCGTGCCAGTCGGCCATCTTCGCCCAAGAGCCGGTTTCGAAGAAAGTCTGCGGAGGTCGATAGAGGGTGTTCGCATAGACCAGCGAGCCACCACCGACACCGGCACCTGACATCACCATCACGTTGCGAAGCAAGTCGATTCGCTGAATGCCTCTGAGACCGAGCCGAGGAAAGAACAGAAAACGTTTCAAGTCAAAACTGGTTTTGGCAAAGTCTTCGTCGCGATAGCGAGAACCGGCTTCGATTACTAGAACGCGATAACCCTTCTCGGTTAAACGCAACGCCGCGACCGAACCTCCGAAACCAGAGCCAACGATCGCGACGTCGTAATCAGACATTTGCGTTTACGGTTGACGCAACGGTGACGCCGGCAAGCGCTCCTGTTGCTTCCATTCGATGTTGTAGCCAACCGAAGATGACATGAGATCTAAGAACGGCTTTGCATCAAAGTTCTCAGGGCCGAGAACACCGGCCCCACGCCAGATGCCCTCAGCCATAAGCTCGAGTGCAATCAAAGGGTTGAAAGCGGTCTGCCAAACCACACACTGTGATTCGTAGTTCGCCATCGTCCACTCGTTGTCGGCTGCGTGATATAGGTAGGTCGCACGTTCGCGGCCATCCTTGTCTTTGCCGAGCACGAGAGTTCCGGCGCAGGTCTTGCCAGTCATCTGCGGGCCGATATCTGCCGGGTTAGGCAGAACCGAAACCACCATGTCGCGAGGTGCAACGTCGACCGGGCCTTGCGCGCTGCGAACACGAACCGGCTTGGTTGCGTCTAGACCAAGCATGTGCAGGGTCTTCAGCACGCCGATGAACTCGCTGCCAAGCCCGTACTTGAAACTGAAGCGATCTGCACGGATGCTTCGCGGCAACATGGCCACTTCTTCGTGCTCAACGTTTACGCACTCAACAGCGCCGATGCCTTCAGGAAAATCGAAGATCTCTGGTTCACTGAAAGGCTCGGTGGTGTGCCAGCCCTTGTCGCGAGTCCAGAGCGCTGGTGGGTTAAGGCACTCCTCGATGGTCGTCCAGATTGAGAACGAAGGAGCGAAAATTTCTTCGCCGACCTCGTTGCGAACAACTAGGTTGCCGCCATCCTTGACTGAAATCTCGGTGATGTCGCTGAACAGGTAGTCGGCCGCATAGCGAGCGAATATGTTCGAGAGACCAGGCTCAACGCCGATGCCAACGAGGGCTAGGCGACCAGCGCGCTCCCACTGATCGTGCACAGCATATTGCGCGTCACCAAGCTTGATGCCTGGCAGGTGAAACGGGTCGCTCTCGTGAACCTCAGACAAGCTCATCGCCATGTCTAGGTAGTCAACGCCAGCGGTGAAAGCAGCCGAGAAAATCGTGTTTACGAATTTCGGTTCTACAGCGTTCAAGATGTGTGTGATGTTGTGAGCCTTGGCAAGTTCAACAATTTGTGCCGCGTTCGAAGCATCAATCTTCGCTGCGGTGAACTGCTTTGCCTTCTCATCGCCGTTGCGCTTGCGCACCCATTCGATTGAGTTTTCGGCTCTAGTGATATCAAAATCGGCAACAACAATGTGTTCATAAAAGTGTCTGGTAGCTGCAATCTTTACGATTGCGTCGCCAACGCCGCCAGCACCGATGAGCAAGATCCTCATGGATTCTCTAACTTCTCTGTTTACTCCGTGGGGCAAATCGGGAGCTTGATGCCAGCCTACTCGCCTGCCGTCGACGAGCTAGCGCTTTGAGAGGTCTGCGCTTTCGTCATTCACCCAGTCGATGACACCCTGCCAATAACCCCAGCCATCGGCCATCGAAAGGTGCTTTGCGCCGGCGATAACAACTGGCTCGATGCCTAGCGGCTTGCCGAAGGTTGCCTCGACTCCCCTTGGCAGCCACTGATCTTTGTCGCTGGCAACCACGGTGACTCGCTTAGCGAATCGGGCTACAAGGCTGGCAAAATCAGGGCTCTGCAGGTCTAGGCGGTCGATTTCGAGGTCTGGCAACAGTGTTGGGTCGGCTGGCGCGACCAGCAAGACTCGGTCGAAGCTGGCCGGCAACCCTCGGTTGGTGGCGGCCCACAAAAAGTTGAGACAGCCAAGCGAGTGACCCACAAAAATGAGTTCGCCAGCCTGATCGCCCGCGTCGACAAGCAATTCGAGCTCAGCGGCGAGCAGCGCCTGCCACTCTTCGAGGGTTGGTTGCTCTGGGTTCGGAAACTGCGCATAAGAAACCAGGTGACCCTGCTTGCGCAGTGCGTTCGCGAGGTGGCGTTGCCAGTGATCGGCCAGGCGGCGATTCGCTAATCCGTGATTAATCAGAACTCTGGCCATGGCTCTATTTTCGCAAACTACTTTTGCTTGCGGCGAATGCGGCGCAACATAATGTAACCGACGCCGAGCAGCGCGATGGTGACCGATGCCACCCAGACGCTCGCGTCTTGAGCCTCGCTCTCGGCAACCGGTCGCAAAGTTGGCGGCGGCGCGTTGAACCCACAGTTAGTTGCAGCCGGGTCTGAGTCTTCGGTGTTCACGATATTGTCGCCGTCGATGTCTTCGTCGAGGCCGTTGACTATGTCGTCTCCATCGATGTCTGAGTCAACATCGTTCGTGATTGCATCGCCATCGGTGTCAATCGGTTCACAAACCGTTGGCGTTGGTGCGGGCGTTGCAGCGCTCGAAGGTGAAACGCTGATTGCGGCAATCATCAGGCTCATCAAGATTGCGAGAATGACAGAAATCGAAGCCCACTTGATCACGCGCTGCTTCAGAGTCGAAGTTGAGTTTTCAGTCTGGGCAACATAGGCCGCATTCGCTGGCTTTCGCTTCTGTCTTTTCTTTGGCACTAGATGACTCCGGCAAGTTTCATGGTGACAATCAACATGACGATTCCACCGATTCGGTACAACCAGACTAAGCCAGGGCGTTGAACGAAGCGCACCTCGTCAGGCTCACCGTGGCGGCCGAGCATGTGCAGAACGCTGAGGGCAAGCATCGGAATCGGCAACAGCGCGAATGACCAGAGCACGAGCTCAGGGCTCGAGCCGAACCAGCCGGCCACCATGTTGGTGGTCAACGAGGCTACAACCAGCGTGAATGCTAGGCCTGGCACGCCATTTGGCAAGATTCTCCATAGCCACGGATAGTTCGGGAAGCGGTCTGAATACCAACCAACGAGCGTCGGCAAAACAAAGAGGGCCGAGCCCATCCAGGTGCGCCAGTCGTTGCCCATCAGGGCTGCTGTTACGAAGATGAAGATCGCTAGGCGAATGAATAGCGAGACCCAGCGCGAAGCCTTGTGTGCATCGTTCACCTCGGTTGGGTGCAGGTAGTTCAGACGCTCTGTGAAGAAGCGGCTGGCAAATTCTTCGAGGCCAACACGAAGGGCGATGGCAATTGCAATTGCGAGCGAGAAGTCGGTGACGTGGTTCGCCACCGCGAGAGTGACACCTGCAAGCGCAGGCAACGTCGAAATCATGCTCGCGGTAACCCAACCACCGATGAACGGGAGCACACCTAGGTCAACCAGGCGCTCCCACCAATATGAGCTGCCGCTCTCGGTGACCTTGCGGAACGCACGGAACGCGTTGGCTAGAAGCGCTGGGCCATAACCAACGATGATGACACCGAGCAACATGCGAATGTTATCTAGCTCGCCGCCCGCTCCGAGAAGCAGCGCACCAAGCACAAAGATGGTGGTTCCGAGAAGGCCGGCAAAAGTGTCGAAGATTCCAAGAACGGCAATCGCGAGGAACAACTGCCAAGGTGGTGGCACGAAGCTTGAACCATTCACAACGAGTGAGGCAACCGCGAGAACTGCTGCGGCCAAAGAAGGCAGCGCTGCGAACACGCCGGCACCAGCGCGAAGGTATGCACCATCTTCTGCGATGCGTGTTGCTAGCGGTGAGAAGCGCGCGAGCAAGTGAATCAATTTGAGTGACGGTTTATCGAGAATTGTCATCCAGCGTCTGCGCCAGATTCTCCAACGGTCACCGCGCGCACGACGACGGTCTTCATAAACCTCGTGGTTCGCGTCAATGTTCGCGACCGAACCTGCATCGCCCGAGCCACCGGAGGAGTTACCCCCGGCAGCTCCGGCTCCTGCGGCACCGCCGGCAGCTGCTGCACCAGCGGCAGCAGCTCCGGCAGCGGCGGCTGCAGCGGCTGCTGCAACCGACCCAGCGATAGCCGCGATGTCACCCGTTGTTTGGGTGAGTGCGACTACACCTTGCGGTGAGGCGAGCGGATCGAATGGCGCTGGTGGGGCGTTGTCATCACCGGTCGCTCCGATCGCTGGGTTTGGCACTGGGGCGCCAGGCACGATCTGAGGCAGGTTAATGCCCGGATCAATGACTGGCGGAATTGAAGTTGGCTGGTCGCTTGGCTTAGGAGCCGCCTCGGTGCTGGTCGGCAGCGGCGTAGCCGAAGCGCTCGGGCTGGCAGAAGGCTTGATCGAAGCACTTGGCTTTGCGCTCGGTTTGATGGTCGGCTTTACCGTCGGTTTTGGAGTCGGCTTCACGGTAGGAGTAGGCGTCGGAGTGACCGTTGGTGTTGGGGTCGGGGTTGGCGTGACCACCGGTGGCGGGTTGGTGCCATAGGTCGCCGAGGCAATCAAAGATGACCCGTATAGGTTTCGGGCACTAACCGTGATCGTGTTGACCATCTGGCTAGAGACACTCAACTTGACGCAGTTGGTCGAAGATACGCCAGCGCAGACATCGACACCGTTAACCGAAACGGTGTAGTCAATGATCGGTGAGCCACCGTCGTTGATTGGCTGCGACCAAGTAATTAGCAAGTCGCCGGTGCCAACAGGCGCAGTAGTGACCTGAGTTGGAGCACTCGGAACAGTTAGTTGCAATGTCGAACCGATAACCGAGTTGGCAACACTCTCGCTCAGCGCGTTGCTCGAGATGGTAACAATCTTCACTTCAAAACCGGCAGGCAACGAGCTGCTTGAACTTGGTGATGAGGTCGGCACTGATGCGCGCCAGATTTTGCCGATGCTCGATCTGCTGAACTTGCGCAGCGATGCGGTTGTGACGTTGTTCAGAGTCGCCGCTGTAGTTGCAAAGTTAGTGACCTGCACCGATGGAGTGTTCGCAAAATCGGTTCCGCGAGGAGCAACATAAATGTCGTAGCTAACGAACGTTCCGTCAACGGCAATCGGCGCAGACCAGGTGACGTTCAGGTCGTTGTTAACCGCAGTCGCAACCACGTTTGACACAGCGGTCGGCGAAGAAATCGCAGTAACCGGAATCGGAGATGCAGGTGAGTAGATTCCGACGCCGGCACTCGTGATTGCAGCCACCTTGAGGGTGTATGCAACACCCGGGGTCAATCCGAGAATTGTGCAGCTGAGTGGCGAGGCCTGAATCGAGCAGGCTGAGTTTTCGAAGACGGTGCTGTCTGCGCCGGTTGCGACCAATGAGTAACCAACGATTGGCGCACCACCCGTATAAGAAGGTGCGGTGAACGAAGCGGTTGCCGACTGAACTCCACCGCTGAGTGAGAAGATCTGCGGAGCACCGGCCTGAACCGAGGTCACCTCGAAGCGCTGAAGAACGGTTGAAGCAGCCGAGTAGCTCGAGTTGCCGGCCTGGTTCGCCTCGAGCTCACAGGTTCCGGCGGCCAGCAGCTCAACCAAGCCAGCGCTGGTAACCGAACAGGCCTGGTTGGTTGTTGCAGAGCCAACCGAGTAGGTGATCGCGAGACCCGAGTTGGTTGACGCACCAGCCATGAATGCCGGAGTGCCGAAGGCCTTGTCGGCGATGGTCGCAAAGTTGATCGACTGGTTCAACGCACCAACGATGATGCTCTGGGTCATTGAAGCCGGCTTGAAGGCGCCGTTGCCAGCTTGGCTCGCGCGAACATCACAGTTGCCGGCGGTCAAGAAGACAACGCGGTTCGGGTTGTTGGTGTCGAACTTGCAAACGGTGTTCAAGCCGGTCGTGATTGAGAACGTGACCGGCAAAGTTGAGCTTGCAGTTGCAACTAGGTCATAGGTGCCGTTTACAACCGGATAGACCGGAACAGTCGATGTGAACGAGACATCCTGGTTCAACTTGGTAACCGTGATGGTCTGGTCAGCCGAAGATATGACTGTGTAGTTAGTTGAGGCAGCCTTAGTTGCCTTGACCGAACAGGTTCCGGCAACCGTTGAAACCAACTTGCCGGCAACGATTGAACAGTCAGCTGTTCCGGCAGAGACAATCGTGTATGTCACCGCACCGGTGCCTGAACCACCTGCGGTAACTAGATCGAATGTGCCGACCTCAGTAGTTGGCAAGTTGACCAACTGCAGAGTTGCCTGGGCAATCTTGTTAATCACGATGGTCATTGGTGCAGTGGTAATCGCCTCGTAGTTTGCGTCGCCTGCCTTGGTTGCAGTGATCGCACAGGTGCTGCCGGCATCGCCAGGAACCAAGGTGGTTCCGAATAGCTGACAGGTTGAACCAGCAACAACGTCGTAGCTCACCGCTCCGGTGCCAGAACCACCAGCCGATGAAACGGTGAGAGCTTGTCTGAAGTTGGTGTTCGCGAGACTAGTCAAAGTGAATGCAGCCTGAGCAGACTTCAAGATGCGCAAGGTCGCAACGGTGTTGTTGGTGATGTAATAAGTGGTTCCGGCAACGACCGCGTTAACCACACAGTTGCCAACACCCTTGATGGTGACCGCGCCGGTCGAAGAGTTCAAGACACAAACGCTCGACGGTGAAGCGGTCGAATAGGTCACAGCGCCAGGGCTATCGGTTTGCATAACCGCGGCAACGACGCCGTTAGGTGAATAGTTGGTGTCTGGGTAGCTCAGGGTTAGATCTGCAACCTTGGTCAGCTGAATTGCTGCTGCAGTCGCACTCATCAAACCGGTCGAGCTAAAGCGCAACTGGTAGTTCAAGCCAGGGGTTCCGGCAACGCTCAGGTCGGCGAAACTGACCTGGCCGCCAACTGCAGTGACTGTGGTTGTTCCGGCAACCGATCCACCGTTGGCCGAGCCGGCACAGGTGGCAAGTGGGCAAACCGCAACGGTTACCTGGGTAGAGCTGTCGCTGGTTGCCGCGTTGCCGAAGCGGTCGCGAACCTGTAAGACCGGATACCTATTGATTGGCAAGACTTCGCCAGAGATTCCGCCGACCGGCTG
>JAGOAI010000018.1 GCA_017983965.1 Rhodoluna sp. | reverse complement strand
TTGCGATTCGGCGTCTATTGAGCCACAGTTCGCGTCTGGCCTGCGAGTTGAGCAACTCGAGTTGGGCGTTAACCTCGCGCGCTGCAATTTGAGTGATAACTCTTTGCGTCTGACGGAGCTGCCCGATAAAAACACCCACACCAATGATTATCGAAAGTGTCACAATGCGACCAACAGGATAAGAACCCGACGGCAAATTCGCCATTGCAATTGTGGCGCTCGAGGTGATTCCCGAAAGTGTAAAGGCAACGACCTGAATAGCAAGCCCAGCAACGGTAGAGACAGAAACATTTCGAAGAATCAGCGACACTAATTCAAGGACGACATAGGTGACCACGGCGAAGATCAACAGGGCGAGAACGGCTTCTTGCAAATAAAAGATGAGCGCTGCCGGTGTTGAAACCAGCGTGATTAGCACCGAAGACCAAAACGGCAGAAGCATTTTCGAGGGTTGAATCTTCTCTGAAAAGCTGAAGTCTTGCCTTAGCGAAACCTTGGCTCTGGCTACTTCGGTGTCTGAAAGCTCGGCCGAACTTTGAGCAATGTCGAGGCTCAGTGGGCGAATGATGTCGTCGACGGTTGACCTGAGTGCTTGCACCTCTTTGCCAATTTCTGCCGACTTGGCACCCTTGAGGTTTTGCATCAGCTGCTGAATCACAGGTGAAATAAGGCCAGAGACTCGGCCGGCTACCTCGGCATTAAGCCTCGAGATCTCGCCGCGCATTGAGCTCAAGCGCTTCTCGAGCACAAGTCGGCTGGTTTCTAGGGTCTCTAGTTCTTGGGTTGCCCGAACCGAGTTTGAAACCAAAACTGTCACGAGCGACAACGTGACAAAAACAAACATTGGCGAACCGAGAAGGCGATAGCCCCATTCTTGAGGACCTATAACACCAGCCTCGCTACCAACCGCATAAATGGTTAGCCCGCGAAGTGTGCCAGCGGCTAAAAATATTAACGCGTATGTAACTGCGGGCAATCGCTTGTTGCTCAGAAAGAGACGGACCGCAACTGGCACAACGAGCATGGCCAGATAGCCGCAGAGTGAAATCAACAACCAAGTTGCAAAGTTTCCCTTTTCGCGGCCGAAGTCGAGCACCAGATTCGAAAGAACAATTGGCACGAAAGCGCCAACGAGAGTTTCGGTGCTGACTGCAAAAGGGCTAAAGATTTGTTGAAAAGCTTTGGTGATTCGAAATCTTGGAGTTGCGGCAGACTCAGACATTATTCACCCGGACGAGTCGCGATGAAGAATTTCTTCACGGCATCAACACGAGAGTTGCCTTCGTCTTGAACATCGATGTTCAGCCCTTCAAAGATTCGGCTGACCATTCCCTCAACCGCACGCACGCTGGTTCCACGTGCATCTGCAATCTGCTGATTCGAAAGACCTTCTGAGATCTGCTTTAGAACCTCAAGCTGTTTTGCAGAGAGTTCGGCCAGCGGGCGCTTTGCATCTAGGTCGTGACGGTATGCACTGGCATCTTCACTCTTCAAAACAGAATTCAGCGCGTCAACAAGTTCGTTGGCATCAACCAGATTTGACTTGCGCAAGTAAGCGGCATTCTTCGGAACGCTCTTGCTGTCTTTGCCCGCGAGTCTCGGGTCAGGAAGGTTGGTCAAGAACACAATTGCGATTTCTGGGCTCTCGGCAAGCACAGCGGCTGCTAAGTCAAAGCCGTCAGGCCCAGGGCCAAGTTCGATGTCGATAACCATGGCGTCTGGGTCGATTGCTAGGTGCACGCGCTTTGCGTCGGCCGCGTTGGCAGCTGTCGTCACCTTGAAGCCTGCGCTCTCGAGGGTCTTGCCAATGAGGTCGCGCATTAGCGGCTCATTTTCAACTACGACTACGTGTCTTGAATACATAACTAGCCAAGCCTATTGGGCGGGCAAAACCTTGAGGGTCTTCAGGGTTGGGTCTGCAACGAACTTGATCATTACTCCCATGTCTCGGGCCTCAAACAAAGCGCTAAGTGCGGCCTCGGTGATGCGCTCACCTGGCGAAAGCACCGGAACGCCCGGCGGATAAGGACAGATCATCTCGGCAGAAACACGACCAACGGCATCTTTTGCATCGACGACTTCGTAGTCACTAAAGAATGCCTCTCGCGGAGTTACAACAACCTCAGGTTCAATCGAAAATGCCGGCAAGATTTCGATCGGTCGCGCAGTGCCACGGTTTGCATTCACTGAAGCAATGATTCGTCGAATCAAATCATCAACGCGCTCAGGAGTGTCGGCAAAGGTGATCATCGGAATAATGATGTCTCGATTTGCCATTTCAACGTCGATGTTGGCGGCGAGCAAATCGGCCTCAACGTTGTTGCCGTCTGCACCGCAACTTGAAAGCAGAATTACCAGCTTCAGCGGGTCGATGTACTCACCGTCGATAACCTCGATGCCCGCAGCAACCAACGTCGCTCGACCTTTTTCGGTTGCTTCAATTACCGGGCCGATTAGTTCGTGGCCGTGACGCTCGAGCAGTGCACGAGCTGCATCAATCGAAGCGAGAATTCGACCAGACATCGAGGTGGTCTGGGTTGAGTCAAACATTTTGTTGAATCGAGCTAGATCAACATATTGCGAGTTGACCAGTACAAAACTCGCCTGCGAATAGCTCGGCAAAGTTTTGTGCGCCGAAGTTACAACAATGTCTGCACCTTCGCTTAGCGGGTGGCCCGGCAGCTCTGGGTGAAAACCATAGTGCGCGGCCCAGGCAGCATCGACAACTAGTGGAATTCCATATTCGTGAGTGACCTTTGCCAAACGCGGAATGTTCGACATGGTGCCAACGTATGAAGGCTCACCAATCAAGACCGCTTTGGCATCTGGGTGTGCGGCCAAGGTTTCGGCCAGGCGACTCGAAGGCAAGTACTCGGGTAATCCGGTTGCCGGGTTGATCTCGGGGCGAATCCAGATCGGCACGACACCGGCATAGACCAGGCCAACCAAGACCGACTTGTGCAGCGTTCGCGAAACAATGACCTTGTCGCCGGGTGAGGCAACTGCCATAACGGCGGCGTGGTTCGATCCAGACGAGCCGTTCACCCCGAAGCGGCAGAGGTCTGCGCCCCAAAGCTTTGCAGCCATCGCCTCGGCCTCGAGAATCAAACTCGGCGAAATGCGGTGCGGGTGGTTTCCAGGAAGCACCGGAATGTCACCGTCGACGACGGTTCCGGTTAGGTCGTTGCGGCCTTTGTGGCCAGGAATTTGAAAGGGTGACCTGTCGGTCTCCATATCGCGAATCCACGCATCTAATAGGGGTGCGCTTGAGCGCAAACCCATCGGGTCTTTAGGGTCTAACAGAGTAGCCGCACCGAATGCGTGACCGGTCAATATCCCAACCTTTCAACTAGCGAACTAATAGCCTACGAAATTTGTCACGGATGAAAAAGGGCCGGAGGTTTCTCCGGCCCTTCATCCAAGTTTTGAATCTTTAGAACTCGACCTTGGTCACGTTGGTGTCTAGCAAGACACTTGGGCCAAAGGTGGTCGAGAGAGCTGCCTTCATTAGGTAGCGACCCTTCGAGCTCGATGGCTTCAAACGCATAACTTCGTCAAGAGCTGCCTCTAGGTTCTGACCTAGCTGCTCCTTGGTGAACGAAGCCTTGCCAATGATGAAGTGAAGGTTCGACTGCTTGTCGATGCGGAACTCGATCTTTCCACCCTTGATGTCGGTCACTGCCTTGGCAACGTCTGGGGTTACTGTTCCGGTCTTAGGGTTTGGCATTAGGTTACGAGGACCAAGCACCTTACCTAGGCGACCGACCTTGCCCATAAGTTCTGGGGTTGATACTGCTGAGTCGAATGCGGTCCAGCCTGCTGCGACCTTCTCGATTAGCTCGTCGCCGCCAACTTCGTCAGCGCCTGCTGCAACTGCAGCTTCTGCTGCGGCACCAGTTGCAAACACGATAACGCGTGCGGTCTTACCAGTTCCGTTTGGAAGCGAAACGGTTCCACGGATCATCTGGTCGGCCTTGCGAGGGTCAACGCCAAGCTTGAGTGCAACCTCTACGGTTGAGTCAAACTTCTTTGAGCCAGTCTCACGAATGATGGTGACTGCCTCGGCTGGGGTGTATAGCTTGCCCTCTGTGATGAGAGCTGCTGCGGCTTCATAAGCCTTTGAGCGCTTTGCCATGCTGTTATTCCTTTTCTTTGGTCACAGTTGTGGTTCTACAGATCGCGCGCGATCCTCCCACGACTTCTATTTTGTTTTTTGTTCTGCTTATGCGTCGACAGTGATGCCCATGCTGCGTGCAGTGCCAGCAATGATCTTCGCTGCTGCGTCTACGTCGTTTGCATTGAGGTCAGACATCTTCTGCTCTGCAATCTTGTAAAGCGCATCCTTCGAAAGGTGTGCAACCTTCACGGTGTGTGGGGTTGACGAGCCCTTAGCTACGTTTGCTGCCTTCTTGATGAGTTCAGCTGCAGGTGGGGTCTTCAATACGAAGGTGAACGAACGGTCTTCGTAAACAGTGATCTCCACTGGAATTACGTTTCCGCGCTGGTCTGCAGTTGCGTTGTTGTACGCGGTGCAGAACTCCATGATGTTCACACCGTGCTGACCTAGCGCAGGTCCGATAGGTGGAGCTGGGTTAGCAGCGCCTGCCTGGATCTGAAGCTTGATCATTCCAGTGATCTTTTTCTTCGGTGCCATTTTGTTTATTCCTTTTTGTTGTTGTGGAACTCTTTATAAATCTTTTTAGTTAAGTGAACCGACCTGCTCGAAGCCAAGCTCTACTGGAGTCTCGCGCTCGAACAATGAAACAAGAACAGTTAGCTTGCCGCTTTCTGGCTTGATCTCGCTGATGGTTCCAGGAAGACCCGCGAACGAGCCATCCTTGATCATGATGCTCTCGCCAACCTTGTAGTCAACGTTGATAACAAGAGACTTGCCCTTGCCACCCTTGACCACGCCAGTTGGGCGTGAACCGGTCTTGACGACTTCTTCTTTCGGAATGCGCTCTTCGTAGAGTGCCTTCTTCAGCATTTCCCACGCCTCGGTTGGGCGCAAAGGAGTTGGGTTCTGTGCGTTGCCAACGAAGCCGGTAACCGCTGGAGTCTGGCGAACTAGGTCACCTGAGTCTTCGGTTAGGTCCATGCGAACCCAGACGTATCCAGGAATCATGACCTTCTTGACGAGCTTGCGCTCACCGTTCTTAACCTCGATGGTCTCTTCAATCGGAACGACAACCTCGAATACAAGGTCACCACCCGGGAGCATTGCTGCACGGTTTTCGATGTTCTGCTTTACGCGCTTCTCGTAACCTGCGTAGCTGTGAACGACGTACCACTTGCCTGCTAGCGCGCGAAACTCGCCCTTGAAGATTGCATAAACGTCGTCATCTTCTTCGACTGCTTCTGCTTGCTGCGCTGCAACAACTTCGTCTTCAACGATCGACATTGCTGCTTCTTCAGCAGACATGTCGATGGCAGCGTCGGCGGCCTCTTCGACCTCTTCGGCAACAGCATCGAGTTGCTCGTGCTGTGCTTCGTGCTCGGTCTCGACTAAAGCTTCTAGCTCGTCGCGTTCGATTTCACTCACTGCGTTTCCTTACGTTGATAAAACTTTTTGCTGCAAAAACTTTTTTGTTATGCGTCGGTAGTTGGAGTGAACACCCAGTTCACTCCGGTGAAGAACAACCAGTCGAACAACGAGATGATTGCCATCACAACGACAACGAATGCCAACACGACACCGGTGTAGTTGCGAAGCTCTGCCCAAGTCGGCTTGGTTACTTTCTTAAGTTCAACAACAACCTGCTTGAAGAACAAAGCGGTGCGACCAATGACTCCGCGCTTAGACGCTTTGTCAGCTTTCGCCTGCTCGACTAGATCTTCAGAGACCTGTTCGATTTCTTCTGACATGTTGTTCCTTCTTTTTTGTTGTTACTTGCAGGTCAGACAGGACTCGAACCTGCAACTTGCGGTTTTGGAGACCGCTGCTCTACCAATTGAACTACTGACCTATTTCAAAAAATCGACTTCGCTAGACAAGCGGCAAAAGACACACTTCTAGATTGAAATCTAAGGTGATTTTTTGCCAGATTAGGCTGCGGAGTTGTCAACTTCGTTTCACTAGTCTAAACGGCTACCTGCCTAGATGGCAAGCCGAATAAGGGCGTTAGGCTTGACCCGTGACTGAATTTTCAAGAATCTCAAAGCGAATCGCTGCCATTGCCGAATCTGCCACTTTAAAGGTTGATGCCAAGGCGAAAGCCCTGCAGGCCGCTGGCCGCCCGGTTATCTCTTATGCAGCCGGTGAGCCAGACTTCGCCACCCCTCAGCACATCGTCGAAGCTGCCCTAAAAGCCGTTGCCGACCCGAAAAACCACCGCTACACCCCAGCAATCGGCTTGCCAGACCTTCGCGAGGCCATTGCTCACAAGACCAAGGCCGACTCTGGCACCGAGATCACGGCAGCCCAGGTAGTCGTGACAAATGGCGGAAAACAGGCTGTTTATCAGGCTTTTGCCACCCTGCTCGACCCGGGTGACGAGGTTTTGATGCCTACCCCGTTCTGGACAACCTATCCTGAGGCAATTCGCCTTGCCGGCGGCGTGCCAGTAGAGGTTTTCGCCGGCGCAGACCAGAACTACCAGGTCACAGTCGACCAGCTAGAGGCCGCTCGCACCCCGAAATCTAAGGTTTTGCTGTTCGTCAGCCCGTCAAACCCGACCGGAGCCGTCTATTCTCGCGAGCAGACCGAGGCAATCGGCCGCTGGGCATACGAAAACGGCATGTGGGTCATCACCGATGAGATCTACCAGAACCTGGTTTATGACGGAATCAAGGCAGTTTCGATCACCGAGGCCGTGCCTGAGCTGATTGACCGCACCATTTTGGTCAACGGAGTGGCAAAGTCTTATGCAATGACCGGTTGGCGACTCGGATGGATGGCCGGCCCGCTCGACGCCATGAAGGCCGCGGGCAACCTGCAGTCTCACTTATCGTCAAACGTCTCGAACATCTCGCAGCGAGCTGCGATTGCCGCTCTGACTGGCCCACAAGACGAAGTGCTCGCAATGCGCGAGGCATTCGACCGTCGCCGCAAAATTGCCGTCGCCGAGTTGAACAAAATCAATGGCTGGAACGCACCGATGCCAGAGGGTGCTTTTTATGTTTACAGCGACGTCAGCGGTTTGCTCGGTCGCAACTGGGGCGGAAACCAGATCAACACTTCACTCGAGTTGTGCGACTACATTCTCGATGCCGCAGAAGTTGCCTTGGTTCCTGGTGAAGCGTTTGGTCCGTCAGGATATGTTCGCTTGAGCTACGCGCTTGGCGATGCACAGCTTGTCGAAGGCATTCAGCGCCTGCAAAAACTGTTCAACTAAGAAGTAATCAGGCTTGGTTCTGGAATCAAATTGATTCCGAAAGTTGCAGCAACTCGCTCCTGAACAAAACGCGCAAGCTCAACGACCTGGTTTGACGTTGCGCCTCCGCGGTTAGTGATTGCGAGAGCGTGCTTCGTTGAAATTCCAGCTTTCGAATCGCCAAGCTGCAATCCCTTTTTAATTCCGCTCTGCTCAATCAACCACGCCGCAGAAATCTTTACCTGATCGCCTTCGTCATCCATAGGCCAGGCCGGCGCTTCAGGTGGCAGTGTGCGAGCAAACTTTGCACTCACAATCGGGTTCACAAAAAACGAACCGCACGAAAAAGTGTCGCGGTCGCTTGGGTCGAGAACCATTCCCTTTGATGCACGCAACTCGAGCACCTCGGTGCGACGGCGGCGCATCAACTCGGTAGAACCCGCAGGCAAGTCGCTGACCAGTTGCAGCTCAACCCAGGTGATGATTCCCATCATGTGTTCTTTGATTGCGCTGGTGCGGTAGCCGAAATCCATGTCTTCTTTTTCAAAGATCACAGGCTCGAAGGTTGCGTGGTCAATGAACTCGCAGCGCAAAAAGACGTCGGCCAACTCGGCCCCGTAAGCCCCAATGTTCTGCACTGGCGCGGCACCCATGGTGCCAGGAATGCCAGCCATTGACTCGATTCCGGCAAGGCCGTGCTCGACGCAGTAGCTGACCACGTCATCCCAGTTTTCGCCAGCCTGAACACGGATGTGCCCCTGACCCAAACGCTCGATGCCCTTGTTCTCAACTTTGATCACGCGCAAGTCGAGCAGGTTATCGGCCACAACAATGTTGCTGCCGCCACCAAGCACAAGCCAGTCTTCGGCGTCGTGCCAAATGCGTTTTGCGTAAGCGAGAAGTTCGTCGCGAGTTTTTGCAACAACGAGTTCTGATGGCACTCCACCAACACCCATTGTGGTTAGTTCGCTAAGCGGTTGATTCATTAGATGCGAACTCGCGCCTGTGCTTTTCCGAGAACGGCAAGGTCTGCCGCAATTGCGGTGATGTCAATTCGCACAACCGAGTTCTCTGCATCAATCTCGCCAATCTTGCCGCTGACTTTCAAAACCGCGCCATCAGTTGCGTCAACAAAAACCGGCTTGGTGAAGCGCACGCCGTAGTCGAGAATTCGACCAGGGTCGCCTACCCAATCGACAGCAACCTGAACGGCTGCTCCCATTGTCAGCATTCCGTGTGCGAGCACGCCGTCGAGACCAACTGCTTTAGCGATCTCGTCGCGATAGTGAATCGGGTTGAAGTCGCCCGATGCCCCTGCATAGCGAACGAGTGAATCACGAGTTAGCAAAATCTCGATTGAACCAATCTCTTGGCCAACCTCTAGTGATGCGATGTTGATGTGAGTCATTACTCTGCACCTCGAACCACGAGAGTCGAAATCGCAGTGCAAACCAGTTGCTTTTCTGCGTCGTGAATTTTGGTTTCAAAAGTCACCATTGAGTGCCCGCCAATTGCCTTCACCGAGGCAACGGTTAGTTGGCTGGTTAGTTCATCGCCGGCAACAATCGGGCGAGCGTGAATGAAACGCTGATCTCCGTGCACCACACGACTGAAGTCGATGTCTGCCTCTTTGTCGGCAAGCACGCTGGTCAAGCTGCGTTCCTGAATGACCACCGCGAAAGTCGGCGGCGCAATGACATCGAGGTATCCAGCTGCTTGAGCAGCCATCACATCAAAGTGCATGGCATTCGATGCCTTCACGGCATGAGCAAATTCACGGATTTTCTCTCGGCCGACCAGATAAGGGTCGGTTTCGGCATATGTTTTGCCTTCAACTGATGCATTGACCATAGGGTCAAGAGTAGTAGCGAGGGCGGGACTCGAACCCGCGACCCCACGATTATGAGTCGTGTGCTCTAACCACCTGAGCTACCCCGCCGGGCTAATGAACCTGAGTTCAAAAAAGGCGGGCTATTGCCCGCCGAGAGCCCCGAGACAGGATTGAACTGTCGACCCCTTCCTTACCATGGAAGTGCTCTACCACTGAGCTATCGGGGCGTATGCCCGAAGGCAACTTCACTATTTTAGTGGGCTTAGGCCTTGGCTGGCAAACGCCAGATGTTAAGACTTAGCTTCTCGCCTGGCACCTTGACCGTGGTTGAGGTTAGGGCAAGTTTGCCGCCACCAAATAGGTTCTCTGCCTTGGCCAAATTGGCGACCACATCGCGAGGCAAGACGATCTTGTTGTCTGCACCGCGAGTTGCTGCCACCAAAATGGTCTGCTTGGCGTTTTCACGCACGAAAACGATTGCCTCGTCAGATGCATAGACGAAACGCATGCTGCCATCGTTCAACGCACTGTTGGTGCGGCGAATCTTTGCGAGTGCTGCATAGGTTTCGATCATCTTGGTGTCGTGTGGACGCTCGTTGTTCCAAGGAATCGGAGTGCGCGACTCTTCACCGTTGAAACCGTCAAGACCAAATTCGTCGCCAGCCCAAATTACTGGGATGCCCGGAAAAGTGAACTGCAAACCGGCAGCAACTTTTTGCGCACCCTTGATTGCATAAGTCTTGAAGCGAGGAATGTCGTGTGTGTCTAGCGGGTTCATGTTGTGCAAACGCACGTGCCATGGGAAACCTGCGATGAACTGCGTGTAGCTCTGCACTAGATCGCGGCCACCAGCTTTTTGTGCGCCGTCCCACATTGAGAAACCAGGAAGACCCTCGGCACCCTTCGGGCGTGACTTCTTGTCTTCGTTATAGAACCAACGCCATACCGGCTTGGTGAAGTTCGAATAAGTCATTGCACCCTGCCATCCATCGCCCTGCACTTCATATGCTGCGTCGCCGGTGTATTCACCGAGCATGATGGTGTCTGGGTTGATGTCGACCATGGTCTTGCGAATTACTTGCGCGACCTCGAGATACATGTCTTCTTCACGGATGCGCCCCGTCATGTTGGCAACGTCGATGCGCCAGCCATCCATTTTGTATGGAGCTTTTAGCCACTTCGCAACGACAGAGCTAGGCCCTTCGATGAAACGCTTGCGAAGCTCGCGTGACTTCCAGTTGAACTTCGGCAGGCTTTTTACGCCGAACCAAGATTCATAGACGTGGTTCTTCTCGCTGAAGTAATAGAAGTCAGACTCTTTGGCAGCAGGCTTCTTGTGAGCCGCCTTGAACCATTCGTGGCCGATGCCCGAGTGGTTTGAGGTGAGGTCGCCAATGACGCGCATGCCCTTCTTGTGGGCTGCTTCGATGAGCGCAGCAAAGGCCTTGCCGCCGCCAAGCAGCGGGTCAACCTCGGCGAAAGAGCTCGCGTCGTAGCGGTGGTTTGACTGACCAGGAAAGATCGGGGTTAGGTAAACCAAGTTCACGCCGAGCTTCTTGAGGTGATCGAGGTGTTCGATTACACCCCAAAGATCGCCTCCGAAGAACTGCTCAGAGGTGCCCGGGCCTGAGCCAATTACCTGGTCACCCCACTCGCGAGCAATTGCCCAGCTTGGGGTCTTGTGCTCGTCTGCGTGCTTTGAGCGCGCGAAACGGTCAGGAAAGATCTGATACATGATCGCGTTCTGGCCCCACTTTGGAGCAGAAGCAAAGGTGTTCAATCTGAAGTCATTGATGTCTGGCTGGTTGAGAGTGTGCAGTCCCTGGGTGTTTAGCCACAAGGTTTCGCCGCTAGCCAGAACAATCATGAAGCGATAGTTGGTCTTCGGGTTGTGCATCGTGATCTTGGTTTCATACCAAGACCAACCGCCATCACGCTTGATGACCTTCATCACAGGGCTCGGAAAAGCCTCGCCGCTCTCGCTGTAACGAACGCGAACTTCTTTTACTGAGCCAAGAGCTTTGTGAATGCGAACGCGAATCTTGAGAACGTCAAGAACCTTCGGAGTTTGGTTCGGCACATAGAGTGCCGAACCATCGTGGTGCGGAAGTAGTGCGAGAGGAAGTTTGTCGAAGCTCGACATTAACCCTTCACTGCTCCACCCAAGAGACCCGAAACGATGTAGCGCTGCAGATACATGAACAAAGCCACAACCGGAATCGCAGATAGAACTGCACCGGCGGTGAACATCGACCAGTCACGCGAGAACGGGTCTGAAATGAACTGCTGAAGACCAACCGCGAGAGTCAGCGACTCAGGCTTGCTCAAGACAACCGACGCGAGAACGTAGTCAGAGGTGATGCCGATGTATGAAAGCAACATCTGCACTGCAAGAACTGGGGCAACCAAACGCAGAATGATTCCATAGAAAATCTGGGTGTGGGTTGCGCCGTCGAGCTTTGCAGCCTCGTCGAGTTCTTTAGGCACGGTGTTGAAGAATCCATACATTAGGTAGGTTCCACCACCAAGTGATCCGCCCATGTAAATCATGATTAGACCGAGCTGGCTGTCTAGACCGAAAGCCGGAAAGATTCTTCCGATTTCGATCAACATTCCATAGATCGCAACCAAACCGAGAAGCGATGGGAACATCTGAATCAAGATGAGGCTAAGCAAACCACCGCGACGACCGCGAAAGCGCAGGCGTGAGAACGAGTAGGCAGCTAGAGCCGAGATAAACACCGAGCCAATTGAGGTAGCCAAACCGATGTAAACGGTGTTGAAATACCAGGTTGCAAAAGGTCGTGCGGTGTCTTGGAACAAGCTGATGTAGTTCTCAAACGAGATTGCAGCGAAGAGAGTGTTGTTTCCTTCGATGCTGTTGTTTGGGTAGAGCGACGTCGAGATGATGTAGAGAATCGGGAAGATCGCGTAAAGCACGATTGCGATTCCAACGATGTGACGCCATCCGGTTGAAAAGAACCAACGCAATGGAGTCTGGCGACGCTTGACTACCTTCAGTGGCTTTTCTTTAATGATTTTTGTTGCGGTAGTCATTAGTTCACATCCTCTAGGGTACGAGTGCGTCGGAAGCTGACGAGTGAGAACGTCGCCACCAAGATGAAGATCAAGATCGAGAAGGCGCTGGCCAAACCGTAGTCCTGACCGTGTCCGCTTGAGAACGCGATCTTATAAACGAACGTAATCAAAATATCTGTTCCACCGGCGTCATAACCACTGGATGCCGAGTCGAGCGGGCCACCCTTGGTGAGCAGATAAATCAACGTGAAGTTGTTGAAGTTGAACGCGAACGACGAAATCAAAAGCGGTGCGATTGAAACCAAAAGCAACGGCAACTTGATCTGTCGCAAGATCTGCCACGGAGTTGCACCGTCGATGGTCGCAGACTCGGTGAGCTCTGCAGGAATCGCCTGCAGTGCACCTGTGGTGATCAAGAACATGTATGGGAAACCGAGCCATAGGTTAACCAAGAGAATCGCAGCTCGAGCTGGGCCTTCTTCGGTTAACCATGGAACGTGGGTTCCACCAAGAATCACGTTGTTTACGAATCCCTGGTCAGTGTTCAACAAACCTCGCCAGACATACGCAGACAAGAATGCCGGGAATGCATAAGGCAAGATCATCATCGCGCGATAGACGCGCTTGAACTTCATGCGGTCATCGTTGAATAGCAATGCAATTGCCAGACCCGCGATGAATGTGCTGATCACGGTTGAGAAAGCGAAGATGAATGTCCAAGAGATGATTTTCACCAAAGGTGCGCGAAGGTTTTCGTCGGTGAAGATGGTCTGAAAGTTCTTGAAACCAATCTCTACGCGCCAGCCAATGTCGCTAACCTTCTCGCCGTCTTCAGCGCCGTCTAGACGAAAGTATCCGTCTGCAGCGGGCTTGAAAACAGCGCCGTCGGTGACGCGAGTGAAGGTCTTGTCTGTTGCGTTCCAGACCAATTCGGTCTGGTATGTCACAGCAACCATGAGGTCATCGGTCTTGATGAACTGACCGTTGGTGTCGTTAGGGTCAAGGTAAAGACGAGTCTCTGCAAGTCTGTTCAACTTGGCGGTGCTTAGGCCATCTTGAGTTGCCTCTGTGTAACCCGCAGCCGAAACTGCGTCAGCTAGGTTGTCGGCAAGAATGGTGATCTTGCAGTCGCTCTCAGGCACGGTGGTCGAGTTATTTGCAATGACGTCTGAGATTGCTTGCGAACAAGCCGGCACTTCAGTCAACGCAAGTTTTGGTCCGCCAACATAAACTTTTCCGCCAACTGGGTCGGTGAGCAAGAAGTTTAGGTTTCCGTCAGCTGCCTTGACTAGGTGCACGTCATACTGTGGCGCGCCTTCAACAGAACCATAGCCAGCAGCCTTGATTGCAGAAACAGCTAGATTTTGGTCACCATTGTGAAACGAGCCGTAGTTGGTGAACGCGGTGTAAGCGCTGAAGAACAAAACGTAAACCTGGAATGCGATTAGAAGAATCACACCGGGAGCAAGGTACTTCGCTGGCAGTCCGCCGCGACGAAGGTAAAGCCAGTTGATGACGAACATCGCAACGAGCGCAATCGCAACTGGAATCCAGAGCTCGCGCATCCAGAGAATAAAGGTCACAAAGATTGTGATCGCATCGAGAACGGCAAGCAGGGCAATCTTGATGATTGTTCCGCGAAGGCTTGGTGTTCCTCCGTCGTAAAGCTGCTTTACGCTCTTGCGTTTGATATTGCTGCGGTCAGGCCCGCCAGCGAATGGGTTGGTCATGAAGCATCCCTCCCTGGATGTTGCAAACTAAAGAAACTCTATTCGCTAATTCGAACCAGCATTCCCACTAATCGGGTTCGTTACCTATTCGAAACTGAAAGCGCTTGCGGTTTTTCAAAAGCAAAAAGAAGTGGGGCCCCGGTTTCCCGGAGCCCCACTCGAGCTTTGCTCGACTGAAATTAGCCCTTGATTACAGCAGTGATTGCTGCAGTCATTGCGTTCCAGTCAGCTGCAGGGTTGGTTGACTTGCCAGTGATGATCTTGGCCTCAGTCTTGCCCCACTTGTCCCAAACGCTGTCCATAGCAACGATGTTTGGCATTGGAACTGCCTTTGCACCTGCTACTGCGAACGCCTTGATAACTGGGTCAGCAGAAGCTACTACTAGAGCAGCCTTGTTTGCTGGGGTGAAGCTGCCGGTGTTGAAGTAGCTAACGCCAGCTTCTTTTCCTGCTAGGTAGGTCAATAGCTGGGTTGCGTTTACAACGTCAGTTGCTGGGCTGTTGGTGATGAATCCACCCTTTGCACCCATGAACTGCTGTGCAGTCTTGCCACCGAATGAAGGAACAGCTGAAATTGCGAAGTCCTTGTTGATGACTGACTTAGCGGTGCACTTTGAGTTTCCGCCTTCAATTGCGCCGATAGCCCATGGACCAGTGATCCAGTACTTGACCTTGCCGCTCTTGATGTCGCAAACCATGTCGTCCCAGCCCTTGCCAGCCTTAGCGAAGAACTTCTCGCCCTTGGTTGCTAGGTACTGTGCGAACTTAACGCCAGCAGCGCCATCCATGCCTAGAGTCGAGGTCCAGCCCTTAGCGGTTGACTCGAATACAGGAGCACCGAATGAGCTCTGAACTGGGTAGAAGTGGTATGGGTCTCCACCGGTTGCTGAGTAACCAATCTGGAGTTCACCATTCTTGATCTGTGCACCAGTGGTAGGAGCCTTAGGAGCCTTCTTTAGGTTGCGAACTAGCGCAATGTTCTCAGTGTAGAAAGGCACACCGTACTGCTTGCCGTTGAACAAGAAGCCCTGAAGAGCGTTGCTTGCAAGGGTTGAGCTGGTTGCTGCTGAGAGGTTAACCGGGCGTAGAACACCAGCTGCTGCTAGGTTTCCAGTCCAGTCGTGGGCTGCTGCGAGAAGCACGTCTGGGCCGGTTCCTGCAGGAACAGCGGTCTTTAGTGCGTCACGAGTTGAACCAAAGTCTTTTCCGACCAAAGTTACGGTTACGCCGTTGGCCTTCGCCCAGTCAGCGACTGGAGTTGCGAAATCTGCCTTGCGGGCGCTGTCTACCCAAACCAATAGGGTTGGGGTTGCTGCGATGGCTGGGGTGCTTACTGCAAGCATTGATCCCGCTGCCAAAGTCGCTACTGCAGCTGCGATGCTGCTCTTGCGGATCTTCATTTGTTACCTTTCGAACTACGTAGTTGAAGGACTTGCAATCAAGTCCCTACTATCAAACCCCCAAACCTTAACTCTTCGCAACTTGACAGCGAATTTTTGGATAACGGAATTATCACGATGAAACTCAGCACGCGAATCGTTTCACACGGCGGTTTTAGGGGCTGAAAGCCGTTTCGCGCCTGGCTTTTGGAATAAGTTAGGAGGCATGTCTAAATCACCTATCTTGTATACAACCAAAGAAAACCCTGAATGGTGGCGCTCAAGCGTCATCTACCAGATTTACCCTCGCAGCTTTGCCGATGGCAATGGTGACGGCATGGGTGACCTCAAGGGAATCACCGACCGCCTGCCCGCTCTAGCCGAGCTGAACATCGACGCGATCTGGTGCTCACCTTTCTTTAAGTCGCCTCAAAAAGACGCCGGATACGACGTCAGCGACTACAAAGACATCGACCCACTTTTCGGAACCCTCGAAGATTTCGACAACCTTGTTGCCGAGGCAAAGAAGCACGGCATTCGAATCATCGTTGACTTGGTTCCTAACCACTCATCGAGCGAACACGAATTCTTCAAGGCTGCTCTAAAGGCAGCTCCTGGATCAGCCGAGCGCGAGATGTACATGTTCCGCGACGGCAAGGGCAAGAACGGCGAACTTCCTCCGAACAACTGGCAGTCAGTTTTCGGTGGCAACGCCTGGACTCGCATCACCGAACCAAACGGTGAACTCGGCCAGTGGTACCTGCACATCTTCGACTCGTCACAGCCTGACTTGAACTGGGATAACGAAAAAGTTCGCGAGATGTTCGACGACGTACTTCGTTTCTGGCTAGACCGCGGTGCAGCTGGTTTCCGCATCGACGTTGCGCACGGAATGGTTAAGCGCACTGGTCTTCCTGACGTTGCAGTTGCAGACTCGCACATGGGTGGCGCAAAGTCTGAAGAAGACATGACCATCGAAGAACTCGAAGAGAAGAACCCGTTTTGGGGTCAGCCTCAGGTTCACGACATCAACCGTCGCTTCAGAAACATCCTTGATGAATATGAAGATCGCGTTATGTGCGGTGAAGCATGGGTCATGCCACTTCCTCGCATGGCAACTTGGGTTCGTTCAGACGAGTACCACCAGACTTTCAACTTCGGTTATCTAGAAACTCCGTGGAACAAAGATCGTCTGATCAAGACCATCAACGAATCATTCGATGCGTTCGGCGGCGTTGGCGCACCTTCAACTTGGGTGCTTTCAAACCACGACGTTATTCGTCACGTAACTCGCATGGGTTACGACGAGATTCCAAAGCAGGGTGACGGCATTGGCCCGAACTCACCTCAGCCTGACGAAGCACTTGGTCAGCGCCGCGGTCGTGCCGCTTCAGCCTTCATGCTCGGCCTTCCTGGTGGTGCCTACATCTACCAGGGTGAAGAGCTTGGCTTGCCAGAGCACACCACTCTTAGCGACTCGTTCCGCGAAGACCCAACCTTCTTCAGAACCAAGGGCGAGCGCGTTGGTCGCGACGGCTGCCGCGTGCCATTGCCATGGGAGGCCGGCGTCAACGACGCTAACGGCTTCTCGACCACAGGCAAGTCTTGGTTGCCTCAGCCTGCAAGCTACAAGCGTTATGCACGCAGCGAGCAGCAGGGCATTGCCGGTTCAACTCTCGAGCTATACAAGCGTTTGCTAAAGGTTCGCAAAGAGTTGCAGCTTGGTGCTGGTGACTTTAGATGGGCAGCAGAATTCCAGGATGGCGCCGAGACTCTCGCCTATATCAACAGTGGCGTTCTAGTGCTCAGCAACTTCGGCAAGAAAGCAGTTGTTGTTCCTGCAGGAGAAATGCTTGCAACCACTCAGCACGATCTTTCAATCGAAGGCGAGCTTGAGCAAGACCAGACAGTTTGGATCAAACTCTAAACATGTCTTTGGATGTTGCCAAAGGAGTTAGCCACCACCCACGCGAAGGCGGCGAGTGGTGGCGCTCCGGCACCATCTATCAGATTTATCCGCGATCATTTGCTGACGCAAATGGTGACGGCATGGGCGACCTCGCCGGAATCACGTCGCGATTAGAAAGTCTCGCAACTCTCGGCATCGATGCAGTTTGGCTTTCACCGTTTTATACCTCGCCGCAAAAAGATGCTGGCTACGACGTTGCAGATTATTGCGACGTCGATGAACTTTTCGGAACCCTAGAAGATTTTGATCGCATGCTTGAGCGTGCGCACGATCTTGATTTGAAAGTTCTTATCGATCTTGTTCCGAATCACTCGAGCGACAAACACAAATGGTTTCAAGCTGCAATCAACTCAGCGCCGAACAGCCGCGAGCGCGAGTTCTATCACTTCAAAGAAGGTCGCGGCGAAAACGGAGAACTGCCTCCGAACAATTGGGTGTCAATGTTTGGCGGACCAGCCTGGACTCGCCTGATTGAAAAAG
>JAGOAI010000017.1:15931-17830 GCA_017983965.1 Rhodoluna sp. | reverse complement strand
AATCGCTGAACCGATCAAGGTTTGGATTTCTTTAGAGCAGTTTGAATATTGGAAGCACACTCACATCACAATCGATGTTGTGCCGGGTCGCGGCGGAGGTTTCTCGCTCGAAACTCCAGAGGGTCTTCGCTTCATGATTCGCTCGCGTTTGTTTACCGACGATGAAGCCCGTGCACTCGACGGCACACCGGTTTTGCTTGGCTCAGGAGCCAGCCAGCTGGTTTAAACGTAACTGCCGACGAGGCGAACTGCTCCGCCGTCAACACCCTTTGCACCCTGAACAAAACTGCTCAAATCTGCCGGCGCATCGGCGATAACGCCTAGCTGCCAGGTGTCGATGCCCGCGGCGGTTAGCGCAGCGGCAACCTCAGCCGCACGGGCCTGATCGACAACCAGTGCCTGGCCAAGACCTAAGTTCCAGGTGCCTTCGACAGACTCGAGCGAGAACTTGCCCCAGCTAGCCAGAACCTTGAAGACCTCTTGCGGTGACCAGGTTGAGCGGTCGACATCGAGTGAAACGCCCTGAGGCAAAACGCGAGCGAGATTCGCAGCAATGCCGCCACCGGTGATGTGACTCATGGCGTGAACTGCACTGCCAAGTTCAGATTCGAGCAGGTCGTTTAGAACACCCGTGTAGAGGCGAGTTGGTTCGAGCAAAACTTCACCGAGCGAACGCGAACCAAACTCTGCAACCGTCTTGCGATAGTCGTGACCAGAATCTGCAACGACTTTGCGAACAAGTGAGTATCCGTTTGAGTGCAACCCGCTCGACTGCATTCCGAGCACAACGTCGCCCACCTTAGCGTTCTGTGGGCCGAGCAACTTGCTCGCCTCGACAACGCCGACAGCCGCACCGGCAACGTCGTAGTCGTCTGGACCGAGCAATCCAGGATGTTCTGCGGTCTCGCCACCGACGAGCGCAACGCCAACTGACGAGCATGCCTCTGCGATTCCGCGAACGATATCTGCGATGCGTTGTGGAACAACTTTTCCGCAGGCGATGTAGTCGGTCATGAACAAGCTCTTTGCGCCAACCACAACAATGTCGTCGACAACCATGCCAACTAGATCTTGGCCAATGGTGTCGTGCTTGTCGATGATTTGTGCGATGGCAACTTTGGTGCCAACACCGTCGGTTGAAGTTGCGAGAAGTGGCTGCTGGTAGTTCTTGATAAACGAAACGTCCATCATTCCGGCAAAGCCACCGAGGCCACCAAAAACTTTGTCGTTGTGAGTCGCGCTAACCGCACGCTTCATTAGTTCGACCGCTAAGTCACCGGCGTGAGTGTCGACTCCGGCAGCTGCATATGCATCATTCATCTTGCGGCCTTAGTCGTTCAAAGTCTCTTGTTGTTCGCGAACCAACTTGTCGGTTTCGCTATCAGGGCCTGGGTTGCAAGCCGCTTCAGCTGAGCGCTCAAGCAGATTCTTGCCAAGGCGGTCTGCGGTTGGCAACTCGATTGGGTAGGTGCCCGTGAAGCAGGCTGTGCAGAGGGTGCTTTCTGCCTGACCTGAAGCGGCGACCATTCCATCTTTCGATAGGTAGCCAAGTGAGTCTGCGCCAATTGAAGCGCGCACGTCTTCAACCCCGAGCCCAGTGGCAATTAGCTCTGCACGGGTGGCGAAGTCGATGCCATAGAAGCAAGGCCAGGTGATTGGTGGCGATGAAATTCGCACGTGAATCTCGGCGGCACCTGTCTCGCGCAACATCTGCACGAGAGCGCGCTGGGTGTTGCCTCGAACAATCGAGTCATCGATAACGATGATGCGCTTGCCGCGAATTACCTCTTTGAGCGGGTTCAACTTCAGACGAATTCCGCGCTGACGAATTGTTTGCGAAGGCTGAATAAAGGTTCGGCCCACGTATGCGTTTTTCACGAGACCGTGACCGAATGGAAT
>JAGOAI010000017.1:0-15831 GCA_017983965.1 Rhodoluna sp. | reverse complement strand
GATTCTTGGCCGCGGTGCTGAAGCGAATAAAGTCCAAAGAAAGTTAGCTTGGCAACTTCTTCGCCCGGTGCCCAAACTCCAAAAACTCCGCACTGGTCTTTAGGGGCTTTTTCATCGTCATCGCTGACTGCGAGATCGAGATTTAGACGTCCGTCGCCTCTTAGCAAGGGCAGTTTCCTGTCGTTTGGAGTGCGGTTGCAACGAACAAAAGGTGTCGCTACCCCTCTATTTTAGTTGCCTCGAGGCGCTTGATTCGAGTGCGAGATATCGACTCGAGAATCACCGACAAGATCAGACCCACGGATGCAAAAAGCACCGTGCCCCACCCGATGACATAACCGACGAAGTGAGACGGAGCCTGAATCACACCCGCTGTTATAGCCGAAACAATAAGGCCGATAACGGCTGCCGTTGCAACAAAAGGAACGATTCGGGGAGCTTTGCGAATCTCAACGATCGCTTTGCTGGTTTTTTCGGTTGATTTAGCCACAGTTCATTAAAGCAGTGGCAACTGGTCTTTTATTTCGGCCCGGGTTCCCGACGCGTGAATCGAGCCGTCGGCCACGGCGGCATCCCAGTTCAATTCGCCAGTGGCGAGAGCGAACCAGACCTCGGGCGACATCTCTATAACGTTCGGTGGAGTACCTCTGGTGTGACGCGGGCCTTCGATGCACTGAACAGCTCCGAATGGGGGCACACGCACTTCAACGGTGTTGCCCTCGGCTCGGGTGCCGAGCTCTTCGAGCAGAAACCTAACCGCGGTCGCGAGTTGAGTTTGGTCTCCGGCGCGAACCGCTGCAACGGCCGCTTGGCCTTCGCTCGGTTTTACGCGTCTCTTCACACTTCTAAACTTAGAGGGTGAAGATCTTGGTTTTGGGCGGCGGAGCACGCGAGCATGCAATCACTAAAGCTCTGATTCGCACCGGAACTCTCTCAACTGACATAATCGTCGCGCCAGGCAACGCCGGCATCGCAAAAGATGCACACACCGAACCGCACCTAAATCCAAACGACCCGCTGGCCGTTGTGAAGTTTGCACTGCAGCACCAAATCGATTTGGCAATCATCGGGCCCGAAGCTCCACTGGTTGCTGGTGTGAGTGACGCACTTCGCAGCGAAGGCATCGCCGTGTTTGGTCCATCACAAAAAGCTGCTGCCCTCGAAGGCAGCAAAAGTTTTGCAAAAGAAGTTATGGCGGCTGCCGATGTTCCAACCGGCATGGCACGAGAATGTTCAACTCTTGAAGAAGTTGAAAGTGCAATCGACGAGTTTGGTGCGCCGTATGTCGTTAAGGCTGACGGACTCGCAGCTGGCAAAGGTGTGATCGTCACGAGCGATCGCTCTGCAGCTTTGGCTCACGCGGCAAAATTCATCGACATGGGAATTCTCGTTGAAGAGTTTCTCGAGGGTGAAGAGGTTTCACTCTTTTTCTTGAGCGACGGAAAAACAGTTTTGCCGTTGAGCCCAGCACAAGACTTTAAGCGCGCCTACGACAATGACGAAGGCCCAAACACCGGCGGCATGGGTGCATACAGCCCGCTGCCTTGGTTGCCTGCTGGCTTCATCGAAGAGGTCGAACGCACGGTTGCTCAGCCGACAGTTGACGAACTAGCCAGACTCGGCGAACCGTTTGTCGGCCTGCTCTACTGCGGGCTCATCGTGACCAAGCGCGGCATCCGTGTTATCGAATTCAACGCTCGCTTCGGCGACCCAGAGACTCAGGTCGTGCTTCGCCGCCTGGTTACCCCGCTTGCCCCACTGCTGCACAGAGCAGCAACCGGCCGCCTTGCCGATGGCCCGAGCGCTCAGTTCAGCAACGATGTTGCCATCACGGTTGTTCTTGCGAGCGAGGGTTACCCAGACACCTCTGCGCCAGATCGACCAATCACCGGTCTGGTCGAAGACGACAACGTTCACGTCTGTCACGCATCGACGGTTTCTTCTAACGTCGACCTTGTTGCAACGGGCGGTCGTGTGTTGAGTGTTGTTGCAACCGGTGCCGATTTCAAAACCGCGCGCGAACTTGCCTATGCGAATATCGCAAACATCAAACTAGAAGGTTCGCACTATCGCAAAGACATCGCTGCGAAGGTTGCCAACTAATGGCTGTTGCAATTCACAATTGGCGCCATGTCTACAGCGGAAAAGTTCGCGACCTCTATGAGAGCGAAGATGCAAATCTCTCGCACCTGATTATGGTTGTCGCTAGCGATCGCGTTTCTGCATTTGACCACGTTCTAGAACCAGAGATTCCGAACAAGGGCAAGCACCTGACCGCTTTAACCAACTGGTGGTTCGATCGACTCGATGTTGCAAATCACGTTTCGCATGAACTCGAGGTTCCGAGCGAAGTTGCTGGTCGCGCAACCATTGCAAAAAAACTGGAGATGTTTCCGATTGAATGTGTCGTTCGCGGATACATCAGTGGTTCTGGTTGGAAGGAATACCAGAACACCGGTGAAGTTTGCGGCGTGAAGCTACCTGCTGGTTTGACTTTTGGAGCGCGTTTGCCAGAGCCGATTTTTACTCCAGCATTCAAAGCTGAACTTGGCGAGCACGACGAGAACATCACCTTTGAGCGCACTGTCGAATTGATCGGCGCTGAGCACGCTGCCGAACTGCGCGATCTGAGCCTTGCGATTTTCAAACGCGCTAGCGAACTTGCTGAGAAGGCTGGCCTGATTCTCGCTGACACTAAGTTCGAATTTGGCATCGACCCAGCAACCGGTGAAATCACACTTGGTGATGAGGTTCTAACTCCAGACTCAAGTCGCTTCTGGTCTAAGTCGGCCTGGCTCGGTGGCGAACGAAAAGACTCGTTCGACAAGCAAATCGTGCGAAACTGGCTCGCCGACAACTGGAACCAAGTTGGTCAGCCACCGCAATTGCCTGAAGAAATCGTTTCGCAGACCGCGGGCAAGTATGCCGAGCTGGTCGAACGCCTCACCACCGAAGTCGCGTAGACCACTTCGGCCCGTTTGCGAGGCCGCCCGTGCTAATACCGCTAAAATAAAGGGGTTCGCCGATGCCGCCGGGCTCAAAAATGCTCGCAAATACCCAAAATTAGGGGAAAAATGCCAAAAATCATCGTTGAGGTAATGCCAAAGGCAGACCTTCTAGACCCACAGGGCAAGGCAGTGGCAAACGCTCTGCACCGAAGCGGCAACAAAGACATTTCAGCCGTTCGCATCGGCAAGCGAATCGAACTTCACTTCGACCGCGAAGTCACCGAAGCAGACCTAGATCACGCCCGCAAAATCGGCGAAGACTTCTTGAGCAACGCAGTTATCGAAGACGTTGTGAACGTCACCATCGAGAACTAACCCATGAAGATCGGTGTAGTTACTTTTCCTGGCACCTTGGATGACCGCGACGCAGCTCGCGCAATTCGTTTGGCCGGTGGCGAGGCCGTTTCACTCTGGCATGCAGACACCAACTTGCAAAAAGTTGACGCAGTGGTTTTGCCTGGCGGTTTCTCTTATGGCGACTACCTTCGTTGCGGTGCAATCGCAGCACAGGCACCGGTGATGAAAGAAATCATCAAGAAGGCCGACCAAGGTTTGCCAGTTCTCGGAATTTGCAATGGCTTTCAGGTTCTCGTCGAATCACACCTGCTTCCGGGTGGTTTGATTCGCAACGAGCACCAGCACTTCATTTGCCGCGATCAAAAACTTCGCGTTGAGAATGTCGACACTGCGTGGACAAACCAGTTTGCGCTAAACCAAGAAATCACCATTCCACTAAAGAACGGTGAGGGTGGTTACATCGCAACCAAAGATGAGCTTGCTCGTCTCGAAGGCGAAGGTCTCATCACGTTTAGATATCTCGACGTGAACCCAAACGGTTCGATGAACGACATCGCAGGTTTGCGCAACGAGCGCGGCAATGTTGTTGGTTTGATGCCACACCCTGAGCACGCGGTTGAACCAGGCTTTGGCCCAGACACCGACGTTGCAATGCGCAGCGGTGTCGACGGTTTGTTGTTCTTCAAGTCAGTGCTGAACGCACTAGTTAACGCATAAGGCGAAATCATGGCACTCTTCAAAAAGAAAATCGTTGCATCAGGCGTTGACACAACCGCGAACGCGGCCGAAACTCCAGACAAGGCACAACCTTGGAAAGAACTCGGTCTAAAAGAAGACGAGTATGCGCGCATCCGTGAAATTTTGGGCCGTCGCCCAACCAGCGCAGAGCTTGCCATGTATTCGGTGATGTGGTCTGAGCACTGCTCATACAAGTCTTCAAAGATTTATCTTCGTCAGTTCGGTGAGAAAGTCACCGACGAGATGAAGAAGCACCTCATGGTCGGCATGGGCGAGAACGCCGGTGTTGTTGACATCGGCGAGGGCTGGGCGGTGACCTTCAAGGTCGAGAGTCACAACCACCCGAGCTACATCGAGCCTTTTCAGGGCGCTGCCACCGGCGTTGGCGGCATCGTTCGCGACATCTTGACCATGGGTGCTCGCCCGATTGCCGTCATGGATCAACTTCGCTTCGGTGCGGTTGAGAACCCAGACACCGCTCGCGTTGTGCACGGAGTGGTTAGCGGAATCTCGTTCTATGGCAACTGCCTCGGCTTGCCAAACATCGGTGGCGAAACAGTTTTCGACCGCGTCTATCAGGGCAACCCGCTAGTCAACGCCCTCAGCGTTGGTGCTCTTCGTCACGAAGATCTAAAACTTGCCAAAGCTTCAAACCCTGGCGATCTTGTAATTCTTTTTGGTGCTCGCACCGGAGCAGACGGCATCGGTGGAGTTTCAGTTCTCGCATCAGAAACTTTTGACAGCACCGGCCCTTCACGTCGCCCAGCTGTTCAGGTTGGCGACCCGTTCGCTGAAAAGGTTTTGATCGAATGCTGTCTCGAACTTTATAAGGCAGATGTTGTTGCCGGAATTCAAGACTTGGGTGGCGCTGGTTTGTCTTGTGCAACCAGTGAGCTCGCATCAAACGGAAACGCAGGCATGCGCGTTCAGTTGCAGAAAGTTTTGAAGCGTGATGAGTCGCTAACTCCAGAAGAGATTCTGATGAGTGAATCACAAGAGCGCATGATGGCGATTGTTCCGAAGAAAGACCGCAAGAAGTTCGAAGCGATTGTCAACAAGTGGGAAGTCGAATTCTCAATTCTCGGTGAAGTAATTTCTGAGCCGCGCCTGTATATCAACTGGGGCGACGAAGAGATCGTCAACGTTCCACCACGCACCGTTGCGCACGATGGTCCGGTTTACGAGCGCCCAGTTGCATTCCCTTCATACCAAGATGCACTCAATGCAGACACCGTTCACTCTCGCGGTCTATACCGCGCGAACGAAAGTGGCACCGACCTAGCCGCGCAACTGTGGCAAATTGTGACTTCGCCTAACCAGGCTTCTAAGTCATGGATCACCGACCAGTACGACCACTACGTTGGCGGCAACACTGCGCTTGCTATGCCTGACGACAGCGGAATGGTTCGCGTTAGCGAGACCAGCGGTCTCGGAGTCTCGATTGCCACAGACGCAAACGGTCGCTTCTGCCAGCTCGACCCATACCAGGGTGCTCGTTTGGCGCTAGCCGAGGCCTACCGAAACGTGGCTGTCGGCGGCGCAAAGCCAATGGCCGTCACCAACTGCCTCAACTTCGGCAGCCCTGAGAACCCAGAGGTCATGTGGCAGTTCAAGCAGGCAACCGCTGGTTTGGCCGATGGCTGCCTCGAGCTTGGCATTCCAGTGACCGGCGGAAACGTCTCGTTCTATAACCAGACCGGCGACGTGGCCATTCACCCGACCCCGGTGGTTGGCGTTCTCGGCGTTATCGACGACGTCGCTCGCCGCATTCCGTCTGGCTGGCAAGACGCCGGCAACAACATCTATCTGCTTGGCACCACTCGCGACGAGCTTGACGGCTCGGTTTGGGCAGAGGTTATCCATGATCACCTTGGCGGTCGCCCACCGGTGGTTGACCTAGCTCACGAGGCAGCCCTGGCCGACTTGCTTCACGGCGCATCGCTTCAGGGTCTGATCGAATCTGCTCACGACCTTAGCGAGGCCGGTTTGGCTCAGGCGATTGTTGAGTCTTGCTTGCGCTTCAACATGGGTGCTCGCGTTTGGCTTGGCGAGATCAGCGAACGCGACAACGTCGACCGCACCTGCGCATTGTTCAGTGAATCAACCGGCCGTGTTTTGGTATCTGTTGGTCGCGAAGACGACGTGAAGTTTGTCGGCTTGTGTGAGGCTCGCGGCATTCCGGTGTTGCGCATCGGTGTTACCGATAACTCGGGCGAGCTTGAAATCCAGGATGTTGCGACCTTCGGTCTTGACGACTTGCGCACCGGCTTCAAGGCAACCTTGCCTGCGCTCTTTGGCTAAGGATTATTTGTCGGCGACCCAGCGCAACTCAACCTTGCGGTCTGTGCTTCTTGGGCTCTTTGTGTTGTTTGCGCCATAGCCAACAAAACCAATGTTTGCCTTGATGCCGAGTTTTGACAACTGCAATGAAACAGTCTTCGCACGCAAGGTTGCAATCTTTTTCATGACTGACTTGCTCACGTTTGTGTAATAGACAAAACCGGTAACCAAGAAGGTTCCCTTCTTGTCTTTCATACTCTCTGCAACCACTTTGATTTGGGCAAGCGCACTTGCTGAAAGTGAAGTTGAGTTTGGCTTGAACAACACCGGTGCGGCGATCTTTGTTCCAGCGAGAACAGCAACGTTATTTGCGAGTACGCTCACCACGTTTTGCAGAACTGGCACCTGTGTGATGATCGGCTTTTGTGGAATCACCGGTGGCTCTTCAGGAATTACAGGTGGCACTGGCGTGACAGGAGGCACTGGCGGAACAATCACCGGCGGTGTAACGATTACTCCCGCTGGAGTGAAGGTGGTGCTTGCCGAGATGCTGTTGCCAACTGCGTTGCTTGCCACTACAACCGCCGTGTAGGTGGTGCCAGCCGTCAAGTTCAAGAATGCACAAGTCAACAAGGTCGTTGTGCAGGTAGCGCCGTCGCTAAGGGTCACGGTGTAGCCGGTGATAACGCTGCCGCCATTTGCTGACGGTGCAGTCCAAGTGACGACCGCAGAAGATTCGGTAACCGACGTGGTTATTGAAACCGGGGTTCTAGGCACAGTTGAGACCACATAAACAGCAGGGTCGCTGGTTAGCTGAACCGTTATCGAGCCGTCAATTAGAGCGGTGCCAAGCAACTGCACGGTTCCGCTTTGAATGCTGTAGACCAAGGCTCCGGCCTTGATGGTTGGGTTAACGATGGTCATCGAGACTGATTTGCCGTTGTTGGTGTTCGGAACGGTCTCGTCTGGTGCCAGCCAGCTCACGGCTAGCGACAGCAAGTATGTGTTGTTGCCGCTTAGCAGTGTCTGCGCATAGGTCGTGTCTGTGATCAAGTCGAGTGAAACAATCGTGCCAGCTGGCAGTGTTGCGTTCGGCAGAGTCACAGTCACAGCATTGTTGCCGAGGGTTCCGTTGAACCCGGTTGACACTATGTCATTTGCGGTCAGCGTGCCGACGCGGCTTAGGTTGCCCGGTGCGATTCCATAAAGCGAGGCTTGAATCCAGCGCGCAAACAAGTTCACATTTTGTGTTGGAGTGTAGTTTGCTCCGGCGTTGCCAACTTTGGTTCCACCGGTTGCGGCGGTGTACCAGCCATCAAAAACAAAATTCGCGCGCACTGGTGTTGGCAGAACTGTTGCTACACCAACGGCGACGCTTGCAACGCTCGAAACCGATGCACCGTAGTTTGGTGAGTAGTTCACGCTGTAGTGACTTGCTGTCCACTTCGCATAAAGAGTTTCATCGGCAAACGGTGTTTGATCTCCGGTTACTGAAACTGTTAGCCCGGCGTTCGAGTACCATCCTGCAAATGTGTAGTTCGTTTTTGTTGGCGTTGGCAAAACAATTGCGGCAGCGCCGGGAATCCAAGTTGAAGTTGCTGTGCCGTTTGCGCCGTCAGCACCGTTGTAAACATAGGTCAGGGTGTAGATGCTGTTTGCCCACGATGAAGCCGAGTTAGTGCTAAAAGGTGACGAGGCATAGTTGCCGGTTCCATTCGCGCGAACTGTGATCAGGTATGCCGCGCCATTTACGAATCGTGCATCGGCAACAGTCGTCGAGGTGCCGACCACATCGACGGTGAAGATGTCGACACCACCAGTGTTGAATTTCACGGTGTAGCTCGTTGCGTTGGTAACCGATGACCACCAAACGCCAATTGACTTGAGAACACCTGGCGTAGTGCCAGAAGAGATCGATGTTGGTTCTGCCAACGTCGCCAAACCAATGGTCAGGGTGCCTGCCGTGGAAGCAAAGTTGTAATTCGAGAGCGTGCCAACCGAAAGTGCCGACACTGCAGGGGTGATTGAATAGGTGCCAACTGCGGTTGGCGCGGTGGCTGAAGGCCCGTATGTTGTCGACCCGGTGCCCTGATAGGTGTAGGTCACGGTCGAGATAGCGTCTGACCCCGCCATTGCGCCCGCTGTGTAGCCAGGGGTTAGCGAACCGGCGAAACTGATGCTTCTGTTTGACCCGGTCACGGTTACCGGTTTAGCTGCAATCGTGACAGTGGTAGCCGCGCTAGAGGCCACCAAATAACTGGCATCCGCGGCTTTAGTCGCGGTCACGAGGCAGGTGCCGACAGACGTGAAAGAAAGAGTTGAGCCCGAAATCGAGCAGCCAGCAGCAGTTCCGTTACTAACCGAATAGGTCACAGCGCCAGATCCGCTGCCGCCTGAAGTTGACAGGGTGAGCGAGCTGCCAAATGTGCCAGAAGTTGATGTCACGGATAGCGCCGATTGCGCGCTGGCCGCGCCCGTCCAGCCTGCGTGAAGTGTTGTCGATGAGGTGATGGCATAGTCGCCGCCCGGTGCTGCTGCGACGAGACTGCGGGCACTGGTTGTGTACCAGTTGTTCAATGCAAAACCGGCGCGAGTTGCAGTCGATGCAAGTGGCAAGCGCAGTGTTCCAGTTGTCACATCGGTTGCCGGCAGGGTTGCCGACTCAGGCGAGCTGTAAGAAACAGATTTATAAACCAATCGGCCCGAGTCAATTAGGTCGATAGTTGCCGGAGTGCTCGCGTTGTTCAACATTCTGATCGAGCGAATGGCACCTGAGGTTGGTGAGTCGCCTAGGTGAGCCCAGTTGCTCTTGGCAATCAAGTTGTTATCCCAGGTTACGTTGAGTGGCAAGCCGTAGGAAATCGATGATGCGGCGTTGCCGGTGAAACTGTTGATGACCTGAACCTGTGCACCGTCAACATAGAGCGAACAGCTCGAGCCGTTCAAAACAAATGTGTAACGGTGCATCAAATTGTCGAGTTGGTCTGTGTTCGACATGCAATGGCCGATCGAACTGGCACCGCTATTTTGATTGAAGATCTCTAAGAAAATTTTGTTGGTGTTGTAATAGCGGCCAACGTCAAGGTTGTAGTTATCGTTCGCATAGCTGCTGCTTGGGCGAAGTTTTGCGAAGTCGATGAAGCGTTCCCAACCATTCGCAGAGTCACTGCCGAGGCTTCCGTAAATATCAATGGTCAAACCCGAGCTGAATGTGCCAGCGTTGATTGAGCCAGCTGTCGCAAAAGTTCCGCTGCCGAAATTCAGTGCCTGACTTGTGCGATTGAAAATTGAAGAGGAACTCAGGGTTGCGTTTGTGTAGGCACTGTTGCGATTGGTGAGCGTCGTTCCGCTGGTATACGAGTTCGTATCTGTGACGTCGTAATCTACGATCAACGCACTTGTCCATACTGCAGTGAGCGTCACGTTGCTTGAAGTTACCGTGTATGGCGCTCCACCCAGATAGGTGGTGGTGCCATTGGTCCAGCCACCAAAGTTGTAACCCGGTTTACTGAAAGCACTAGCGGTTGGCAAGGTGATGACAGTGCCGTTGATGTGAGCCGTTTGGCTAGGAACCGCGCCGGTGGCTCCATTTATCGAATATGTGACCGTGTATCCCGAAAGAGTAGTAGTCGTGGCGTTGATGTAGACGCCAAGGCTGAAATTGGTTCGCGCCGGGTAAGTGAACTGGTTCGCGAAGGTCCAGTCGGAGTGAGTGTTGTTGGTGTTGTCGCCAAAACCGATTTCGGCGACACCTGCCTGCATGTGTCGGTTCCAGGCAAAGATAGTGCGGCGCTTCGTCGACTCTGCAGAGAGCCTGTGCAACTGAAATGATCCATAATCGCCGGTGGAATTCCAACTGTCACCATCGTCATAAATGCCTGACGAACGAGTTGACGAAAGACCTGTATTGGGAGCAATGTCATAGTTCCACGGCCAAATCTCTAGACGTCCAGAATATTCAGATCCGTTTTCGACGTTTGCGACATTCGAAAGAACTGTTAGATCAGTGACATCGCCTTGAATTTCAAATCTATTTGCATTGTTGTTGTCAGACGTTGGCACTCGCAAGTAGTCGAGGTTAGCCGAAGTCGTGAACGATTCACTGCTAGTTGCAACGTTGCTCATTGATTTGCTGAAATTCGCATCGACGTAATTATTTACACCGCTATATGTAGCCTTCATCAAGTAGCGAATGCGGCTGTAGTTTGCATTTGCATAAGTCACCGCGGCATCTGAACCACCAAGACCAAACCCAGAATCATAAACAATTTGCTGGTTTCCATCACGCGTTTGTGTTGATGTTGAATATATCTTTTTCCAGTCGTAGCCATATGAACCGAGGCCGCCTGAATTCGCAGCTATGCGAACGTAATAAGCGGTGCTCGGAGTCAACCCGGTAATTGTGTACGAAGTTGCATTCGATGCAACGGTTGAAGATGCGACAGTCCACGAGCTACCGTTCGTCGAATATTCAACCTGGTAGTTGCTAATTGAAAGTGCGCTCGGATTCGTCGGTGCAGTGAAGTTCACCGTGAGTTGGTTTCCGGCCGGTGACGTGATCGATGAAATAACTGGTGCATCGAGGTTTAGAACCGCGGCCTGTGCTTTAGGTGCACTAGAAATTTCGAGTGCTTGAAGGCCGGTTAGGCTGAGCAACCCGACCAGCAAGGCTGTCAGGAGGCGCATTGATTTACCCCACCGTTGAGTCATTTCGCCCTAATTTTACCCGCGCATTTTGGGGCTAAAGTCCCGAATCTACGGCTAGCCGAATGTTGTTGCTAGCCGAGTTTTGCGATGTAGATCTCTGCATCTGCTTCGCTGTAGCAACAGAACACGATTTCTTGTAATTCGGTTGCTCGTATGACTTCTTCTCGAATCGTCTACACGGCTATTTGAGCATCTCTTCGATCGGATAGCCCTGCGTGGCGTAATAAATGTCGGTGGGCGGCGTTAACATAAACATTGCTACAAGAATCGGTGCGGCAACCATGTCCCCGATAGCGATCAATAAAAGATCGTGGCAACCTCCGGGCCTCCCGGAAAGGTGCCAAATGGTTGAAAAAAGACGGGCAGCCAGAGTGGCTGTCAACTGAATGGAGGATCACTTGGACAATCCAATTAATAACCCGAGAGTCATAATCTCAGGCGCAATCTACGATGCAGGCACGAACTGGTCTGTGTTCTGCTATCTGTGTGGCGACATAGTTAGCAAAACCGTGCGCGACCCGAAAGAGCTAGACCTTGCACTGGGCACTCACAGATCTTTACATCTGAAAGCGAACGATCAGATCTAACGTCGGGAATAAACACTCCTCCTTTGCTGTTCACAATCAACCTGCAACATTTCCAAAAGAAAGGTGGCGATACATGTTTAAGAAGAACAAGGATCTTCTGGCTAACAAGCCAGGTCGTTGTGCATGTGGCACCAAGTTGTCGAAGGGTCAGTGTTCACACTGTGACTTCGAATGTCAGAAGTCTGCTCTCGGGCACGACCGCTGCAAAAAGTGCACCAAGGCTCGCGAGTCTTCAATGCAGAAGGCTTACATCGATGAGGTGCACTTCGCCAACATCGATCTCGAAGTGCTCGAGCAGAGCGACGCTATCCGTGAGAAATCGGCTCGCGCTCGCAACCCGTTTTTGTTTCCGACAAACGACGAAGACGAAGACGAAGAAAACTAAATAGACCTCGCTCAAGAGTCACAGTGCTAAGTACCTGACTAGCTGTGCGGCAACCGTTTCCATCGATCCGGTGCCTCAGGGGAAGAGCAGGGCTCAGGCAAATCGCCTGAACCAAAACGATGGGGCTTCGGCCCCGAGAAAGGGGCTGACGCCCATGTCACCATTCACAAAAATTGGCGTGTTCGAATATTGGACGAACCTGCTAGAAGCTGTACGCACCAGCGACGACTTTGAAAAATCAATTGCCGAGTACCGTGAAAAGCGACAAGGTTGGAGCGCTTACATGTCCGGCCGAAGAGTCGGCGAGTATTTGGAATTTGCTCGGCTACAACGCATGCAAATTCATGGGACTGCGCTGGTTGCCGACGACGACCCTGTTTGCAGTTGCGGTCTTGTCGCTCGACTCGATGTTCCCGCAGCGCCGAACCAGGATCACATTCTCTTTGCAAACCCTGGGCACATTGACTATGCGAATGGCCAGTTAGTTACCGCCTTTTATATTCGCCATCGATCAGAAGAAACTCAAGATTGGCCTCTGCATTTCTTTTGCCAGATCTGCTCTGCGCTAGAACTTGCTGAACTGACGGGTGATGAGAAGCTTGACAGAATTCTGCTTGAAGATTTTCGCATGGCTCACGGTCACGAACTAGAAATCGACTGATTCTCGAAATTGATCAAGGGCGGGTCGGGGGTGCTCTGCTAACAAACGACGAAAGGGATTGGAGAAAAGGGGGAACTCCTGCCGAGCACCCTCGCCCTTACTTGTTATTTGTACCGGCACCCTCCGACATTCATAAAGAAGCAGACACTATTCTCGGTATCAACGCCCGATTCGCGGGCAATACTGAACCAGGGGCTAATCGTGAAGAAGTTTCAGCACTTTCTAGAGATATTCATTTTCAGCGCACGTTGGCTGCTCGCACCTCTTTACATCGGTTTAGTAGCCGCACTTGGCCTGCTGGTTTACCGCTATGGCAAAGAGTTCATCGAGCTTGTAATTCACATCGATGCAGCCGACGCCCACACCTTCACCCTTGACCTGCTCGGCCTTCTAGACCTAGTTCTGCTCGGAAACCTGATTCTCATCGTGTTGTTTGCCGGCTATGAGAACTTCGTTTCAAAGATTGAGGTCGCTCACAGCTCGGTCGACCGCCCGCACTGGATGGGCACAATCGACTTCAGCGGCCTGAAGATCAAGCTCATCGGCTCGCTTGTAGCCCTGTCGGTTATTGAGCTACTCAAAGACTTCATCGAGCTCAGCACCCACCCTGAGAACGAGGTTGGCCAGGGTGTCATCTGGCGAATCATCATTCACCTAACCTTCGTGGTTTCTGGTGTGCTCTTCTCAGTCATGGATTGGATTGCCGACAACCGCATCATCCAAGAGAAAAAGGTTCTAGGCAAAGCAAGTGGCGTTGGACACTAAACGCGAACTTTCCGTTCAAAAGTGGGAGCGGCGTTCAACGATTCCGCTTTCGACACTGGCCCTGGTTTATCTCGCGCTCTATGCCTTCGAGGTGCTTGGCGACGAGAAGCTGGTTCAGCAATATGATCTGATTCTGTTTAGCGACTTGATCTGGGCGGTTTTCATCGTTGATTTCGTTGCTCGCTTCTTTTTTCACGACGACAAGAAACTCTTTCTCAAGAGAAATGTGATCGAGTTCATCGGCTTGATCTTGCCGTTCTTCAGAGCTTTCAGAATGTTGCGAGTGGTAATTGTGATTGGCTTTCTCGCCCGCGCAGCACAGACTCTTCAGTCGCGAATAAATGTTTATCTCGGTGTTGTCTTGCCGCTTCTGGTTTTCACCTGTTCGCTAGGTGTCTACGACGCAGAGCACGAAGCATCAGGTGCAAACATCACAACTTATGGAGACGCACTTTGGTGGGCGTTTGTGACGGTGACGACTGTTGGATACGGAGATTACTATCCGGTGACTTTCGAAGGCCGAGCAATCGCGGGGTTGTTGATGCTCTCTGGTCTCGCTCTGGTTTCTGTAATTACAGTTTCGTTTGCGAGTTGGTTCTTAGAGAGACTCAATCTCGAAGTGACAACTAAGAAGCGCAAGAAGGACTAGTGCACGATTTCAATCACGTTGAGCTCTGCATGGGAACCGGTTTTCGCTTTCAAGGCAAAAGCAACATAAGCGCAGCCGAAACCGATCACGCGATCGAAATCGCTTGCGCAATTTTGCACGAGGCAGACGCAATCTTCAGTCTCTATAAACCAGAGTCGCCGCTGAGCCAATTGGCTGCTGGCAAGACTTCGGTAGCGCGGTGCCCATCGGTAGTTTCAGAAGTCTGGGATGCCTGCGAGGCGTGGCAAGAAAAGACCGACGGCTGGTTCAGTGCTTTCACCCCAGAGCACACCTTCGACCCGAGCGGTTTGGTTAAGACCTGGGCCGCGAGGCGCGCCGCCGAGAGCTTGACTGAGGCCGGAATCACCGACTTCACCATGAACGCCGGCGGCGATGTCTATATCGCCGACCAAGCCTCGGCCGAGGTCGACTGGCGAATCGGGCTTTCAAAGCCGGTCTCAATTGCAGCTCCAGAAGCTGGTGCATTGGCTGTCTTGAATCTAAAGGGCACCGAATATCGGGCGGTTGCAACTAGTGGTTCGGCTGAGCGAGGCGCTCACATCTGGAACCCAAAGGCTCCCGGTCGCGAGCCGGCCGGCGAACTAGTTCAGATCAGCGTGATTGCGCGTGACCTGGTCGAGGCCGACATTTGGGCTACGGCGGCTTTCGCCGAGGGGCTTGCCTCAATGGCAAGAATCGACCGCGAACCACACCTTGAGGCACTTGCCATCTTGGCCGACGGTCAAATGGCCGCGACTCCTGGCCTAGCAGCGCTTATTGCCAAAGACTAGGCGCTGGCTCTTTCACTCGAGGCAACATCGCCTGCTTGGCCCAATCGGCAACCCACTTTGGCAGAACCGGCCTCTCGCCTGACCAGCCGGTTACCTCGATCACTTCGGCAGGCGTAACAATGCCGCGAGGGTTCTTCAAGAAACGAATTCGAACGATTGCCTTGGCATAGATTTCGCCCTTGGCGACAAACCGCTGCTCGAAATAGAAAGCCTCGTCATCCCAGCCGATGACCTTCGACTCGAGGTCGAACAGTTGCCACGGCATTAGCGATTTTCTAAATGTGATGTTCTCTGCAACAACTACCGGATACCAGTTGCGCTTTTTCCACTCTTTCCAAACGCCAGAGCGAACTCCTTGATCAAAACGGCCGATGTCCATCAGTGTGAAGAAGATTCCGTTGTTCATGTGCGCGTAGATGTCTAGATCGGTAGGCCAAACGCGAAAAGTTCGGCTGCCCATGTCTGAGATAGCCAACTTTGAACGCGAACGCCAAGAGAGCAACTGCCAAATTAGGCGAAACCACAAATTCATTTTGTGATTACCAAATGGTGACGCGTTGTGATTCGTCCAGCCACAACTTGTCGCCAGGCTTCACATCGAACGCTTCATAGAAAGCGTCGAGGTTTCGCACGATTTGGTTGCAACGGAATTCGTTTGGTGAGTGCGGGTCGGTTGCGAGTCGCTGAATTACAAGTTCGTCGCGACCCTTTCCGCGCCATGCCTGACCCCACGACAAGAACAAACGCTGCTGACCGGTGTAGCCATCGATCTCGTCTGCTTCTTTTCCGTTCAAAGAATTCATGTATGCCTTGTATGCGATCGAGAGACCGCCGAGGTCACCGATGTTTTCACCAATGGTGAGTTCACCGTTTACCTTGTGTGAATCATCAAGCTGAGCTGGTGACAACTCTGCATACTGATCAATCAAGTTCTTGGTGCGAGTTTCGAAAGCAGCACGGTCT
>JAGOAI010000016.1 GCA_017983965.1 Rhodoluna sp. | reverse complement strand
ATTCAAAGTCACGCGCAGAGTCTGCAGTGAACAAGGGCGATCACGTTGAGGTCACCCTTGCCGATGGCCGGGTAATTTCTGGCTCGCACTGTTTGATGGCCGTCGGTGGAATTCCGAACACCGCAGATCTCGGTCTCGAGGGTGCGCAGATTTCTGTAACCGAGTCTGGCCACATCGTTGCCAACAAGGTTGCCCGCACCTCGCGCGCAAACGTCTATGCCGTTGGCGACTGCTCGACCGCGCTGCCGCTAGCTTCGGTTTCTGCGATGCAGGGCCGCACGGCTGTGTTTCACTCGCTAGGCGACATTGCAGCCCCAACTCACCCGCGAAACGTGGCGTCTAACGTGTTCACCTCGCCTGAGATTGCATCGGTTGGCTGGTCAGAGTCTGCAATCGCAGAGGGCAAAGTCACCGGATTCGTTCACAAGATTTCGTTCGACGAAAACCCACGCGCCAAGATGCAGGGAATCGAAGACGGCTTCATCAAGTTGATTTGTTCGACCGGTGGCACCGTTATCGGTGGAGTGGTAGTCGGCCCGAAGGCAAGCGAGCTGATTTACCCAATCGCCCTTGCAATCGAAAACCGTTTGACCGTCGATGAGGTCGCGAAGACCTATACGGTGTATCCGTCGCTCACGGGTTCAATCACGGATGCGGCGCGTGCGCTGCACGTGCCTCAGAATTAACTGGCCTCAGAACTAATTTGCCGACATCCGTCGGGCCTCAAAACTAACTGGCGTTTATTCGAGTTCTAGCAGAACGGTTCCGGCAGGAACGGTAACGCCAACTTCGGCAGAGATCGACTTTACGACTCCGGCCTTGTGTGCACTCATCGGCTGTTCCATCTTCATGGCCTCGAGCACGACAACCAAATCACCTTCGGCAACAGTGTCGCCAACTGCAACCGCAATCTTTACAACGGTCGACTGCATCGGCGCCTTCACAACGTTGCCGCTTGCTGCGCCACCGCTTGCTGATCCGTGTGCTTTGCGCTTTGGTGCAGCGCCAGCGTTTGCTGTCGCGTGACCCGAACCACCGGCAGCGAGCAAACGCTGTGGCAGTGAGACTTCGATGCGCTTGCCGTCAACTTCAACAACTACGTTGTTGCGTTCGGCAGCCGGTGCGCCATCCTCGTGAATTCCGTTCCACGCGGCGATGTCGTTGTTCCACTCGGTTTCGATCCAGCGGGTGTAGATGCCGAACTTGTTGGTGGCAACATCGCCGATGAATGCTGGGTCGTTCACGATCTTGCGGTGAAAAGGCAACACGGTCGGCAAGCCTTCGACCTGCATCTCGTCGAGGGCCCGACGCGAGCGGGCGAGTGCTTCTTCGCGGGTAGCGCCGGTGACGATTAGCTTTGCGACCATCGAGTCGAACGAGCCGCTGATTACGTCGCCTGACTCAACGCCGGTGTCAACGCGCACGCCAGGGCCGCTAGGAGCCTTGAATAGCTTGACCGGCCCAGGTGCTGGCATGAAGTTGCGACCGGCATCTTCGCCGTTGATTCTGAACTCGAAGCTGTGACCCTTGATCTCTGGGTCGGCGTAGTCGAGCACGCCACCCTCGGCCAATCTGAACTGCTCGCGCACTAGGTCGAGGCCGGTGACTTCTTCAGAAACCGGGTGCTCAACCTGAAGACGGGTGTTTACCTCTAAGAACGAAATGGTGCCGTCTTGGGCAACCAAGAATTCGCAGGTGCCAGCACCCTGATAGCCAACCTCTTTCAAGATTGCCTTTGACGATTCATAGAGTCGCTTGATCTGGTCATCGGTCAAGAACGGAGCAGGAGCCTCTTCGACCAACTTCTGGTGACGACGCTGAAGCGAGCAGTCGCGAGTTGAAACAACAACGACGTTGCCGTGCGCATCTGCAAGACACTGGGTCTCAACGTGGCGAGGCTTCTCAAGGTATTTCTCAACGAAACATTCGCCGCGACCGAAAGCTGCGATTGCCTCGCGAGTAGCAGACTCAAAAAGTTCGGCAACTTCTTCTTGCTGGTATGCCACCTTGATGCCGCGGCCACCGCCACCGAACGCTGCCTTGATGGCAACTGGCAATCCGTGTTTTGCAACGAACTCGAGAACTTCTTCTGCGCCAGAAACTGGGTTGATGGTGCCAGGTGCGAGTGGTGCACCAACTTTTTCGGCAACGTGACGAGCAGAGACCTTGTCGCCGAGCTGCTCGATTGCCTTAGGAGATGGGCCGATCCAAATCATGCCGGCGTCGATAACCGCGCGGGCGAAGTCTGCGTTTTCTGCCAAGAAGCCATAGCCAGGGTGAACCGCGTTTGCGCCTGACTTGCGGGCCACATCGATGATCTTCTCGATGACCAAGTAGGTCTCTGGGCCGGTGGTGCCGTGCAGGGCATAGGCCTCATCTGCCAGCTTCACGTGCATCGCATCGCGGTCTTGATCTGCATAAACAGCAACCGAAGCAATGCCGGCATCCTTTGCCGCACGGGCGATGCGAACGGCGATTTCGCCGCGGTTGGCGATTAGAACTTTGGTGATTTTCTTGGCTGAAGCAGTCATAGCCCCAAGCCTATTGACTAAAAAGGGCCTTTTATTGGCGGTTTTTCACAACAAAACGGCAAATTCGTCTAGAAAACCACCAAAGCGGGGCGGCAGCTCGCGAAGTTGGCAGGGCCGAGCGCGCGGTCTTAGCGGTTCCAGAGACTGGTGTACTCGACGCCGAGCTGAAGGGTCAGGTCGCGCAGGGTCGGCAGGCTCAACCCGATGACGCAGTGCGGGTCACCTTCAATCGCACGGATGAACGCCCCGCCGAGGCTGTCGATCGTGAACGCGCCGGCCACCTTGAGCGGCTCGCGAGTCGCCACATAAGCGTCGATCTCGGCGTCGCTCAGGTCGGCGAAGTGCACGATCGTGTGGGCGGTGCGGCCAGCTGCCGGCGGTTGAACGCCTGGCTGCGGGTTGCGGTTGTCGATTAGCCAGTGGCCTGAGTGCAGCACGCCGGCTCGGCCGCGCATCTGCCTCCAGCGCTCGCGGGCCACCTCGGGGTCGTGCGGCTTGCCGAGCGATTCGCCGTCGAACTCGAGCGACGAGTCGCAGCCGATGATGAGTTTGCCGAAGGCATCCGTGTGGTTCAAAACCGCCTCGGCCTTCGCCTTGGCGAGCACGTGCACCATGTCGCTGGTGTTTGCAATCAGGCCCATGGCCTCGGCTCGGGCGGCAACGGCGACTTCATCTACGCCAGGCGAAATGGTGATTGGTTCGATTCCGGCGTTGCGCAGAAGTGTGAGTCGCGCGGGCGAAGTGCTTGCCAGAACCAATTGAGTCATGAAAATACTCTGGCACACTTGTCTAGTGAATAAAGACACCAATTGGCTAGGGCGAGTGCTTGAACTCGACATCGAAAAAGTTGCACACGGCGGAATCTTCGTCGCCCGACACGATGGGCGAGTGGTCTTCGTATCGCACGTATTGCCAGGTGAAAAGGTTCTCGCCACGGTCTATGAAGATCGTGGTGGCGCATTCTGCCGAGCAGAACCGCAAGAGATTTTGGTGGCTTCGCCAGACCGCGTTGAACACGTATGGGATCAAGCCGGCGTCGGCGGTGCCGGTGGCGCAGAGTTCGGCCACATCAAACTTTCGCGTCAGCGCGAACTGAAGGCAGACGTTCTCGAAGAAGCTTTGCAGCGCATGGCTGGCATCGAGCGTCGCGTTGAAGTTGAAGCCGTTGAAGGCGACGACGAAAACAACGGTCTCGGTTATCGCACCCGAGTGCAGTTGCACGTCAACGAGTTTGGTGAAGCTGGCCCATACATGGAGCGCAGCCACGACGTTGTGCTCGTTCGCGACCTGCCGCTCGCTATCGAAGAAATTCGCGAGGCCGGCATTCACTCGAAGAACTGGTCTGGCGTAAAGAAGATCGACATCTCGGCTTCTAACACCGGCCAACTTCAGTGGAAGGTCGACGACAAGATCAAGGGTGACGAGCGTTTGGTTGAACGCGCCGCTGGCCGCACATTCAGAATTTCTGGTGGCGGCTTCTGGCAGGTTCACCGCAAGGCTGCCGACCTGCTTGCCAAGACCGTTCTCGACATGATCGACGAAGCCGGCTTCAACAAGAGCGCAAACAACCTCGACCTCTATGGTGGCGTTGGTTTGTTCGCGAGCGCTCTGGCAACTCGCTTCGGAAACGAAACTCGTGTGACCACCGTTGAGGCTTTCAAGCGCGCGACCGATGATGCAACCTTGAACATCGCAGATATGTCGAAGGCCAAGGCGGTTTGCGCGCAGGTCGACCGATTCTTGCAAGACCAGCAGCGTGCGGTTCAGCAGGGGGCTTCATTCAAGGATGCCACCGTCGTGCTCGACCCTCCTCGCGCGGGCGCTGGCGCCAAGGTCACCGGCTTGCTGGTCGACATTGCCCCGCAGCACATTGTTTATGTGGCGTGCGACCCGGTTGCTCTCGCTCGAGACCTAAAGGCCCTTCTGGCTGGTGGCTATGAGATCGCTGGCATTCGCGCCTTCGACTTGTTTCCGCACACTCACCACCTAGAGACCATCGTTTCTTTGGTGCGAAAGGCATAGCCGAGGCAACGTTTATTGGTGTCTTGGGCATCATTTAGAGTTCTAAACAATGTTTACGCAACTGAGTTCAACGCCGAGCCCGATCGCCGCAGAGCGCATCGAAGTCTTGCTCGCCAAGGTTTACTCGGTTGCTGCCGCCTTGCTCTCAATCGACCTCTTGCGCAATGCGCTTAGCCAGGCGCACCTTCTCAACGCCGCTTGGTTCTACACGTTCTTTTTAGCGCTCATGATTGCGCAGGTCGGCTCAATTTTCGGCGCATTTGTTTTTGGGCACATGAAGATCTGGTACCGGGCGATTTGCATCATTACTTTGGCTGCCATGGTTACCTGGCCGCTTCAGGTGCTAGACCCGGCTGCCTTGCCCGAAAATTTCAAACCGTGGATTTGGTGGTCGGTTGGTTTCGCATCTTTGGCAGCTGCCGGTGCTTTTCGACGAAGCGTGAGTCTAGTTTTCTTATTTCTATTGCCTACCATTTGGATCTTCGTTCGAACTTCGACGTTCGGTGGCGGCGAACCACTTTCTCTTGCTCTCGAAGACACGCTCTATGCATTTTTCTTTGCAGGTTCACTCGCAGTGCTCGTCATGTTTTTGCGCCAACGCGCGGCCGAGGTAGACCAAGAATTTCACGCTCTCTATCAGGCGAAGTTTGAACGTGCATTTCTTGACACGGTTCAGAGTGAGCGAACAAAAATCAATTCGATTGTTCACGACACTGTCGTAGCCACGCTCGATCGTGCTGCCGAAGCCACCACCGAAGTTCAAAGAAAGCTTGCAGCTGAAACCGCGAATGACGCAATCGGCAGGTTGGTTCGCGAAGCCGCGCGTGACCCAAAGGCCGACGACACAATTTCGACGGTGTCATATTTTGACAGCTTGAAGATTGCACTCGAGCGCCGCGCAGAGCAAGTCACCGTGAAAATCAAGTCGGCTCTCGAATTGCAGGTTCCGCTAGAGGTGGCAATTGGCATGGCTGAGGCGACGTTTCAGGCGCTTGGCAATTCAATCGAGCACGCACCGAGCGCTACAAAGCGTGAGATTGTGCTCAGTTCAACCTCGAATTCGCTCAAGTTTGTGGTTCTCGATAACGGCCCAGGATTCAGGGTCTCTAACGTGCCAAACAGCCGCATGGGTGTGCGTCTCACAATCTTCAAGCGCCTAGAAACTCTTGGCGTAAAGGCCAATTTGCAGAGCGCGCCGGGCGAGGGCACCACCTGGGTCTTTGAGTGGAGTCAGCAGTGATCAAGATTTCTCGACTGTGGCTCACCGCAATCACCCTGATTTTCGGGGTCTTTCTCGACATTCAGGGCGTGTTGCACATAACCCACTTCAGTGAGCCAGGGCTGGCTTTCGCAACAAACATCTTTTACTTAGTTTGTTTGGTAATCACGTCGGTAGCTTTCAAAGAGCCGCGACTTCCTTCGCCTGCGGCTTGGCTCAACATCGCAGCGGTGGTCGCTATTCCGATCACGTTGCACTCGATGCACGAACGTGATCTCATTGGCGACAACGACACCTGGTATGTCACCGCTCTAGCAGTTTTGCTTGGCGCAATGGCTGTGCGCAGACAAATTTTGCTCGCTGTTGCCGGAACCCTGATTCTCGCAACTCAGGTGATCGTGATCGGGGGCTGGGGCTTCATTCCTATGAGCGGCCTGACCGGTGCGATTCTTTTGGTTGCAGCCTGCATTTCTATTTCGATTGGTCTAGAGCGTTCAGACAAAGCTATTGCTGACTTTCAAGAACAAACCAACCGAGAAAAACGCGAAACCATGGTGACCGAGGCTGCGCGCGAAGAGCACAGAACTCGAATCGAACGAGCAATAGAAAAAGTAATGCCGACACTTCGCGTGATTGCCGATGGAACAAAACTGTCAAAAGCCCAGCGTGAGGCTGCGTCTGAATTGGCGCAGCAGCTTGATGATGACATTTCTGGAGGCCGCTTAGTCACCGAAGCGATTCGACAGTCGGTCAGCAGGGCTCGCAGTCGAGGCATCGAAGTCACACTGATCGACGAGGTTGAAGTCGAAGAACTCGATCGCGAAAACTTCGATGCGCTTTTAGAAATTGTGGTTTCGGCAATCGACTCGGTGAACGTTGGCCGCATCAAACTGGTCGCCGCGAAAAACGAACGATACATTCTTCGCTTAACGGTAACGAGGCCGGGAGTTGTGACTCCCGACCTCGACCTGAAACTTGGTGAGCGTTAGCTCAGAAGAGCAAACTTCAAGGTGTCTAGACCTAGTGCACCTAGGTTCAGTGCGGTCTTGTGGAACTCTTTGATGTCGAATTCGGCACCCTTCTTGGCCTTGTATTCATCGCGAATCTGCTCCCAGATGCGCTGACCAATCTTGTAGCTAGGCGCCTGTCCTGGCCAGCCGAAGTAGCGGTGAACTTCGAAGTTCACGAACTCAGGGCTCATGTTTACGTTCTTGCCCATGAAGTCGAGTGCATAGTCGAAGTCCCAGGTTCCGGTGCCGTCAAGCTTTGGCTTGCCTAGGTGCACACCGAGGTCTAGAACCACGCGAGCGGCACGCATGCGCTGACCGTCAAGCATTCCGAGGCGGTCACCTGGGTCATCCAAGAAGCCGAGGTCTGCCATTAGGCGTTCTGCATAGAGCGCCCAACCTTCGCCGTGGCCCGATGACCACGAAGCAAGTCGACGCCATGAGTTCAACTCTGCGCGGTTGTAAACCTGCTGTGCGATCTGCAAGTGGTGACCAGGAACACCCTCGTGATAAACGGTTGTGGTTTCACGCCAGGTGTCGAACTCGTTTACGCCGTCTGGAACAGACCACCACATGCGTCCTGGGCGGCTGAAGTCATCGGTTGGGCCCGTGTAATAAATCACACCAGAGTTGGTCGGAGCAATCATGCACTCGAGCTTGCGAAGTGGCTCTGCGATATCAAAGTGCGTGCCGTTCAGCTTCTCGATTGCGTTGTCGCTCAAGCGCTGCATCCACTTTTGCAATTCGTCTTTGCTGTGCAACTTGCGAGAGGCGTCGTTGTTTAGAACTTCGATCGCCTCGGCTACTGATGCGCCCGGCTTGATCTCGTTGGCAACGGCAATCTGCTCTGCGGTTACGCGAGCAAGTTCTTCGCGACCCCACTCATAGGTCTCGTCTAGGTCAACCTTGGCACCCAAGAACTTGCGGCTGAATAGTGCGTAACGCTCGCGGCCAATTGCATCAACGCTGTTTGCGTTGTCTAGCAAGTCGCCCTTGAAGAAATCGAGCAACTTTGCGTAGCCCTCGGTCGCTGCGTGACCGGCAGCAACAATGTCAGCCTTCAAGCTGTCAGGCAACTCAGAGTCGCCGGCCTTTGCGCCAGCTGCAAACTTGTTGAAGAAGCCATCGGCGGCGGCAATGCCCTCTGCCATCTTGATGTTGAACTCAACCTGGCGCTTAGCAGGAGTGTCGCCTGCCTCAATGCCTAGGCGAAGGGTTCGAATGTAGCCATCGATTGCTTCTGGCACGGCGTTCATGCGCTTGGTCAGGTTTTCCCACGCCTCGGTGCTGTCGGTTGGCGATAGGTCGAAAATGTCACGAATGCCCTGGGCTGGCGAAGCCAACACGTCAAGGTCGCGCTTCCAAACGCCAGAGTCATGCAGCTCTTCTGTGAGTTCAAAGTCTGCCAGCATGGCTGCCTTGGTCACTTCGTCAACCTTGTCGGCAACCGCGGCGGCCTTCACCTTTGCGTGAAACTTCTTGCTCTCGGCAAGGTGTTCTTCGATTGCTTCTGGTGATGGATCATCTAGAAGGTGGTCTGCACCTTTGCGGCCAATGTAGGTTGCAAAAGATGGGCTCATCTCGGCCATCTTGTCTACCCAGGCGTCTGCTACTTTGTCGAGTTCTGAAGGTTCACGCGTCATTGCTTTTTCCTTTGTTGGTTTGGTTTCTTTAATCTAGTTGAGGCCATCACGGTATGAAGCAGTCCACTGGCCAAAGCCCGGATTGATTCCTCCGCGAAGATTTACGCTGTTGCGATTCCAAGTTGATTTAGGTTGGCGAATTGCGCCGCGATTCGAAGAACGCTCTTCGGCAGCAGCGGCTTCGACGATTGCGATAACCGCGGCGAGCTCTTCGGCGGTCGGGTTTCCTCGAACAACCTTTAGCTCTTCAGACAAGTTTTCTTCGCTCATGATTTGCAATCGCTTTTTATAGCGGAATGTTGCCGTGCTTTTTTGGTGGGGCATCGGCACGCTTGGTGCGAAGTGCTCGCAGTGCCTTGATTACCGAGATGCGGGTTGCGCTCGGCTCGATGATGCCATCGAGTTCACCGCGCTCGGCAGCCAAGAACGGCGAGGCAACGTTATATGTGTATTCGGCCGCCAACTTGGCACGAACCGCAGCGACATCCTCGCCGGCTTCTTCGGCCTTCTTGATTTCGTTGCGATAAAGAATGTTCACGGCACCCTGGCCACCCATAACCGCAATCTCGGCCGTTGGCCAAGCGAGGTTGATGTCGGCTCCGAGCTGCTTTGAGCCCATAACGATGTAGGCGCCACCGTATGCCTTGCGGGTGATCACGGTAACCAGCGGAACGGTTGCCTCGGCGTATGCGTAGAGCAACTTAGCGCCGCGGCGAATTACGCCGGCCCACTCCTGGTCGGTGCCAGGCAGGTAGCCAGGCACGTCGACGAGGGTCAAGATCGGAATCGAGAACGCGTCGCAGAAGCGCACGAAACGGGCTGCCTTTTCGCCGGCCTCGATGTTTAGGGTTCCGGCCATCTGCTGTGGCTGGTTGGCAATGATGCCAACGCTGCGGCCATCGATGCGAGCAAAGCCGATGATGATGTTCGGCGCAAACAGTGGCTGAACTTCTAAGAACTCGTTTGAGTCAACCAGCGACTCGACAATCTTGTGCATGTCATAAGGCTGGTTTGGTGAGTCAGGAATAAAGGTGTCGAGCTTCAGGTCTTCGTCGGTTACCTCGAGAGTTGCAGCGCCTTCGTAGGCAACCGTTTCGCTTAGGTTGTTTTCAGGAAGATAGCTGAGAAGCGAGCGCGCGTAGTCGAGTGCGTCTTCTTCGTCGTTGGCCAGATAGTGAGCAACACCCGAGGTGGTGTTGTGAGTGCGAGCTCCACCGAGCTCTTCCATGCCAACGTCTTCGCCGGTGACTGCCTTGATTACATCTGGGCCAGTCACGAACATGTTTGAGGTCTTATCGACCATGATCACAAAGTCGGTTAGCGCTGGTGAATAAACAGCTCCACCGGCAGCTGGGCCCATGATGATTGAAATCTGCGGAATCACTCCAGAAGCCATTGTGTTGCGCTTGAAAATTTCGCCATACTTGCCGAGAGCGATAACACCCTCTTGAATGCGGGCACCACCCGAGTCGAGAATTCCGATCATCGGAACGCCGGTTGCAATTGCGAGATCCATGATCTTGATGATTTTGTTTCCGGCGGTCTCACCGAGTGAGCCACCGAAAATCGTGAAGTCTTGAGAGAAGAGAGCAACCTGGCGACCGTTGATGGTTCCGACACCGGTCACGACAGCGTCGCCGTACGGGCGGTTTTTATCCATGCCAAAAGCTGTTGAGCGGTGACGAACGAACTCGTCGAGTTCAACAAAAGAACCCTCGTCGAGCAAAAGTTCGATGCGTTCGCGGGCGGTCTTCTTGCCCTTTGCGTGCTGCTTCTCTACGGCAGCCTCGCCACTTGCGTGAACGGCCTCGTAGTAGCGGTTCTTTAGGTCTTGAAGTTTGCCGGCTGTGGTCGAAAGGTTCTCGACTGGCTTTGGGGCTTCTTGAGTCATAAAAGCAACCCTAGCCGTTGAAAACCCCCGTTCTTTTGAAGAAGTCAGACAACGAAATGCGACTTTTCGTTGTGAAAACCTACAGCCGCTAGCCTTTAGCCATGGATTTCGAAAAATCGGCAAAAGTGGCTTCGCGCCTCGAATCGGTGGCATCTACCGAGTCGACAAACACCGACCTCATCGCGGCTGCCACTGCAAACGCTGCCGAGTGGCCAGACTTCTCGGTTCTAGTAACGGCAGAGCAAACCGCAGGGCGTGGTCGATCTGGCCGAGAGTGGCAGGCACCGGCTGGCAGCTCGCTCTTCGTGTCGGTTTTGCTACGGCCAAGCGCAGTGCCGGCTACCCAGTTCTCATGGCTGCCGCTAATCGCAGGGCTGGCCATGTCAAACGCAATCTCTGGCTTTGCAGGTTCATCCAGGGCAATGGTCAAGTGGCCAAATGACGTCTTGATTGCAGATAAGAAAGTCTGCGGAGTCTTGAGCGAATTGCTCGGCGACTTGAGCGGGGTAGTCGTCGGCGCTGGTGTCAATGTCTTTCAAAGCCAAGAGCAGTTGCCGGTGCCAACCGCAAGCTCGCTGGCTATCGAGTCAATCGGTGTCGGTTCACTCGACGACCTGCTCGCCGCTTTTTTGACAAACCTCAAGCGCAGTTACGAAGAGTTCATCGCGCTCGCGGGTGAGCTCGGTGGTTCAGATTTGCATGCTGCGATAAACGCGGCCTGTTCGTCGATTAATCGAGATGTTCGAGTGGTCTTGCCGGGCGACCAAGAGTTCTTTGGGCTGGCAATCGAAATCGATGGTCTAGGCCGTCTCGTTGTGCAAAACGACACCGAAACACGGGCTGTGTCGGTCGGCGATATCGTGCACCTAAGACACAATTAGTCAGTGGCATTTCAAGAAGAACAACTAATCGCTCGGGTTCGCCAGAGTTGGTGGCGTCTGCTGCCGGCCATGCTTGCGTTATTTGTTGCCGCTGCAATTTATAGCTATGTGAACAATCGCGTTGTTGAGCAGTGGCTCATCTATGTTGCTTATTCAATTGCTGCAATCTTGGCAATCTTCTTCTGGCTGATTCCACTCGTTCGCCATCTCAACTTTTATGTCGAACTCACATCTTCAAGACTCATTGTTCGCGACGGAATCTTTGCTCAAAAGACCGTCGAACTTTCACTAAGTGACATCAGTTCTGTCGAGGTCGGTCGCGGTCGCATCATCACCATCGCGCGTCGAGACGGTGAGCCAGTTACTGTGAAGCCGATTGCCGGTTCTAAGACTTTCGTTAGTGAACTTCGCTCAGCAGCAAGGCTCTAGGCGTTTCGCTCAGCCAAGCGATAAGCGAGAATAGAGGCATGAGTTCTCTTCGAGTCGGCGCAATTGGCGGTGGGCAGCTGGCCCGCATGATGACGCCACCAGCCATTCATCTGGGGCTTGAATTCAGGGTATTGGCAGAAGTTCAAGGGTCTTCGGCAGCCATAGCTGCAACACAGGTTGGCGACTACAACCAGATGCATGTCGTTGCCGAATTTGCCAAGACGGTCGACGTAATCACCTTCGATCACGAACACGTTCCACTCTCAATTCTTGAAGCGCTCGAAGCGAGCGGCACCTCTGTGCAGCCGCCTTCAAAGGCGCTGGCATTCGCGCAAAACAAATTGCACATGCGACAGCGTTTGTCGCAGCTCGGTTTGCCGATGCCTGCCTGGAGCGAAATCAAAACAGCCGAAGAACTCGACGCGTTTATTGCGAACCAGGGTGGCGTTGCAATTTTGAAGACACCTATTGGCGGCTATGACGGCAAGGGAGTGCGCGTTGTGCGATCTTCAGCCGATGCCAGCGAATGGTTGCAGAATATCGAGAACTACGGTGGCTCACTTCTTGCCGAAGAGAAGGTCGACTTTATTCGCGAGCTAGCGCAACTGAGCGCACGAAGCGTTACTTCAGAATTCACGGCTTGGCCGCTTGTCGAAACTCAACAGGTCGACGGCGTTTGTTCTGTGGTCATCGCGCCGGCACCAAACGCGAGCGAAGCAGTTCTCAAGCAGACTGCAGAGATCGCAAAAACCGTCGCCGATGGTCTCGGGGTTACCGGCGTGCTTGCGGTTGAAATGTTTGAGGCACGCGATGGTCGAATCTTGATCAACGAGCTTGCCATGCGCCCTCACAACTCTGGCCACTTCACAATCGAAGGCTCGGTCACCTCACAGTTCGAACAGCACCTTCGAGCGGTTCTCGGTTTGCCTCTCGGCTCAACCGAAATGCGTGCGACTCATGCAGTAATGGCCAACTTGCTCGGCGTCGACGAGAGCAACACCTTTGTCGAGCACTTCGAAAAGGCCATGGCGAAGCACCCGTCTGCCAAGTTGCACACCTATGGCAAGTCGGCCCGCAAGGGTCGCAAAATGGGGCACGTCACCGTGGTGGCCGATGACCTCGATTTCGCAATTGCCGAAGCAAAAGGCGCTGCAGCCGTTTTGCTCCAAGGCATCTAGCCGCTCGGCGCTTAAAATCGTAGGGTTCGACCGATAGGAGCCCACATGTCAGACCAACCGCTAATTGGCGTCGTCATGGGCTCTGACTCTGACTGGTCAGTTATGTCAGACGCCGTTCAGGTGCTCAAAGAATTCGGCATCGGCGCAGAGGTTGAGGTGCTCTCAGCGCACCGCACCCCAGAGCGCATGATCGAGTGGGGCAAGGCGGCAGCCGGTCGTGGCCTCAAGGTCATCATCGCTGGTGCCGGTGGTGCTGCTCACTTACCTGGCATGCTCGCCTCGGTCACGACACTTCCAGTTATCGGCGTTCCGGTTGCCCTCGCAAAACTTGACGGCATGGATTCACTTTTGTCGATTGTGCAAATGCCTGCTGGAATTCCGGTTGCCACCGTTTCGATCAATGGCGCAAAGAACGCCGGAATCTTGGCGGCGCGCATGCTTGGTGCTTTTGACGCCAAGCTTGCCGAGAAACTCTCGGCATATACCGAGAGCCTCAAAGAGCAGGTCGCAGAGAAGAATGCGAAGCTAAAATCGCAACTCTAAATCGCTCGCCAAGAAAATCTGCGACGACAGCAACGTCGTCGCGCTCACCGTTTAAAAACGTCGATCGAGCCACTCCAGAACAAATGCGAAAGCGTGCATGGTGGCTAATCGTTTTGACTTTGATTGTGCCTGGCTCGGCTCAACTCGTAGCCGGCAATCGCAAACTTGCGCGTATCGGAATCACAGCAACGCTTGGTTTCTGGGCGCTCGCACTGCTTGCATTCGTCATCGCAATGATTAACCGAAGCTGGCTCGTGGCAATTGTGACGATGCCGATTTTGGTCGGCTTCTTGGCGATTGTTCTCTTTGCCTACGCAATCGTGTTTGCCGTCTTGTCGCTCGACACCATGCGTCTAATGCGCCTCGGCCGGCTATACAGCCGCGACCGCTGGATTGCCCTTGCCGGCCTGGTTACCGCGGCAGTGCTGGGAACCAGCGCTATCTCGTGGGCAGGAAACACCGCCGGGGTCTCTGCCGGAGCAATCGGCACAATCTTCAACCAGGGCGGGTTCACCTCGCCTTCAAATGGTCGCTACAACATTCTTTTGCTAGGCGGAGACTCTGGCAAAGACCGTTTCGGAATTCGCCCAGACAGCATCTCGGTGCTCAGCATCGACGCAACCACCGGCAAGACCGTGAACATCGGAATTCCGCGAAACATGCAGCGCGTGAGTTTCTCTGCGGGTTCACCGATGCTGTCGGTTTATCCGAACGGATGGGATTGCGGTGTCGAATGTTTGATCAACGCAATCTATAAAGACGTAACCGACAATCACGCAGACCTCTATCCAGATGCAGAAAAGCACGGATCGACCCCTGGCATCGAAGCGACTCGCGACGCTGCCGAGTGGGTCACCGGTCTCGAGATTCAGTCATACGTGCTGATCGACATGGCCTCGTTTGCATCGCTCATTGACTCGCTTGGTGGAATCGACATCAACGTAAAGCAGCGTTTGCCAATCGGTGGTCAGCGAGATGACGCCAGCGATGCCCGCGGCTGGATCGAAGTCGGTCAACAGCACATGGATGGCTACCACGCACTTTGGTATGCGCGTTCGCGTCACCTCACCACCGACTACGACCGCATGCGTCGTCAGCACGAAGTTGAGAACGCGGTGCTCGACCAGATGGACCCAGCTAACGTGCTGACTCACTTTCAGGCGATTGCCGGCGCTGGCGAGAAGCTCGTGAAAACCGATATTCCAAGCACGATGCTTTCGGCCTATGTCGACCTTGCTCTCAAGGCCAAGAAGCACGGCATTAAGTCGCTGGGACTTGTGCCACCATTCGTGAACGAGATTCGCCCAGATTTCGAAGAGATTCGGGCCAAGATCAAGTCAACGCTCGAGGCTAACGGCTCAAAGTAGCCCCTCGGCTAAACTGCTAAAAAGCCCGTTTGGGCGCTCGAACGCTTGAGGAGGCGGCAGTGTCAGTTGCCGATTATGCCAAGCAGCACGGCCTGAAGAAGGTCGGCGCTCGAGAACCACTGCTCAGCTATGTGAAGCACGCCTGGCAGCGCAAAGACTTCGCCTTCGTTATGGCGCTCTTCACCAACCAGGCCAACAACTCAAAGAACCGCCTTGGCCGCTGGTGGATTGTCTTGCTGCCAACTCTTCAGGCTGCGGTCTATGGCTTGATCTTCGGCGTCTTGCTTGGCGGTTCACGCCCAGACAACTTTGTGCCTTACCTATTCACCGGCGTTTTCTTGTTCTCGTTCTTGCAGGGTGCATTCGCCTCGGGAGCAACCTCGGTAACCGGCAACATCGGTCTAGTTCGCTCACTGAGCTTTCCGAGAATTCTTTTGCCGACCAACGCTGTCATTCAGCAGATCTTCTCGTTGCTTCCGCAGCTCGGGCTGCTGGTCATCACCATGTTGCTCTTCGGAATGCCGGTCACGGTTAACTGGCTGTTTTTGATTCCGATTGTTCTTCTAATGGTGATGTTCGGTTTCGGCCTTGCCACCATCTCGGCGCGACTAACCGTGCACGTTCAAGATTTGAACAAGTTGATTCCGTTCATCACTCGAATCACTTTTTATGTTTCTGGCATTTTCTTCAGCATGGATAAAGTGCTCGGCGCTTATCCGGTTGCGCTTCAAATTGCCAACCTCAACCCGGTTTACATTTTCATCTCGCTTGCGCGAGGTGCGATGGTCAAGGGTTATTCGATGGACCCAAACATGTGGATTTCTGCGAGCGTCTGGGCATTCTCATTCTTGCTAATCGGCATTTGGTTCTTCTGGAAAGCAGAGGAGCGCTATGGCCGCGAAATCTAAAACCGAGTTGAAACCGGTCGTCATTGTCGACAACGTCAACGTCGTCTACAAAGTTTTTGCTAGCGGTCGCAAGGCCACTCGTGGCGCTGCAGGTGGCGGCTTCTTCGCACGCAAGCTTCAGCTGCGCGAAGTGCACGCGGTCAAGGGTGTCAGCTTCACTATCTATGAGGGCGAATCGGTTGGCATCATCGGTTCGAACGGTTCTGGCAAGTCGAGCCTGATGACTGCGATCGCTGGGCTAAACCCAATAGCCAGCGGAGCCATTTATGCCTCTGCACGCCCCATGTTGCTTGGTGTTGGTGCCGTCTTGCTGCCTGCTATCTCGGGCCTAAAGAACATCTTGCTCGGCGGTCTGGCCATGGGCTACACCCGCAAAGAGATCAACGCCTCTGCCGACGCAATCACTAAATTTGCTGGGCTCGAAGAGTTCATCGACCTGCCGATGAAGACCTATTCGTCTGGAATGTCAGCACGCCTGCGCTTCTCGATCGCGGCTTCGCGCGACCACGAAATCTTGATCATCGATGAAGCTCTTGCCGTCGGCGACCAGGAGTTCAGAAACCGCTCAGAGGCTCGCATGCGTGAGATGCGCGACCGCGCCGGAACCGTTTTCTTGGTTAGCCACAGCATGAAGTCGATTCTCGACACCTGCACTCGAGTCATCTGGATTGAAAAGGGCGAACTGATCATGGATGGCAAGCCTGAAAAAGTTGTGAAGGCATATAACAAGCACACCGGATCAAAAACAATCGACTAATGGCAAAGACTGCTGGCGTTCGCGCAAAGAAATTCGTTCCTTCTGTCACCGTAATCATGCCGGTGTTAAACGAAGAGTCTCACCTCGAAGCTTCGGTAAACAGCATCTTGTCGCAGAGTTACCCGACAGACATTGAATTGATTTTGGCGCTCGGCCCTTCGCACGATGAGACCAACTCGATTGCAAAAGCGCTCGCCAAAAATGATAAGCGCATCAAACTTCTCGACAACCCACGCGGCCTCACCACGGTCGGGCTAAACGCTGCAATCAAAATTGCGAAGCACGACTACATCGTGCGAATCGATGCGCACAGCGAACCGGCCGAAAACTATTTGCAAGATGGCATTCGCATTCTGATCGAACAAGAGGCTGACGAAGTTGGCGGCATCATGCACGCCCAGGGTCGCAGCGCGTTTCAAAAGGCAGTTGCCTACGCATACACATCGCGCTGGGGCATCGGTGGTGCTAGCTATCACGTTGGCGGCCAGGCCGGCGAAGCCGAGAGCGCCTATCTCGGCATCTTCAAGAAGTCGGCGCTCGAGCGAGTCGGCGGTTATGACGAGGCGATCATCCGTGGCGAAGACTGGGATCTCGCTCAGCGCATCAAACGCACCGGCGGCAAGGTTTGGTTCTCGCCTGAGCTCAAAGTTACCTATTGGCCACGCGGCCGCTTCGACCGCCTGGTCAAACAGTTTTATTCGACCGGCGTTTGGCGCGGCGACCTGACCCGACGCGATATCGGCGGGGCCTCAAAGCGCTACTTCATGCCGCCGCTGCTGGTTCTTGGCATCTTGCTCGGCTTGGTGCTGCTTGCCTTCGGGCAGCTAATCGGCGTGATTCCGGCAGCCGCCTATTTGCTCGGCATCACCCTGGTTGCCATCTTGGCGGCAGGGCTGAGCCTCAAGTCGAGGGCCGCGCTGATCATCGCCTTGGCGACCATGCACCTGAGCTGGGGCTGGGGTTTCATCCGTGGCTTTATTCGCGGGGCAACCGGCACCATCGACAAGTCACGAGTCAGAGGCTAGTCATGGCTGACATCAAGCGCTTGCTCAAGACCTATTCGCCGACCAGAGTTCTCGGTGCCCTTCGTCGTCGTCGCGCCGACTGGCTGCGCAAGCTGCAGTATCGCCCGCAGTCGGTCACCAAGCTTCGCGAAGCTGTGCTCTTCGAGAGTTTTCAGGGCAAGGTAATCGGCGACAGCTCGCTAGACATCTTCAAAGAGTTGCGAACGACCCACCCAGAACTCGAATTCATCTGGACTGTCGGGCCAAACACCTCGGCCCCCGAAGGCGCGAGGGGAGTGCGTCACGGTTCTCGCGAATGGTTGCAGGCAATCGCAACCTCGAAGTATCTCGTCAACAACACGAACTTTCCTTGGTACTTTCGCAAGGTCAAGGGTCAGGTCTATTTGCAAACCTGGCACGGCACTCCGCTAAAGCGACTCGGTCGCGACATCGAAAACAATCACCTCACTAAGAGCTATCTAGACACCATGGATCGCGAAGCGGGATTCTGGGATTACCTAATTTCGCCATCGGCTTTTTGCACCGAGATTTTTCCGGGGGCTTTCAACTACCGTGGCGAAATTATCGAAACTGGCTACCCGCGCAACGACCGATTGACTAAAACCACCTGGGTCGAGCGACAGGCCATCCGTGAAAAAATCGGTGTCAGCGACCCGAGCACAATCATCGTCATGTATGCACCGACTTGGCGCGACTACAACCGAAGCGCAACCGGCAACTGGCAGTCGGTTAACTTCATGGATGAAAACATCGAATTGCCTGAGGGCTTTCAGATGATCTATCGCGGTCACACCAACACTCACGCTGCGCATAAAGACGGTGTTGCTGGCAGAGCGATTGACGTGACGATGTATCCAGATGTCACCGAACTTTATTTGGCGGCAGACGTGATGATCACTGACTTCTCTTCGGTGATGTTCGACTACACCGTCACCGGCAAGCCGATTATTTTCTTGGCTCCTGACCTCGAGCGCTACCGAGCCGAACGCGGTTTCTACTTTGACTTTGAGAACACCTCGCCAGGCCCAATTTTGACCTCTGACCAAGAGGTTCTGCAGGCCCTCGGCCGCATCGACCAGGTGAGCAAACTCTATGAACCGCGCTATCGCGAGTGGCAGCAGAAGTTCAGCTCGCTAGAAGACGGTGGCTCTGCGGCCCGCGTGGTTGCTAGGGTCTGGGGCTAAGACGCGATGGCAAGCTTGATTGCAAAACTGCGCAAGATTCTGGGCTCGGGCTTCGTGCCGGCGACCTACTACTTGGTTATGCGCCTGATTTGGTGGGTGCTGTTCAAGTCACGAAAGCACGACGAAACCGCACCAAAGGTCAC
>JAGOAI010000015.1 GCA_017983965.1 Rhodoluna sp. | reverse complement strand
CCAAGACCGGCGAGACCCCAGAAGATGCAGAGCACAACTAAGCCAAGAGTCGCGTTTGAGGCTGCAACCATTGGTCCAAAAATGATGCCGGCGAAAAGCAGAACCGAACCGACGATGCCGCCCCACTTTGACATCTGACTGATGTGAAACTTTCTTGTAATTCGATCGATCGAGATGCGGCCAATAATCATTGCGCCGGTGAACACCGTATAAGGAATCGCGCTCATGGCCGGTTCGAGGTTCATAACGTTCTTGCTGAAAAGTGCACTCCAGTCGATCATCACGATTTCTGGCCAGACACCACAGAACAATCCGAGAGTTAGCAACCAAACAAATTTTGGAGTCTTTAGCCATGACACCTTGGTCTGGCGAGCAGATTCAGACTTGTGGCCATCAACCGCAGGTTCGAGCAGTTTTCGGCCGGTTAGCTGAAAGGCTACGAAGCACAGGGCAGCAACGACACCGATGTGCAGTTTGAAAGGCAAGCCGACCATAAGGCCGCTGATGGCTGCCGACGAGGCCGCACCGATGCTCCAGCCGGCGTGCATCGAACCCACGATGGTGCGCTTCATCTTCTTCTGCAGCATCACGGCGGCAGCATTAATTGCGATGTTGTAGGCACTGAAAACCATCACCTGAAATACCTGGATGAACAGGTACATCCAGATGCTGGTTGACCAAGGAATGGCCGCTAGGCACACAGCAATTAGCGCGGCAGCGATTCGAATCACCGGTCTGGTGCCAAAGCGGGCCACGAGTCTGTTCGTGAACATGAGCGGCAAGAGCGCGCCAAGACCAGCGAGACCGATGGTTGTGCCCCAGGTGACCAGGTTGGCGTCAACCTGCTTCACCAACTCAGGAATTCGCGGAACAATCACCGTGCTAGAGAAGCCCTGCACGAAAAACATGACGATGAGTGCGCGGTGGGCCGACTTCAGCTTCGCTGCAGCTAGAGCGGCCAACTAGATTCGCTTCGCTTCGATTAGCAACGCCTGCTCTGGTCGCAAGACCGGTGAGCGCAAACCGAAAGTCGACAGAGCTGCGCCCGTGAGTTGCACGCCGGCAAACCAGGTTGGTGGCTTGATCTGCATCGACTGAGCTGCGCCAGCAGGCTCGACGACTTTGACCTCATATGTAGCGTCTTGATCTAGACCGGTCAGGCGAATGTTTGCTGGGCGACTGAATTGCGATGGTCGCAATTGCGCAAGCATGAAAACGGCTTCGCTTTTATCTTGAGCAACCACTCCGTGAACATAAGCATTTGGTTCTGCGTGTTCGGTGCGAACGGTTCGACCCGAGTGCAATAGCGAACGCTTTTCTTTGTAATACGAAATCCAAGATGCAAGAAGTTTGCGTTCTTCGGCACTTGCTTCGGTGAGATCCCACTCGAGACCTGCGTGACCCCAGAGCGCGGTTGTCGCTCTGAAAGTATGAGTATGAGTTCGACCACTTGAATGTGCCTTGGTCGGGCCAATGTGGGTTCCGAGAAGCTCCGGTGCAATCGCAAGAGTCGTGAAGCGATTGATGTTTTGACGCTCGAGGGCGTCGTTGTTGTCGCTAGTCCAGAAACGATCTGCGTGATCAATCATTCCGAGATCGATTCGACCACCACCGCTTGCACACGATTCAATTTCTAAACCTGGGTGACGACGCTTGAGTTCATCAAAGAGTCGATAGATTGCTTCGACTTGGTTGTGAACCGCTGGTCGCCCAAAGTGTGCGGCCTCGGTTAGAACACGGTTGTGATCCCACTTGATGTAAGCAATGTCGTATTCGCTAAGAATCGCATCGACCTGACCAAGCACGTGATTGAATGCTCCGTCGTGAGCGAGGTCGAGAACCTGCTGGTTTCTGAAGGTGGGAGGCACTCGACCACCAGCCTGAAGAATCCAGTCTGGGTGTTCTCGATAAAGGTCGCTGTCTTGGTTGACCATTTCGCCCTCGAACCAGAGGCCGAACTCCACGCCATTGGCCTTTACGGCGTCAATCAGCGGCGAGAGGCCGTTTGGCCAGACATCCGTGCTTACCGACCAGTCGCCTAGGCCCGAGAAGTCATCGCGGCGAGAGCCAAACCAGCCGTCGTCTAGAACGAAGCGCTCGACTCCGATTTCGCCTGCAACCTTGGCCAGCTCGGTGAGCTTGTCTAGATTGTGATCGAAATAGACGGCCTCCCAGACGTTCAGGGTCACCGGGCGTGGTCGAACGTTGGTTGGGTGGTTGGCGCGTGAACGCTGTTGAGTGTGAAGTCGGTGGCTGGCACCATCGAGACCTTCGGCCGAATAAACCGCAACGACTCTTGGCGCAACGTAGGTCTCTTCTTTTGCGAGAATAACTTCGCCGGCAAGCAACAATTCGCCAGCACCGATAGAAGTGCGACCAATCGGAGTGCGTTCAATTAGGTGCCGGCTATTGCCAGACCAAGCGAGTGAGACTCCCCACGCTTCACCTTTTTCAAAAGATGTGCCACTGGCAAGAGCGAACTCAATCAATGTGAAGTCATGACCGCTGCGACCTTCTCGACCTTCGCGCAACCAGGTTCCGGTTTGAATTGCCTTGCGCTGTGGTTGGCGCTCGTTCATCCATCGACCGGTGAAATCGATTTGCTCTGCAACGTAGTCAGGCAATGGCAGCCAAGTAGTGAGTGAGTCAAGTTTGAAATCGTTCAAACCAAGATTTGTGATGCGCTGTTGCAGCTCGAGCACGCCGCTTGACTGCAAAGTGAAGGTAGTCGCAACTTCGAGTTCTGCTTCTGCATCAATCGAAATGAATTCGATTTCGTGTTCTGAAGTTTGATTGACATCGCGCAGGCTGAACAGCTGCGAAAAGTCGAGCCCGTCGCGAGAACCGACGATTGAAGGTGCACCCAAAAAGCCACGAGCGTTTTCGCGATAAACACCGACCAACTGTGGGTCATCGAAATCACAGTGTGGCGTTGGCTCTTGAACTGCAGAGAGCACTGAAACTTCATCGATTCGATCTGAAAGTTCGCGACCCCAGTGCACGATGTTCGGGGTTGCCGAAGACGTTTCGATTAGAACGCTCACTCCCGAGCGCTTTAGGTGAAAGAGACTAGCCACGGTTTGCAACCTTGGCGAAATCTTCGCGCTCGAATAGCTTGATGCGCTCGCGACCTTCGGCCTCGCCTAGGCGAACCTCTTCGGCATCGACCTTGAGCCAGTCGGCCCAGCTGACATACTGAACGCCCTTGCTTTCAAGCAGGGCAACGACCGAACCCTCGTCTGGCTGGCTTGGCTGCCACCAAATCGCCCGGTCACCAATTACATGCCCGATGGTTTCGAGGGCATCGCTCTTGGTGTGGCCGATGAGTCCGATTGGGCCGCGCTTGATCCAACCGGTTGCATAAATGCCAGGCAATTGCTGGCCATCGGCGTCGAGCACTCGGCCACCAGAGTTAGGAATCACGCCGGCTTTGGCGTCAAAAGGAATCTGTGGCAGCGGGCTGCCGAAATAGCCAACGGCTCGATAGACCGCCTGAACGTCGAACTCTCTGAACTCGCCGGTGGCAACCACGCCACCCTTGCCATCTAGCTCGGTGCGCTCAACCTTGAAGCCGACAACCTTGCCGTCTTCGCCAAGCACCTCGACGGGCTGGCTAAAGAAGTGCAGGTGCAGACGACGGTTCGCGCCGGTCTGCTCTTTGGTGCGAAGTCCCTCGAGGGTCTTAACCATCACGCGAGTCTGGTTGTTGCTTTCAATGGCTTCTTCTGAGCCGGCGTCATATTTGAAGTCTTCTTCATAAACGATTGTGTCGACACCCTCGAGGTGAGTAGCCTCGCGCAACTCGAGCGGAGTGAACTTAACCTGAGCTGGGCCACGACGGCCGAACACGTGCACATCGGTAACCGGTGAATCTTTTAGCCCGTCGAAAACGTGTGCAGGAATATCGGTGGTGAGCATTTGCTCAGGAACCTTCACCAAGACGCGAGCAACATCGAGCGCAACGTTTCCGTTTCCGATAACGGCAACTTCTTTTGCATTTAGCGGCCAGGTGCGAGCAAAGTCTGGGTGAGCGTCATACCAGTTCACAAAATCTGCAGCGCCATAAGAGCCATCGAGTTCGATGCCAGGAATGTTCAAGTCAGCATCGCGAATTGCACCGGTTGCAAAAATCACTGCGTTGTAGTGCTGCTGCAATTCTTCGAGAGTGATGTCTTTGCCATATTCGACGTTTCCGAAAAAGCGAATGTCTCCGCGATCGAGCACTTCATAAAGCGCACGGATGATTCCCTTGATTCTCGGGTGATCGGGAGCAACGCCGTAACGCACCAAACCATAAGGAGCCGGGAGCAAATCAAACAGGTCAATCGAAACTTCGAAGTCGCGCAATTCAGATTTGATCAAAAGGTCAGCGGCATAGATTCCGGCTGGGCCCGCACCCACGATAGCGAGACGCATTTTTGGCTTATCGATGTTCGACATTTTTCCTTGTATTTGTTTCTAGTTGTCGCGGTTGACTACCGCTTGTGCAAAGTGAATTAGAGCTCGTTTGGTCTGCCCGTCTGGCAAAACATCTAGGGCCTCAATGGCTTCGTCGGCCCAGCGCTTGGCAGCTTCGAAGGCCTCGTCGGCAACCGGGTGGTTGCGAAGCTTGGCTACAACTTCGGCCAAACGCTCGTCGCTAGAAAGGTCGCCGTCAATTTCGGCAAGCAGTGCAGCCGCGGTTGGGTCGCTGTCTGCACGCTTTCTAAGCAAGAGCACAGGCATGGTTGGCACTCCAGCGCGCAGGTCGGTGCCCGGGGTCTTGCCAGAAGGGCCGGCTTCTGAAATGTCGATGACATCGTCGATGAGCTGAAAAGCGACGCCGATCTTCTCGCCGAATTCGCTGAGTGGCTCGAGGTACTTCGAATCGGCATTGCCCATCATCACGCCAAGCTTTGCGCTTGCCGCAATGAGTGAACCGGTCTTGTCTGCGAGAACCTGAATATAGTGCTCGATTGCGTCTTCGTCTTCGCGAGCACCAACTGTCTCGTTTAGTTGACCGATGCAGAGGCGTTCGAAAGTGTTCGCCTGCATTGTGATTGCATCGATTCCAAGTTGTGTCGAAAGAATCGATGCGCGGGCTAGCAGAAGATCACCAATCAAAATGGCAATCGAGTTTGAGAAGACGTGCTGCGCGGTTGGCACTCCGCGACGAGTCGGCGCGTCATCCATGACATCGTCGTGATACAGAGTTGCAAGGTGAGTTAGCTCAACAATTGCCGCCGCATCGATGACGCGCTGCGTTGCGCCATCGCCGAGCAACGAAGTTAGCAAAACCAAAACTGGGCGAACACGCTTGCCACCAGCTTCAACCAAGTGTCTCGCCGCGTTTTGCAAAACCGGATCTGTGTGCTTTGTTGCTTCGAGCAACTCGGCTTCAACGAGTTCAAGATTTTCTTCGATTTGCGAGAGCAACGCTCGATCTGCAAATCGTTTTAGTTGTGAAGGTAGTTTCGCGCTCACTTTGCGGCCTTCTTTGCGACAGGCTTTTTGGCCGCTGCCTTCTTTGCTGCAGGCTTCTTAGCGACAGATTCTTTGGCTGCGGCTTTCTTTGCGGTCGGCTTGTGCCCTATGTGAATTGCAACAACGCCGAACACCAGGTTCTTGTATGTCACGCGTTCGAATCCGGCAGTTTCAATTTTCTTGGCAAGTTCTGCCTGGGTTGGCCACGCCAGAATCGAATCGGCTAGGTAGTCATAGGCCTCTGGGGTTTGCCCAGCTAGGCGCGAGAAAACCGGCAAAATTCGCTTCAGATAGAACTCATAGAGGGGTCGCAACGCTGGGCTCTGAACCTGCGAAAACTCGCAGATCACAAGGCGACCGCCCGGCTTTGTGACCCTGTGCATCTCGCCGAGCGCTTTTTCGACGTCGACGACATTGCGAAGGCCAAACGAGATGGTGGTTGCGTCAAATTCAGCTGCCTTGAATGGCAATTTGGTGGCGTCGGCGAAGACGAATTCGAGCTCTGGGTGTCGTTTGCGCCCCTCGGCGAGCATGCCCTGAGAGAAGTCAGAGGCCACCACGCGAACGCCCTCGCGAACAAAGGCGATAGACGAAGAACCGGTGCCAGCAGCAAGGTCTAAGACACTCTGACCCGACTTGGCGTCAACGGCATCGCGAACTTTGCCGCGCCAGGTGCGGGTTTGGCCAAAAGAGAGAAGGTCGTTTGCTCTGTCGTATTTTTGAGCAACCGAGTCGAACATGGCGGCAACCTCTTCGGGTTTTTTGGCCAAATCTGCTTTGCTCACCCGTCAAGTCTAACCGCGCAAATCGCGGTCAGGGCAGGGCAATCTCGTTTACTCGTAGATGTAGTCGGCCTTCGCCGTCTTGCGCAGTTTGATCGTTCTGCGAATTGCAACAGCACCTAGGGTTGCTGATCCGGCGGCCATTGCGCCGATCGCCAAAGTTGCGGCTTCAAAGAAGTTTTGAGCTGGGGTGTTCTTCGTTGCTCGAATTTTCTTAGGGTCAATCGGTGGGTTTGCGTGCGGGTCAATATTTGTGGCGTCTGGCAGAACCATTGAGTCAACCGGTGGATTCAGCGGTTTCGCTGGACCTCTGCCTGCGCCGTTGAACTGATTGTTTGGGTCTGAAACCACAAGCGGTGGCATAAACACCTGGTCAACATCGCCATATTGTTCACGAAGCTCGTCGTGCTCGTCGCGCTCGTCTTCTTCGTCATCGTCTTCGTGATGGGGCGCGTGAGTTGCGCTGGCGTCAGAAGGTCGTGGGTGAGGCTTCTTTTCGTCTGCCAGGGCAGAACCAGAGCTGAAGATCACCGCAAGCAACAACGCCGAAAGAAGTGAAATCAGCGCTGTGGCTGCCTTCTTTTGCATTTTCACGTTTGCTCCCGCGGAATAGTATGGCTGTTGTTGCAAGTTTAACTTTGAGCAACAGCCAATCCAAGCCCGAGCGGGTCTTCACAGATAATGCTCAGCCTCAGAACAGGTGCCAATTGACCAAAGCCGAAGTGCGACTCAGTCTGCACTCGATTCGTCTGCCCGAATCTGCTGACTTTCACCTGATCGATCAACTGCCCGAGTCGCCCGCCGCCTTCATTCGCAACGGTGATGGCCTGGTCGGCTGGGGCGAGGCGGTTCGCCTGACTGCCCGCGGGCCACAGCGCATGCAAGAGCTGGCCAAGGCCTGGCGTGCCCTGGTTGAAGAAACCCAGGTCATCGACGAGGTGCGGGTGCCGGGCTCTGGGCTTGTTGCCTTCGGCAGCTTTGCCTTCGCAGACGACAGCGAGTCAGAGAGCGTGTTGATTGTTCCTCGCGTTCTGCTTGGCACTCGCGACGGCGTTCGTTGGCTAACCCGGGTTGCCGGTGGCGACGACGAAAATTTCTGGGATGAGCCACTCACCTACCGAGCCAACTCACCAATCACCCTCACCGATGGACTGCAGAGCGCAGACGGATTCATGCAGTCGGTTCGCGATGCAATTTCGTCAATCGAAAATTCGCGCGTCGAGAAGGTCGTGCTTGCTCGCGACTTGGTTGCGCAGGTCGATTCGAACTTTGATGTTCGAACCGCGCTAAAGCGCATGGCGACTAAGTATCCAACCTGCTGGACATACAGTGTCGATGGTTTGTTTGGTGCATCACCTGAATTACTTGTTCGCGTTTCGCACAAACAAGTCTCGGCTCGTGTTCTTGCCGGAACCGCAGGTCGCGGAACAGATCCGGGTGTCGACTTTGCAATTTCGAATGCACTCGCTGCATCTTCGAAAAACATCACCGAACATCGGTTTGCTGTTAAGTCGCTCGTTGACGAATTGCAAAAGTTTTGCAGTCAAGTTGATGCCGACAGCGAACCGTTCAGTTTGCAGTTGCCGAACCTATGGCATCTCGCAAGCGACGTGCACGCGGTGTTGCGCGACGACGCATCGGTGCTCGATCTAGCAGCGCTGCTTCACCCAACCGCGGCCGTCGCCGGAACACCGACTGGTGAAGCACAAAAGTTGATTTCTGAGTTAGAGCCATTCGACCGCGGTCGCTATGCCGGGCCGGTTGGCTGGATAGGCGCAGACGGCGACGGAGAGTGGGCGATTGCACTGCGCGGTGCACTTCTAAGTGAGAACCAAATAACTGCTTTTGCTGGCTGCGGCATCATCGCCGAGTCAGACCCAGACGCCGAGCTCGACGAAACCGAACTGAAGTTCAAGCCGATTCGCGAAGCGCTGGCCTAGCCGCTAGTAGAGCAAGACCTCGATAAGCGCTCGGCCTCTGGTCTGCAGCGCGGCTGAGAGTTGCTCGAGTCGCTCAACCCTGATGTATTGCCAGCCATAGGCCTCGGCTAGGTGCCAGAAGTCAATGGTTTGGCGGGTTCTAAACAAACGGTCGAAGGCCTGGTCGTCAATTGTGTTGGCGATCTCGAGGGTCTCAAATATCGTTCCGCCGCCATCGTTGCCCACGATTACCTGCAGGTTGATGTCGCCGTCGCTCTTATCGATGGCAAGCGAACCAACGTCGTGCAGAGCCGTGATGTCACCCATTAGCGCGCGAGTGATGCCAACCGAGTCGACGCCATGGTCGATGAAGTAGTCGTGATTTGCGATGGCGATTCCGGTCGCGGTTGCGATGGTGCCATCGATTCCGGCAAGGCCGCGATTCGCAAAAACTGCAATTGGCTTTGCTGGCGCAACCGAGTCTGCTTCGCGAATGAGTCTGCTCGCACCAATAACGATGCAATCGTTTTGACTTGAAGCTTCGTAGACCTCGCGAACCAAATTGGTTCGGTCAAGCTTGTCGCTGAACTTAAATTCGTTTTCGTGATCAGCCAGACGCCACGATGCTAGCCATTCGAAGTCAACTTCGTCATCGACTGAAATTTCGTTAACGAATTGCGCGGCGCGTCTTGCCACATCGAAGTGCCCGTGAGTTTTGCTCTTCACCACAATTGTTTCGATTGACTCATCAAAGAAGAGTGCGTTTATCTGACGACTCAGAGTTGGTTTTCCGAAGACGATTACTCGTTTGATTTGCGATGCGAGTTCGTGTTGTTGTTGCAGCAATCTGCGATAAGAAACAATCGCGTTCAAACCAAAACGTGCACCCGAAGATGGCTCGGCAAAGAGCGGCCAGCCAAACGACTCTGCGAGTTCAACAGCTTCTTCACCAGCGCCGGCTGCGGCGATAACAACCGTTGGCACCGATGCGTCGAGAATGGCCCATTCAACTTCTGGCTCAGCAGGCTCGGCCGCGACAACGGTCACAGAAATCTTTGAGGCATCTGGCAGCTGACTCGAAAGCGGTTCTCTGAATGCAAGGTTCAGCTGAACAGGGCCAGTCGACTCGCTCATTCCACTGGCGACCGCAACGGCAAGTTCTCTCGCGCGCTCGGCTTCGTCGACCTCGGCAGTTGGAGCCTCGACATCGAAAACCACTGGCACTGAGCTGCCGAAGATGCCAACTTGGTCGGTGGTCTGATTCGCGCCGACTCCGCGAAGCTCTGCTGGGCGATCTGCGGTTAGCAAGATGAGTGGCACACCGGAATGATGCGCCTCAAGCACTGCCGGGTGAAGGTTGGCAACCGCGGTGCCAGAGGTGCAAATCAGCGCAACCGGGGTCTGGGTGGCAATTGCGGTGCCAAGGGCCGAAAAGCCCATTGACCGCTCGTCGATGCGCACGTGCAACTTGACCTTGCCCGCACTAGCCAACTGCTCGGCTGCCACGGCAAGAGCCTGAGAACGCGAACCCGGGGCTAGATAGATGTGCCCAACCTCTAGCCTGCCAACCAGGTTGGCAAGCAGGTTAGCCGCGAAAACCTGGGCCGGAGCCTCGGTCACTGGTGGCCCTCGTCGTCTTTGCGAAGGCGGTCCGAGAGGTCTCTCAAGAATTGCGGGTCGTCGTCGGGTGCTGTGCTCTTGCGCGGTTGGCGCTGACCCGGCCCACCAAGAGGGCGACCGAGCGCCAAATAGAGCAGCCCGCCAACCGGGGTAACAAATAAGCAGAGCAAGACCCAGGCAAACTTTGGCAAAACCCGAACCGCGTTCTTGTCGGCACTGGCGGCAAACACGGTAACAAACACCGTGAAGATGGCTAGCACTACTAGACCGAACAATTGAAATCGCATGGATTAACTCTAATCAGCCAAAACTTAGACTTATTCCGTGAAGAACCCATGGATCAAATACCTAGTGCTGCGCCTCGGCACGTTTCTCGTGATTCTCGGCGGAATGCTCGCTCTTCAATTTGACGCCTATTTTTCAACATTCGTTGCAGCCGCGATGGCACTCGCTCTATCGCTGTTGTTCTTCTCGAACCAGCGCGATGCAGTTTCGAAGTCGATCTATGAAGCTCGAAACAAAAAGAACGACAAAGATAGCGACCACGAAGATGGCGCTGTCGACGACAAAGAGTCGAACTAAACCGATACTGAAATCGACGCGAGGCCATAAGCCAGCGCCAGCGAATAAACCAGCGCCGCAAAACTTGTGAGCTTGAGCGCGAGAATCAATTCTTTTGGCTGCTTAGCCGTTGCCACAATTAGCGTTGCCGGAAGAACAAGCAGCAAGCTGGCATAAGCCAAAAACGTTGCCGGATAGAAAAACGGAAACGGCGCAAGCAGAACAATCGGCAGCCACATGAACAAGAAGTAGATTGCCTTAGCCCAACGTTTGCCAGCCTTCACTGCAAGCGTTCTCTTGCTAACGTGGCGATCGGTGTCGATGTCGCGAATGTTGTTGACCATCAGCACGGCCGACGAGAACAACCCAATTGCGGTTGCGCCGGCAAATGTGACAATCATCAACAAATCGTTTTGCCAGAAGTCTTTGACTTGAATAACAGTTGTGCCAACGGTTGCAACTAGCCCAAAGAAAATGAAGACCGAGAGTTCACCGAGTGCCGCGTAACCATATGGGTTCTTGCCACCGGTATAGAACCAGGCCGCGATGATTGCAACCACACCAACGGCAAGCAGCCACCAGACTTGAGTTAGCAAAACAATTGCGAGGCCGGCCAGTGCAGCAAGCGCGAAGAAAGCGAAAGCAGCCGCTTTTACTGAAGCTGGCTTCACCGACTTGCTCGCGGTTAGGCGAAGCGGGCCAACGCGCTTGGCGTCTGTGCCACGAATTCCGTCTGAGTAGTCGTTAGCGAAGTTGACGCCAATCTGCAGAAACAGGGCAACCGCAAGGGCTAGAGCGCTGAGCAGCGGGCTAAACGACTGGTTCGAAGCGGCAGCGCCGGCACCAATGGCAACCGGGGCGACAGCAAGCGGAAGGGTTCTGAGTCTCGCACCCTCAAGCCATAGGCCAATCTGCTTCTTGCGTGCCTTCTTCTTATTGGCCACTTTGACTCTTTTCGAATAGCTGTTTGATGGCGAGCAAATCGTGTTTGCCGCTCGACAATTTTGGCACTCGATCAGCTCGAATGATGCGCAACGGTTTCGCAGCTGGCCCAAGGTCATCAGCAAGGCGAATAGCGATTTCGTCTGCAACCTCTGGGCTTCCCAGATAGACGATGCCGACGCGCTCGCCCCACTCTGAATCTTCGACAGCGGCTGCAGCGATTTCGACAACACCCGCAATGTCGCGAGCAATAGCTTCAACTCGATCGAGCGAAATTTTGATTCCCCCTGAAATCAGAACTCTGTCTGCACGACCGAGCACGCGCAATTTGCCTTCAACAATTTCACCGAGGTCACTCATCAAAACGTCGCCAAGCTCGGCAGAAGAGATTTGAATTCGAGAGTCATCTGAGATTTTCACTTGAACACCATCTAGTGCTAAACCGTCATAAACCACTCCGCCGAAAGTTTCTGCAGAGCCATAGGTTTCGACAACGTTCACACCTTGCTGGCGAAGTGAATCAATCAGCTGCGCTGAGCTCGCCTGACCACCAACGAGAATCGCGTCGAAAGACTTGAGTGCACGCAAAACAGTTTCGTCTTGTTCGGCGGCAACTTCCAAACGTGAGAGTTGAGTTGGAACAAGCGCCGTGAACTTCTTCGAACCAGACATCAACGAGGTGCTGCGAACAAAAGCTTCGGCTGTGAAACTAACCGCGGTGTTCATCATGACCGGCTGAGTTTCGGCAACGGCCGAGCGAATCAAAACGTTTAGCCCAGCCACGTAGTTGATTGGCAGTGCCAATAACCACTGCCCAGAACCTCCGAGTCGTGAAGCACTGGCCTTTGCGCCAGCCAGGGCCGCGGCAGCCGAGAGCTCGACCCGCTTAGGTGTTCCGGTTGACCCGCTGGTTTCGACCACAAAGGCAACCGAGTCGTCGACACTTTCTGGCAATTGGTGTGTTTCAGGCATGAGCCCGTTGGTCTCTGGGGCCGTTATGAACAGCGCGTGTTTGCCGGCCAAGGCACCGGTTACAGCGAGCAGAGCACCAAAGGTGTCGTTTGCAGCGATCAGCTTTAGCGGTTTGGTCATTCGAGGGTTAGCGGCTGCTTAGTAGTGCCACGGATACGGCGACCAGTCTGGTTCGCGCTTTTCGAGAAACGCGTCGCGACCTTCGGCTGCCTCGGCGGTGCCATAGGCCAAGCGAGTTGCCTCACCCGCGAAAATCTGCTGCCCGACGAGACCGTCGTCAACAGCGTTGAACGCGAACTTCAACATGCGAACTGCCTGAGGTGACTTGCGAAGAATCTCGGCACCCCACTCGACACCGGTCTTTTCGAGTTCTTCGTGATCGACAACGGCGTTGATGACACCCATTTCATAGGCGCGCTGAGCTGAGTATTCCTGGCCCAAGAAGAAAATCTCGCGTGCAAACTTTTGACCAACCTGGCGCGCAAGGTAGGCACTGCCGTAGCCTGCGTCGAATGAAGCAACGTCTGCGTCGGTTTGCTTGAAGCGTGCGTGCTGACGCGAAGCAATAGAGAGGTCGGCGATCACATTAAGCGAGTGGCCGCCACCGGCTGCCCAGCCAGGCACGAGTGCGATGACGATCTTTGGCATGAAGCGAATTAGGCGCTGAACTTCGAGAATGTGCAAACGGCCGCTGCGAGCGGCATCGATGGTCGAAGCATCTTCACCCTCTGCATATTTATAGCCGTCTTTGCCGCGCACGCGCTGGTCGCCGCCGCTAGAAAAGGCCCAACCGCCGTCTTTTGGTGATGGCCCGTTGCCGGTCAAAAGAACAACGCCGACCTTCGAGTCAACGCGTGCGTGCTCGAGGGCAGCGGCTAGCTCGTCGACTGTCTTTGGGCGAAAGGCGTTGCGCACCTCAGGGCGGTTGAACGCGATGCGAACCATGCCCAACTCGACGTGACGGTGATAGGTGATGTCAGTTAGGGCGTCAAAACCAGGAATTTCGCGCCAAATGGCGGCGTCAAACAACTCGGATACCTGATTAGCCATGAATCTAGACTAACAACGTGACCTTGGCATCGAAACCCGCAATCAGCGACCTGCTGGCCTCTGCCCGCGTTCTCTCGATTCCGATGCGGGTCAAATTTCGCGGCGTGCAACATCGCGAGGTGGTGCTTTTTGAAGGCAGCCACGGATGGACCGAGTGGTCACCGTTTCTCGAATATGAAGACGAAGAGGCGGCCGTTTGGCTGCGCGCAGCGCTCGAGTTTGGTTTTACTGAAACCCCGAGGCTCTCGCAGTCGGCTATCTATATCAACGCAACTCTCGCGGCTGTTGCTGCCGAACAGGTTGAAGAACAGCTCGCGGCGTTCGGACAATTTCGCACCGTGAAAATCAAAGTCGCCGAGCCAGGCCAGAGCATCGCCGACGATCTCGCTCGAGTGCGCAGAGTGCACGAGTTGCACCCCGAAGTTTCAATTCGACTCGACGCAAATGGTGGCTTCGATGTTGCAACCGCAATCGAGCTTGCCAAAGAACTTTCGCTCGAATCTATCGACCTTCAATATTTCGAACAACCGGTGAAGACAATTGCAGAGCTTGCCGAGGCGCGATTGAAACTCGCGCGCATCGGTGTGAAGGTTGCCGCCGATGAATCGGTGCGCAAGGTGAGCGACCCGCTTGCGGTTGCGAACGCCAACGCTGCCGATGTGCTCGTTATTAAGGCCCAACCACTCGGTGGCATTCGCTCTGCGCTCGACGTCACGCGCGAAGCAAAACTGCCGGTTACGGTTTCGAGTGCGCTCGAGACATCCGTGGGAATTTCAATGGGCTTGCACCTGGCCGCCGCACTCGAGGTTGAGAGTTTTGACGCGGGTCTTGGCACGGTTGCCTTGCTTGCCGATGATGTTTGCGAAGAGCCGTTCATCGCAGAGAACGCGTTGCTCTATGTGAAGCGCGCGGTTGCGAGTGAAACCAAACTCGAGAAGCTAGCCGCAGACTCAGATCGGGTCGATTGGTGGCGCGCTCGACTAGAGCGTTGCTACAACCTGATCTAGATCTATTTCAGGCCGCTATAGACGTGCAGGCCCTTGAAGAACAGGTTCACGATTGTGAAGTTGAAGATCACTGCCGAGAAGCCAATGAGTGCCAACCAAGCCGAGCGCTTGCCAGACCAGCCGCGGGTGGCGTTGGCGTGCAGGTAGCCGGCATAGAGGGTCCAGATGATGAAGGTCCAGACCTCTTTGGTGTCCCAGCCCCAGTAGCGGTGCCAGGCACGTTCGGCCCAGATGGCGCCGGCGATGAGGGTGAACGTCCAGAGAATGAAGCCGATGATGTTGAAGCGGTAGGCCAACTTCTCGAGCTTGTTCTCGGCCGGCAAAACAGCGAGCACGCGCTTGAGCGATGCAGCGATTTTGTTCTTGCTCTTCGCGATGAAGCCTGAGGTCTTGAATAGGTAGGCAACCGACAGCGCTGCCGCGATGTTGAAAAAAGCTGTCGCCAAGACGGCAACGCTCACGTGAATGTATAGCCAGTAATTCTGCAGCGCCGGCATGAGCGAGGCAACCTCGACATAGAAGTTAGTTGTGGCAACACCGAGAGTTAGCAGCGAGAAGCCGCTGATCAGAATCGCAATGAACTTAATGTCGCGAATGATGAACTGCGCAATGATGAAGATCGCCACGATAACGAGGCTGCCGGTGATCGCGAATTCATACATGTTGCCCCATGGCACACGCGAAACCGAAATTGCTCGCAAGACCACACCGACCGTGTGAAGAGCTGCTGCGCCGATTAGCAAAATGAGTGCAACGCGCTCAGACTTTGATGCTTCTGCACGAACTGCTTTCTTCTCACTCGCCTGACGAGAGAGGTTCAACACGTATGCCAAGAACGAGAAGGTATAGATTGCCATCGCCGCATAAATAAACAAGCGTGAGGTTAGCGATAGCCCTTCGTTGAGCACTACGTTATTCAAGTTTTGCCTTCTTAATGTCGATAGCTAGTTCGTCAATTATCTTTTCGAGGGTCGGGTCATCGCCTCGAGCCAGCGCCGCGAGTTCAAAACCTTCTGCGGTCTTGCGAACCCAGACTCTTCTGCGCGGCACCAAAAGCGAAAGAACCAACCCACCGAGAGATAACAAAGCGAAGAGCAGAATAAATCCCGCGCCAGGGTTGTAACTGATGTCCATCGAGATGAAACGTTTGATGCCCTCGAACTTGACCGTGCCGAGCCCATTTGGCAACTTGGCGGTTTCGCCCTTCTGCAGCTCGATGCCCTTGACGCCGCTCTTGCCGCCGGCGACCTGCGTCATCTTCGAGATGTCGAGCGAATAAACGTTCTTTGGCACTCCGCCGTCTAGGCCGAGGTCGCCCTCATAGACGTTCAGGGTGAGCAGCGGGTTGATCGGGTCCGGAAAAATCGAAGTCTTCGCGCCCGTGGTCAGCTCTTCGGCCGTCGGGTAAAAGAACGAGATCATGCCGAACTGCTTTGGCTTGGCATCTGGCAACTTATAGACGCCGAGCGAGGTGTAGTTCTTGTCTTGCGGCAAGAAGGCCGTCGGCCCCGAGAACGACACGTTTCCGTCGCCGTCGCGAACCGTAATGACAGGGGCATAGCCGTTGCCAGTCAGATAGAGGTTGGCATTCGGCAGTTCTAGCGGCTCATTCACACGGATGACCCCTGCGGTCGGCTTGCCGTTTGCGCCCACCTGACTGGTCACGCTTGCCTTGAAGTCGAGCGGGGTGCCGATGTTGGTCTGGTTTCTGATGTCAAAGATGACGTCGAACTTGTCGAGGGTCACGCTAAACGGGGTTAGCTGCTTCTCGCTGAAGAAGGTGCCCGGTGCGATCGAGTCATAGCCGGCCAAGTTGTTCACGAAGGTCTCGCCTTCGATCAGCACGCGCTGGCCGCTGTAACTTAGACCGCCGCCGATTCCTACCGCAATCAAAACACCAATTAGCGAGAAGTGAAAAATCAGGTTTCCGGTTTCGCGAAGATAGCCGCGCTCTGCCGAAACTGCGGTCTTGGTTGTTGAGACACGATAGCCCTGCTTGCGCAAAATACTTTCGGCAAGAGCAACCACGTTTGCTTTTCTTGACTTCACCATTTTGTTTGCAGGCATGCGTGCAAAGTTTCGCGGCGCCGCCGGTGGTGCAGCCTTGAGTGCGTCGTAGTGAACTCGAGTTCGCGGAACAACGCAGCCAATCAAACTGATGAAAAGCAAAATGTAAATGGCGCTGAACCAGGTCGATGTGTAAACATCGAAAATCTGAAACGCGTCGAGAATCTTCGCGAGCTCTGGTTCGTTATCGAAAAACGCAGTCACACCATTTGGGTCTGCGCTTCGCTGCGGATACACCGATCCCGGAATCGCGGCAGCTGCCAAAAGCAAAAGCAAAAGCAAAGCCGTGCGCATCGAAGTTAGTTGACGCCAGAACCAACGCGCCCATCCTTGAATGCCAATCTCAGGTGACTCGATGACTTCGTCTCTCGATTTAGATCGCTGGGAAGAACTCACTGTTCACCACCTGAAAATATTCGATGACTGTGTTCCAGACACCGGTCGCCAAGAGCAGCCCGAGAATGATTAGCAGCGAGCCACCGGCGATGTTGAATGCACGGATGTGCTTGCGCACGAAACCAACCGAGCGAGTGGCCCATGAGAAACCGGCGGCGAGCAAAACGAATGGCAGACCGAGGCCGATCGAATAGGCGATGGTCAGCACGAGGCCGCGCACCGCTTGGCTCGAGTCGAGGCTGAGCGCTAGCACCGAGGCGAGGGTTGGGCCGATGCATGGAGTCCAGCCGAGGCCGAAGACCACGCCCAGCAGTGGCGCGCCAACTAGCCCCATGCGTGGTCGCCAGCTTGGCTTGATGGTTCGCTGCATAAAGCCGAATTGGCCGACCATAACCAGGCCGAGCAAGATCACGATGACACCGAGCACCGGCTGAATTGTCGAGCTATAGGCGTGCAGTCGTGCGCCGAAGACACCGAACACGGTGCCGAGCGAAACAAAGACAGAGGTGAAACCGAGCACAAACAAAACCGTGCCCAAGACAATGCGCGACTTTGGTGCCGCGTTGCCAGACACGAAACCGAGATAACCAGGAACAAGCGGAAGCACGCACGGGCTCAAGAACGAAACCAAACCGGCAAGCATCGCAATCGGAATCGCGACGAACATTGAGCCGCCAAGAATCTGTTCGGCTAGGTTCACTTTTCGTCAACCACCGTTTGAACGAGTGACTTCAAAGTTGAAACTTCAACCCGACCGAGAACGCGAGAAGCAACGCGACCCTTCTTGTCAATCACGAGAGTTGTCGGCACTGCCTGTGGTGGAACCAATCCGGTAAATGCCAAAAGCACCGAACCCGATTTTGAATCGATGATCGATGGCCAGGTGATGTCGAAGTTGCGATCAAACGCGAGAGCAGTTGCAGCGGTGTCGCGAACGTTGACTCCGACGAACTGCACGTTCTTGCCAATGAACAGTCGGTTCACTTCAACCAAGTCTTTTGCTTCTGCTCGACAAGGTGCACAAGCGGCATACCAAAAGTTCATGACCACAACTACGCCAGCAAGCTGATCGCTCTTGAGAATTCCGCCACTCTCGGTTGGGCCGGCCCAAACAATTGGTTCGCCACGATTTTCTTCTGCGATTTCTACGACGGTGCCATCACCGGCGATGTAGTTCTTGTTGTCGCCAGCTTTGAACTGGTCTGCGAGTTGGTCGTTCGAACAAGCACCGAGTGAAAGCGTCATGCTCACCGCGAGCGCGGCCGCCGCAATCTTTCGCATGCTCTGCTGCAACTTCATCAGACCGCACCCTTGTCTTTTGCGCCGGCCTCGGCGGCTGGGTCGACGTAGTCAACCTCAACCCAAACTCCGTCGCGCTTCTCGAAGCTGGTAATCGAAGAAAGGCCGCATCGACGCTGCTTCGGGTTGTGCGCGAGCTTGGCTCCGCTGACCCTGCGATGAACCATCCAGATCGGCAGCTGGTGGGTTACCAGCACCACATCGCCAGACTCGACTTCGGCCGCTAGGTCATCCATGGCTTCAAACATGCGGGCGACAATCGCCTCGTAGCTTTCGCCCCAAGACGGGGTGTTCGGGTTGCGCAGGTGAACATAAAGGTGTGGGCGAACGGCCACGTGGCGGGCGCTGAGTTTGCGGCCTTCGAAGACGTTATAAGGCTCAATCAGGCGCTGGTCTGTTACCGGGTCGAGCCCGAGGTGCTCTGCAATTGGCTCTGCCGACTGCTGGGTGCGCAAGAGCGGTGATGTGACGATCTTGGCAACTGGACGATTTAGGTTCTTGATTGCCTCTGCCGCGGTCTTGGCCATCTCGACTCCGCGCTCACTCAAGTGAAAATGCGGAAGCCGGCCATAAAGCACGCCACCTGGGTTATGAACCTCACCGTGGCGAACCAAGTGAAGGCGATCGGCGGGCATGTGCCTAGTCTACCCGCGGGTAAACTTGGGGCTAGACGCCGTTTCAGGCAACTATCAGTTAGAAAGCAAGGATGAAATGCGCGAGCGCACTCTCGTTAAAGACCTGGCCGCGCGCCAGGACGGTTCGGTCGTTCTAGGTGGCTGGGTCGAGAAGCTTCGCGATCAGAAGCGCATTCAGTTCGTAATTCTTCGCGACGAGTCGGGCGATGTTCAGGTCACCTATCCTCGCCCGGTTATCGACGAGCAGCCAGACGAGAACGATGCTCTCGCTGCCAA